>NZ_JBNCLC010000015.1:0-36661 GCF_049844475.1 Micromonospora sp. DT47 | reverse complement strand
GATCGAACGGCCCGTCTCGCACCCGCGAGGCGGGCCGTTCGCCGTTTCCGTCGCGCCGGCCGATTGCTCAAGGAGTTTGCGTCCGAATCGGAGATCGAAAAGGACGCAAACTCCTTGAGCAGATCGGCTGAGGCGAGGGTGGGGCGGGGGAGGCGGGCGGGGGTCAGAGGCCGGAGAGGCGTTGGCCGGCTCGGACGACCGCCATGGCGTGGCGTTCGCCGGGGCGGCGACCGAGGCGTTCGATGGGGCCGGAGATGCTGATCGCGGCGATCACCCGACCGGTGCGGTCCCGGATCGGGGCGGAGACGCTCGCCACACCGGCCTCCCGCTCGGCGACGCTCTGCGCCCAGCCGCGGCGGCGTACCTCGGCCAGGGTGCGGCCGGTGAACTTGGAGCGGGGCAGCAGCGGCATCACCGCCTCGGGCGGCTCCCAGGCGAGCAGGATCTGCGCCGCGGAGCCCGCCGTCATCGGCAGCACCGAGCCGACCGGCACGGTGTCCCGCAGGCCGCTGGCCCGCTCGGCGGCGGCCACGCAGACCCGCTCGTCGGCCCGGCGCAGGTAGAGCTGGGCGCTCTCGCCGGTGGCGTCACGCAGCGCGGCCAGCAGCGGCTCCGCGGCGGTCAGCAGCACGTCCGGGGCGGCGTTGGCCAGCTCACCGAGCCGGGGCCCCGGGCGCCAGCGCCCCTGGGTGTCCCGGACCAGCATCCGGTGGATCTCCAGCGCCTGCGCCAACCGGTGCGCGGTGGCCCGGGGCAGCTTGGTGCGTTCAACGAGTTCGGCCAGGCTGGCGCCGTCGACACAGGCGGCCAGGATGACCACCGCCTTGTCGAGGACGCCGACACCGCTCATACTGTGTCCCACAAGCCGAAACTTACCTCCCAGAATTTAGGATGTCCAGATGGTGGGAGTCACTCCTGAGCCGAGGACCCTGGCCGAGAAGGTGTGGGACGCGCACGTCGTACGGACCGCCGAGGGCGAGCCCGACCTGCTCTACATCGACCTGCACCTGCTGCACGAGGTGACCAGCCCGCAGGCCTTCGACGGGCTGCGGCTGGCCGGTCGCCGGATCCGCCGTCCCGACCTCTCGCTCGCGACCGAGGACCACAACACCCCGACCGGATACGACGACCCCGCGTTCCGGTCCCGCCGCGGTGACCTGCTCACCATCGCGGACCCGACCTCCCGTACGCAGATCGAGACGTTGCGCCGCAACTGCGCCGAGTTCGGCGTCCGGCTGCACCCGCTCGGCGACGAGAATCAGGGCATCGTGCACGTGATCGGCCCGCAGCTGGGCGTCACCCAGCCCGGCATGACCATCGTCTGCGGCGACTCGCACACCGCCACCCACGGCGCCTTCGGCGCGCTGGCCTTCGGCATCGGCACCAGTGAGGTGGAGCACGTGCTGGCCACCCAGACGCTGCCGCAGGCCCGGCCGAAGACCATGGCGGTGAACGTCACCGGCGAGCTGACCCCCGGGGTCACCGCCAAGGACCTGGTGCTCGCGCTGATCGCCCAGGTCGGCACCGGCGGCGGGCGCGGCCACATCGTGGAGTACCGGGGCGAGGCGATCCGGGCGCTCTCCATGGAGGGCCGGATGACCGTGGCCAACATGTCCATCGAGTGGGGTGCCAAGGCCGGCCTGATCGCGCCGGACGAGACCACCTTCGCGTACCTCAGGGGGCGGCCGAACGCCCCGGCGGGCGCCGACTGGGACGCCGCGGTGGCCTACTGGCGGACCCTGCCCACCGACGAGGGCGCGACCTTCGACGCCGAGGTGACCCTGGACGCCAGCCGGATCACCCCGTTCGTCACCTGGGGCACCAACCCCGGCCAGGGCGTCCCGCTGGGCGCGGCGGTGCCGGACCCGGAGGAGTTCGTCACCGACTCCGAGCGGGCCGCCGCCCGCCGGGCCCTCGAATACATGGACCTGTCGCCGGGCACCCCGCTGCGCGACCTCGCGGTCGACGTGGTCTTCGTCGGCTCCTGCACCAACGGCCGGCTGGAGGACCTCCGCGCCGCCGCCGACGTGCTGCGCGGGCACCAGGTCGCCGACGGGGTACGGATGCTGGTCGTTCCCGGCTCCGCCGCCGTCCGCGAGGCCGCCGAGGCGGAGGGGCTGGACAAGGTGTTCGTCGACGCGGGCGCCGAGTGGCGCTTCGCCGGCTGCTCGATGTGCCTCGGCATGAACCCCGACACGCTGAAGCCGGGCCAGCGCTCGGCCTCGACCTCCAACCGCAACTTCGAGGGCCGTCAGGGCCGGGGAGGGCGTACCCACCTGGTGTCCCCGTCGGTCGCCGCCGCCACCGCCGTGGTCGGTCGGCTGGCCGCCCCCGCCGACCTGTAGAAGGGCAGCCGAGATGGACAAGTTCACCACCCACACCGGCACCGCGGTGCCACTGCGTCGTTCCAACGTGGACACCGACCAGATCATCCCGGCCGTGTACCTCAAGCGGGTGACCCGGACCGGTTTCGCGGACGGACTCTTCAACGCCTGGCGGGAGGACCCCGCATTCGTTCTCAACGATCCGGTCCATTCCGGTGCGTCGATTCTCGTGGCCGGTCCGGAGTTCGGCACCGGGTCCTCCCGGGAGCACGCGGTCTGGGCCCTGCGGGACTGGGGCTTCCGGGCGGTGATCTCTCCCCGGTTCGGTGACATCTTCCGTGGTAACGCGCTCAAGGAAGGGCTCCTTCCGGTGGAGTTGGAATTGAAGGCGGTCGAGGAGATCTGGGACCGGGTCGAGTCCGACCCGACCACCCTGGTCACCGTCGACCTGGCCGCCCGGGAGGTCCGGGTCGGGGAGTCCACCTGGCCGTTCCCGCTGGACGACCACAGCCGCTGGCGGCTGATGGAGGGCTTGGATGACATTGGACTCACCCTCCGGCACGAGGCCGAGATCGGCGCGTACGAGGCGACCCGGCCGTCGTTCAAGCCCGCCGTGGCATAGCCGTACGCCCGATCACAGCGCGGTTTTCGCCCCCACCGGTCCACCCGGTGGGGGCGAATCCGTTACGACGCAAGGGCTTTTTTCCATCGAATGTTTGTGTCCAGGCAGCACAGGGCATACCGTGCGCGCAGAATGGCTCGCGTCGAGTCAGTTGCACAATCGGGAGGAAGTCGTGAACAAGGCCGAGCTCATCGAGGCGCTCGCCACTCGCCTGGGGGACCGGAAGGCGGCGACGGCGGCGCTCGACGCGGTCCTCGCCGAGGTCCAGACGACGGTGACCAAGGGCGAGAAGGTGGCGATCACCGGATTCGGATCGTTCGAAAAGCGCGTCCGGGCCGCCCGAACAGCGCGCAATCCGCGTACCGGTGAGGCGGTGAAGGTCAAGAAGACGTCCGTACCGACCTTCCGTCCCGGCGCCGGATTCAAGGAGATGGTGGCCAGCGGCAAGGTGCCGAAGGTCGCCGCCCCCGCGAAGAAGACCACCGGGGCCGCCAAGACCACCGGCGCGAAGGCGGCCGGCGCCAAGGCGACCACCGCGAAGGCCGCCGCCGCCAAGAAGACCGCCGCCACCGCCGCCAAGAAGACCGCCGCGGCGAAGGCCGCCGCGGCGAAGAAGACCGCACCGGCGAAGAAGACCGCACCGGCGAAGAAGGCCGCACCGGCGAAGAAGGCCGCTGCGGCGAAGAAGGCCGCACCGGCGAAGAAGGCCGCCGCGGCGAAGAAGACCGCTGCGGCGACCAAGTCGGCCGCCGCCAAGAAGACCACGGCGGCGAAGAAGACCACCGCCGCCAGCAAGAGCACGGCGGCCAAGAAGGCCCCGGCGAAGAAGGCTCCGGCCAAGAAGGCCGCCGCCAAGCGCTGAAGACCAGCCGTACGACGGAAAGGGCGCCCACCGCGACGGTGGGTGCCCTTTCCGCGTGCCGGTTCAGAGCCGGTCGGCGGCGACCAGCCGGTCGGCGGCGAAGGCGAGCAGCCAGCCGCCGCCCTTCGAGGTGGTGAAGTCGTCCGCCCGCCCGGTCAGCCGTTCCAGCGCCCCGGGGATCACCTTGCCCTGGCTGCACACCCCGGCCGACTCGCCGGCGGCGGCCAGCTCCGCCATCCGGGCGGCGGCAGCCAGCGCGCACTCGTCCTGCTGCTGGCCCGGGGCGGGCTCGTCCAGGTCCCCGTACACCTCGATCGGCAGGTCCAGCAGCGCGGCCGTCGGGTCGAGGGTCTGTACGCACCGCCGGGGCGAGGCGGAGAGCAGCCGGGTGGGGCGGACCAGCGCCACCAGCGGAGCCAGCGCCTCGGCCTGGGACTGGCCCCGCGCGTCCAGCGGGCGGCCGGAGTCCGGGCCGGACCAGGTGGCCCGCATGCCGGCGTGCGCGTGCCGGACCAGGGCGATCGTCCCGGTCACCGGCGGCAGCGCGGCGAACGCGGCCAGCACCTCCGCGTCGTGCGGGTAGCTGACCAGCCGGACCGCCTCGTCGACGTCGAGCCAGCGCACCTCGTCCACCTCGGTGCCCGGCTGGAAGCCGCCCTGCGCGACCGCCCGCATCGACCAGTAGTCGACCGTCTTCGGCCGCCCCTCGCTGCGGTAGCGGACGGTGGCAAGCCGGACCTGCGGCACGGCCCGTACGTCGGTCTCCTCGGCCACCTCGCGGACGGCGGCCAGCAGCGGGTGCTCCCCGGGTTCCAGCTTCCCCTTGGGCAGTGACCAGTCGCCGTAACGGGGCCGGCGCACCAGGCAGACGCGTATCCCGTCGGCATCCGGCCGCCAGGCCACCCCACCGGCCGCCCGGATGCCGACCGGCCCCTCGTCCACCATCTGGCCACCCTACGTCCGGGCGACCCGCCGTACGGGTCGCTCAGCTGCCTCGCCCCCCGCCCGTCCGCGACCGGCGCGGGGTCAGCCGGCAGTGCCGCCGACCCGGCGCAGCAGCAGTTCCTGGAGGTGGGTCCGCGGCTCCTCCAGGGTGCCCGTGCGGCGGTTCCAGGTGCCGTCCGGCGTCAGCTCGAACGATTCCACGCCCGGCCCGAACGCGGCGGTCAGCACGTGGTCCAGCTCGGCCCGGGCGACCGGGTCGCTGACCTGCACCAACGCCTCCACCCGACGGTCCAGGTTGCGGTGCATCAGGTCGGCCGAACCCATCCAGAACTCGGCGTCGCCGTTGTTGCCGAACCGGAAGATCCGGGAGTGCTCCAGGAACCGGCCGAGGATCGAGCGGACCCGGATGTTCTCCGACAGGCCCGGCACGCCCGGCCGCAGCGTGCACATGCCCCGGATCAGCAGGTCGACGTGGACGCCGGCCCGGGAGGCCCGGTAGAGCGCGTCGGTGATCTCCTCGTCGACCAGCGAGTTCACCTTGAACTGCACCAGGCCGGGCATGCCGAGCCGGACGTGGGCGATCTCCCGATCGATCCGCTCGACCAGCCCGCTGCGGATGCCCTGCGGCGCCACCAGCAGCCGCCGGAACGCGGTCTGCCGGCTGTAGCCGGTGAGCACGTTGAACAGGTCGGTCAGGTCGGCGCCGATCTCCGGGTCGGCGGTCAGCACGCCGAAGTCCTCGTAGAGCCGGGCGGTCTTCGGGTGGTAGTTGCCGGTGCCGATGTGGCAGTAGCGGCGGATCTGGTTGCCCTCCTGGCGTACGACCAGCGCGGTCTTGCAGTGCGTCTTGAGGCCCACCAGGCCGTAGACCACGTGGCAGCCGGCCCGTTCCAGGGTCCGGGCCCAGCCGATGTTGGCCACCTCGTCGAAGCGCGCCTTGAGTTCCACCAGCACCACCACCTGCTTGCCGGCGGCGGCCGCGTCGACCAGCGCGTCGACGATCGGGGAGTCGCCGCTGGTGCGGTAGAGGGTCTGCTTGATGGCGAGCACGTCCGGGTCGGCGGCGGCCTGCTCGATGAAGCGCTGCACGCTGGTCGCGAACGAGTGGTACGGGTGGTGCACCAGCACGTCGCCGTCCCGCAGGGTGGCGAAGACGCTGCGCGGCACCTCGCCCTCGGCGAGCCGGGGGTGGGTGGCCGGCACGAACGGCGGGTCCTTCAGGTCGGGCCGGTCGGCCTCGCCGTAGAGCTGCCAGAGCGCGGACAGGTCCAGCAGGCCACGCACCCGCAGCACGTCCTGGGCGTCCATGTCCAGCTCGCGGACGAGCAGCTCCAGCATGTGGTCGGAGATGGAGGCGGCGACCTCCAGGCGTACCGGCGGGCCGAAGCGGCGCCGGGCCAGCTCCCGCTCGAGGGCCTGGAGCAGGTCCTCGTCGCGGTCCTCGTCGACCTCCACCTCGGCGTTGCGGGTGACCCGGAACAGGTGGCACTCCACCACCTGCATGCCGGAGAAGAGCTGGCCGAGGTGCACCGAGATGAGCTCCTCGACCGGCAGCATCCGCAGCCCGGGCTGGTCCCGGCCGACCCGGACGAACCGGGGCACGTTGTTGGGCACCTTGACCCGGGCGAAGAGCTCCGAACCGCCGTCCGGGTCGCGGACCGCCACCGCCAGGTTCAGCGACCGTCCCGAGATGTACGGGAACGGGTGCGCCGGGTCGACCGCGAGGGGGGTGAGCACCGGGAAGATGTGCGCCCGGAACCAGGTCCGCAGCCGCTCCCGCTCCGGGTCGTCGAGGTCCGCCCAGCCCAGGATGCGGATGTCCTCGGCGGCCAGCTTCGGCAGTACGTCGTCGACGAAACAGGCGGCGTGCCGGCCGACCAGGTCGGCGGTCTTCTCGGAGATCCGCTCCAGCTGGGTGCGCAGCGGCAGCCGGTCACCGCCGCGGACCGGCAGGCCGGCCGAGAGCCGGCGCTTCAACCCGGCCACCCGCACCATGTAGAACTCGTCCAGGTTGCTGGCGAAGATGGCCAGGAACTTGGCCCGCTCCAGCAGCGGGGTGCGCGGGTCCTCGGCCAGCGCCAGCACCCGGGCGTTGAAGTCGAGCCAGGAGATCTCCCGGTTGAGGAAGCGGTCCTCCGGCAGCGGCGCGGCGGCCGGCGGCGCGTCGTCGGGGCCGACGGACGGTTCGCCCGGGTCCAGCACCTCGTCCAGCCCGGCGGAGGCGCCCGCGGCGCTCGCCCCGGGGGAGTCGGGCGCCGTGACGACCACCTCCTTCGGCGCGTGGGAGGTGCGGTAACGGCCGTCGGCACCGCGGCGTTCGGTGCCGTTGCGGGGGCCGGCCTGGTCGGCGGCGTGGGGCTGGCTGGCGGGGTGTTCGCGAGGGGTGCTCACCCGCTCATAATCACCCGATTGCGGTGAACGCAAAACGAACTCGGCCGACGCTGATCACGGCATGGTCGGCAACGTCACGCGGAGGACCTCGCCGTCCGGATCGGTCTCCACCCGCAGCCGCTGCCCGAGGCGGAGCAGCCGCAGCCCGGACGCGTCGAAGGCCCGGGCCGGGAAGGCCAGCTCGGTGCCGTCGTCCAGGAGCAGCACCCCGGTACGGTTCAGCGCGTCGAAGGTGGCCACCGTGCCCTGCATGCCAGCACCGTACACCGGGGCGTCAGCCGTGGCGGCCGGCCGTTCGGCCCCGGCCAGGGCGGCGCTGCGCGGGCCGAGCCCGAGCCGGGCCGCCGCGGCCAGGTCGGCGGCGGTGTCCACGTCCCGGCGCAGGGTCGGCCACTCGCCGGCCAGCGGCACCGCCCCGCTGGCCAGGTGCGTCGCTGCCGAGGCGACGCCGAACCGGGGGTCCAGCGGCACGCCGGGCGGTGCCGCCAGCAGCACCGTGCCGGTCCCCGGGGCGTCGGCGACGAATCGGCGTACCCCCGGCGGCCCGGCGCTGACCGCGAGCAGCGCGGCGGCCAGCTCGGCCGGGCGCAGCGCCGGCAGGTCCGCGGTGAGCCCGGCCACCCAGCCCCCGCCGCCGGTCGCGGCAACCTGCGCGCCGTGCCGGAAGGCGGCGTTGAGCCCGGCGTCCGGCTCGTCCGGCACGACCCGGGCGCCCGCGGCGCCGGCCGTGGCCGCCACCGCCGGGTCGTCGGTGACCACGAACACCTCGGCGACCGCGGCGCAGGCCCGCACCGCCTGGACCGTGTCGGCCGCCAGGGCCAGGGCCAGTTTCTCGTGGGGTACGGCGGGCAGCGCGCCCCGCAGCCGGCTCTTCGCCACGCCGAGGCGCTTCACCGGCACCACCACCGTCCAGGTCGGCTGACGCACGCGGACAATCCTGCCAGGGTCGCCGGCGGTACCCTCACTGGCCGGACCCGGGACGAGCAGGCATGATTTCCGCTGCGGACCACACCGCCGGGTGCGGCGCGTGGGTCGGGGCGACGAGGAGGCAGGGTGACACGGCGCAGGCTGGGTTTCTGGCAACGTTTCGCCGTGGCGCTGGTCAAGCCCGTGATGCTGGTCTGGACCCGGCGCACCTGGCGCGGCGCTGAGCAGTTGCGCCGCGACGGCGGCATCATCATCGTGCCCAACCACGTCTCGCACGCCGACCCGCTGGTCTCCGCGCACTTCGTCTACGACGCCGGCCGCTGGCCGCAGTACCTCGGCAAGGCCAGCGTGTTCCGGGTCCCGGTGATCGGCTGGATCCTGCACCGCTGCAGGCAGATCCCGGTGGAGCGCGGCACGGTCGACGCGGTCAAGTCGCTGGACAAGCTGGTCGCCGCCCTGAACGAGGGCGGCGCGGTGGTGATCTACCCGGAGGGCACCACGACCCGCGAGCCGCAGCTGTGGCCGATGAAGGGCAAGACCGGCGCCGCCCGGCTGGCGCTGGCCACCGGCGCGCCGGTGATCCCGGTGGCGATGTGGGGGCCGGAGAAGTTGTTCGACCCGCGGACCGCCCGGTTCGGCCTGCGCCCCCGTACCCCGGTGACGGTGGTCGCCGGTCCGCCGATCGACCTGAGCCGGTGGGCGGGCGCCACACCGAGCCGGGCGGTCCTCGAGGAGATGACCGACGAGATCATGCTGACCCTGCGCGACATGCTCGCCGGCATCCGCGGCGGTACGCCACCGCCGCTGTGGGAACGTCCCGCCCGTCCGCGTACTCCCGAGGTGAACGAATGAGTCATGTGGCGGTGCTGGGCGCCGGTTCCTGGGGGACGGCCTTCGCCAAGATCCTCGCCGACGCCGGGCGGGACGTGACCATCTGGGCCCGGCGGGAGTCGGTCGCCGACGCGATCCGCACCGGTCGCCGCAACCCGGACTACCTGCCCGACCTGCGGCTGCCGGACCGGGTCACCGCGACCGGGGACGCCGCCAAGGCGATCTCCGGCGCCGAGCTGGTGGTGCTGTCCGTGCCGTCGCAGACGCTGCGCGGCAACCTCGCCGGGTGGGCCGGCCACCTGGCCCCGGACGCCACCCTGGTCTCCCTGATGAAGGGGATCGAGCTGGGCACCACCCGGCGGATGAGCGAGGTGATCGTGGAGACCGCCGGGGTCACCCCGGACCGGGTGGTGGTGGTCTCCGGTCCCAACCTGGCCCCCGAGATCGCCGCCGAGCAGCCCGCCGCGACCGTGGTCGCCGGCACCGACGCCCGCCGTGCCGCGCTGGTGCAGTCGTCGATCCGGACGCCGTACTTCCGGCCGTACACCAACGACGACGTGATCGGCTGCGAGCTGGGCGGGGCGGTCAAGAACGTGATCGCCCTGGCGTACGGGATCGCCACCGCGATGGGCTTCGGCGACAACACCCGGGCGATGCTGATGACCCGCGGCCTGGCCGAGACCGCCCGGCTGGGCGTGGCGCTGGGCGCCGACCCGATCACCTTCGCCGGCCTGGCCGGGATGGGCGACCTGGTCGCCTCCTGCTCGTCGCCGCTGGCCCGCAACCGGACCTTCGGCGAGCACCTGGGCCGGGGGGAGACGCTGGAGCAGGCGCAGGCCGCGACCCGGCAGACCGCCGAGGGCGTGAAGAGCTGCCTGGCGATCCGCGACCTGGCCCGGGCGCACGGGGTGGAGATGCCGATCACCGAGCAGATCGAGCGGATCTGCCACGAGGGCATGGACCCCCGGCTCGCCGTGGACGCCCTGATGAGCCGCACCGCCAAGCCGGAGTCGTACGAGTGAGCGGCGGGGAGTGGCACGACGGCACCCGCTGCGTGCACGCCGGGCTGCCCGAGCCGACGCCGGGCGCGCCGTTCCTGCCCGGGCCGGTCTTCGCCGCGCCGTACCACCTCGACCCGTGGCAGGGGCCGGCCGCCGCGGCCAACGGCTACGGTCGGCCGGACAACCCCACCCGACGGCTGCTGGAGGCGGCGATCGGCGAGCTGGAGGGGGGCGACTGCCGGGTCTTCGCCAGCGGGCAGGCGGCCATCACCGGGCTGCTGCTGGCCGTGCTGCGGCCCGGGGACACCGTGCTGCTGCCCGCTGACGGGTACTTCCCGGTGCGGGCGTTCGCCACCGCCACCCTCGAGGGGATCGGGGTACGGGTCGGGTTCGTGCCGACCGCCGGGCCGTACCCGTCCTTCGAGGGGGTCCGGCTGCTGATGCTGGAGACCCCGGCGAACCCCGGCCTGGACGTGGCCGACGTCGCCGCGCTGGCCGCCGAGGCGCACGCCGCCGGCGCCCTCGTCGCGGTCGACAACACCACCGCCACCCCGCTCGGGCAGCGCCCGCTGGACCTCGGCGCGGATCTGGTGGTCGCCTCCGGCACCAAGGCGCTCGCCGGCCACTCCGACCTGCTGCTCGGCTACGTGGCGTCCCGCTCGGCCGAGCTGGTGGAGACGCTGACGGCCTGGCGTACCACCACCGGTGCGGTGCCCGGCGCCTTCGACGCCTGGCTGGCGCACCGCTCGCTGGCCACCCTGGACCTGCGGCTGGCCCGGCAGTCCGCCAACGCGGCCGCGGTCGTCGAGCTGCTCGCCGGGCGTGCCGACGTGACCGGGCTGCGCTGGCCGGGGCGGCCGGAGGACCCGGCGTACCCGGTGGCGGCGGCGCAGATGCGGCGGATGCCCGGGGTGCTCTCCTTCGACCTCGGCGACGCCGATCGGGTGGCCCGGTTCGTCGGCGCGGCCCGGCTGGTCGCCGCCGCCACCTCGTTCGGCGGTCTGCACACCACCGCCGACCGGCGGGCGCAGTGGGGCGACGACA
Source organism: Micromonospora sp. DT47 (assembly GCF_049844475.1). Lineage (NCBI taxonomy): Bacteria > Bacillati > Actinomycetota > Actinomycetes > Micromonosporales > Micromonosporaceae > Micromonospora > Micromonospora sp. DT47. The sequence goes on along the minus strand of NZ_JBNCLC010000015.1, from coordinate 25,714 downwards.
CGACGCCCGGCTTCGTCCGGCTCTCCTGCGGGGTGGAGGACACCGCCGACCTGGTGGCCGACGTGGCCGCCGCGCTGGACGCCGCCGGGCCGGCGCGTCCGCTATCGTAATCCCGGCCCGCGTGGGCCCCCGACCGGAGGAGGTGAGTCCGATCCGCCAGACAACAGGACCGGCGCTCCTCACCGAGTCCCCGTCGCCTCGGTAGCGACGGCGGGAGCGCCGACGAGCGTTCCCGGAGGGCTTGCCATGCCATCGTCCCCGTTCCACCCCGACCGTCCCGCCCTCGTCCAGCGGCTGCGCGCCGCCGGCTGCGTCTACGCCGAGGACGAGGCGGAGCTGCTCATCGCCGCCGCCGACTCGCCCGACACGCTGACCACGCTGGTCGACCGCCGGGTCGGCGGCCTGCCGCTGGAACACGTGCTCGGCTGGGCCGAGTTCTGCGGGCTGCGGGTCGCCGTCGACCCCGGCGTCTTCGTCCCCCGCGGTCGTACCGCCCTGCTGGTCGAGACGGCGGCGGCGGTCTGCGGCCCGGCGCCGGCGGTGGTCGACCTCTGCTGCGGGTCGGGCGCCACCACGGTGGCGTTGGCCGCGCGGCTCGCCCCGCGCTGGCTCGCCGCCGTCGACGTGGACCCCGCCGCGGTGGCCTGCGCCCGTCGCAACCTCGCCGGGCGCGACGTGGCGGTCCTCCAAGGCGACCTGTACGACCCGTTGCCGGTCGCCCGGCGGGGCCGGCTCGACCTGGTGGTGGCCAACGCCCCGTACGTGCCGACGGAGGCGGTGGCGTTGATGCCGGCGGAGGCCCGGCTGCACGAGGCGCCCGTGGCGCTGGACGGCGGGGCCGACGGGCTGGCCGTGCTGCGCCGGGTCGCGGCCGGCGCGGTCGACTGGCTCGCGCCGGGCGGTCACCTGGTGGTGGAGGTCAGCGACGGCCAGGCCGACGCGCTCTGCGCGGCGATGACCGCGCTGGGCCTGGTACCCACGGTGGTACGCGAGGACGAATGGGACGCCACGGGCGTCCTCGCCCGTCGGCCCCGGGGGAGCCGGACCGGTCCGGCGGTCCGTGGCGTGGCGGGGCGGGGGAGCGGCAACTAACCTCGCATCAGGCTCTGGCGGGAGGCGACGGATGGGGATGGGCAGCGTGGGTGTGCCGGTGGTGGTCGGCCTCGACAACGGCGGTACGAGCGACAACGCCACGGTGCTCACCATGGACGGGCGGTTCCTGGTCGACGGCCTGCTGGAGATCCCCAGCGAGGTCGGGTCCGGCCCGGAGGCGGCCATCGAGGCGCTGGCCCGGGCCCTGGACGGGGTGCTGGCCCACACCGGCGTGCCGCGCGAACTGGTCCGCGCCGTCGGGCTGGACACGCCGGGGCCGGCCAGCGCCACCGGGGTGATCTCGTCCCGCGGCTCGACCAACTTCTCCCAGCCGGCCTGGCACGGCTACGACGTGCGGGGCGCGCTGGAGCGGCGGCTCGGCCTGCCGGTGATCTACCACAACGACGGCAACGCGGCCGCGCTCTACGCCCACCACGTCCACTTCGGAGCCGACGCGATGACCCGCTCCTCGGTGTCGGCGATCGTCGGCACCGGGCTCGGCGGCGGGGTGGTGGAGAACGGCCGGGTGGTCACCGGGGCGGCCGGGATGGCCGGCGAGTTCGGGCACGTGCACATCCCGCTGACCGGGCTGCTCGCCTCCGAGCAGCCGGTGCCGACCTGCGCCTGCGGCTTCGTCGGGGACGCGGAGAGCGTCGCCTCGCTGACCGCGATCGGGCGCAGCCTGCTGCCGTACTGGTTGAGCCGCTACCCCGGTCACCCGCTGGCGGCCGAGCCGGCCGGCCGGGCCGCGAAGCTGCTCCGGGGGTACGCCGAGCGTGGCGACGCGCTGGCCCGCGAGGTCTTTGCCCAGCAGGCGGCGGCGCTCGGCCGGCTCTTCACCATCGCGGCGAACTTCACCGACCCGCACGCGTACTTCGTCGGGGGTGGGGTGGTCGAGGCGGCGCCGGAGTTCCGGGACTGGTTCCTGGCGACCGTCCGCGCGCACACCGTGCTCCGGGAGGAGCAGGCCGCGGTGGCCACCTTCGCCCTGGTGCCGGACCGGGACATGGCCGGCGCCCGGGGCGTGGCGATCGCGGCGTTGGAGGCGTTGCGCGCCGAGCCGCCGGCGCGTCCGGTCGTCGGCGCCTGACGGACGCCGCCCCCGCGCGGCTCGCGCGCGAATGCGCCCGGTGCGGTGGGCGTCCCCGCCCGGTGGCGGCGCGCGTTCCCGCCTCGTTGCGGCGCGGGGGACGCGTCGCGCGGTCCGGTCAGCGGCGTGGCGGGGCGGCGGCGAAGGCGGCCCAGGCGGCGGGTGGGAAGAGCAGCACCGGGCCGGCCGGGTCCTTGGAGTCGCGGACCGCGACCCGGCCCGGCACGGTGGCCAGCTCGACGCAGGCGCCCTGGTCCCCGCTGTGGCTGCTCTTGCACCAGGAGGCCGCGGCCAGTGCCGCGCTCATCGTCGGTGTCATGGGTCCTACCGTCCCTTCAACAGTTGCAGCAGATGGTCGCGGCTGCCCGCCGGGCTGAGCGCGACGGTCCGCAGGTGTTCCATGATCTTGGTGCAGGTACGCAGGTCGCCCGGCCGGTCGAGGACCATCTGCCCGGCGACCGTCTCCACCGAGGCGATGAGCGGGTCCTCGGGGTCGGCGAACTCCAGGATGTGCAGCGAGCCACGGGTGCCGCGGTGGTAGCCGGCCGCCAGCGGGATCACCTGGACGGTGACGTTAGGCAGCTCGGCCATCTTGAGCAGGTGGTGCAGCTGACCGTCCATCACCGTCCGGTCGCCGACCGGGCGCAACAGCGCGCCCTCGTCGATGATCGCGTCGAAGATCGGCGGGCCGTCAGCGGTGACCCGCTGCTGGCGGTCCAGCCGGAGCTTGACCCGCTGCTCCATCTGGTCGTCGGAGAGGGTGTGCGGGCCGCCGCGCATCACGCCGCGGATGTATTCGGCGGTCTGCAGCAGCCCGGGCACCACCGACGGTTCGAAGTTGGCGATCCCGGTCGCCTCGGCCTCCAGGGCGATGAAGTCGATCGTGCGCTTGTCCAGCAGGTGTGAGTACGGCACCCACCAGCCCGGCTTGCGGGCGTCCTTGGCGAGCTGCACCGCCGCGGCGATGTCCTCCGGCCCGACCCCGTAGAGGGTGAGCAGCGAGCGCACGGTGGCCGGGTTGACCAGGGTCTGCGCATTCTCGTATCGGGACAGCGTGCTGCGGGTGCTGTTGATCTCGTCGGCGGCGCCCTCGAGGGTGAGGCCGGCCGCCTCGCGGTGGGTCCGCAGGGCGATGCCCAGCCGGCGGGCGCGGGCGGTCTTCGGGGCCATACGTCGATGGTGACATATGTCTTCGGGAACGTGTGCGTGAGAGAACGTCGATGAGAGTTGCATTCACGCGTGTCCACCTGTCAATCTGCGACGGCGTCCTCACCCGCGGTTGTCGTGGCGACGGCGAGGGTGAGCGACCGGAGGGCGCGTGGCGGTCGGGTTTATTCCCCCTTACCCGATCGCCACGTGCCACCACTGCGTGCGCCGGGGAGGGACTTCGGAATGTGGGTGACCGGATGTCGGGGCGGGTGGCGATGACCCGGTTCCTCGTGGTGCTGACCGATGTCCGCCCCGTCGAAGGGGAGTTCCGCGACGAGCGCAGCTGCCCCGAGCGGCGCCGTCAGGTGGTGGGCGCGAGCAGCCGGGAGGCCGCCGACCGGATCGCCGGCGCGTTCATGGCGCTGGGCATGGTCCGCGCCGGACGGCAGCGGGTGAAGGTGATCGCGGTGGGCCGGCGGCACGGGGCCGGGACCCCAGACTGAACATTACGCACCGTATCCGTGCAGGTAACCGTTTGCGAGGGAGGCACGCTTCCTCCCGGGTATCACCATCGGCGCGTCGCCACCCACAGTAAGGTCAAGCGGGTGAGCCCCGCTGGCGGCTCCGCAGTCGCGTACCGAGAGGTGACCCAGTGACCACCCCAGGCAAGACCCGCGTGGCGATCGTCTTCGGCGGCCGCAGTCCCGAACACGGCATCTCCTGCGTCAGCGCCGGCAGCGTGCTCGGCGCCCTGGACCCCGACGAGTTCGAGGTGGTGCCGGTCGGCATCACCCGCCAGGGGCAGTGGGTGCTGACCAGCGGGGACCCGGGCCAGCTGTCGATCCAGGCGCGCAAGCTGCCCGAGATCACCGCCGGCTCCGGCGCCGAGGTGGTGCTCCGGGCCGACCCGACCGCGGGCGGCCTGATGGTGCTCGACCCGGTCGACGGGCCCCGGGCGCTGGCCGACGTGGACGTGGTCTTCCCCGTGCTGCACGGCGCGTACGGCGAGGACGGCACCATCCAGGGCATGCTGGAGATGGCCGGCATCCCGTACGTCGGCGCGAACGTCTTCGCCTCGGCCGCGGCAATGGACAAGGAGTTCACCAAGAAGCTCTGCGCCGCCGAGGGCATCCCGGTCGGCCCGTACGCGGTGCTGCGCAACGGGATGACGCTGAGCGAGCGGGACAAGGAGCGGCTCGGCCTGCCGGTCTTCGTCAAGCCGTCCCGGGCCGGATCCTCGTTCGGCATCACCAAGGTCGACGACTGGGCGCAGCTCGACGCGGCGGTCGCCACCGCCCGCGAGATCGACACCAAGGTGCTGGTCGAGGCCGCGATCGTCGGCCGGGAGATCGAGTGCGGCGTGCTGGAGGGCGAGGCCGGCGGCGCGCCCGAGGCGTCGATGCTGGCCGAGGTGCGGGTGGTCTCCGGCCACGACTGGTACGACTTCGAGGCCAAGTACATCGACGACGCCTGCGAGTACGACATCCCGGCCAACCTGCCCGAGCGGGTCACCCGGCAGGTGCAGGAGTACGCCACCCGCGCCTTCACCGCGCTGGACTGCTCCGGCCTGGCCCGGGTCGACTTCTTCGTCACCCCCGAGCTGGACGTCTGCCTCAACGAGATCAACACGATGCCCGGGTTCACCCCGACGTCGATGTTCCCGCGGATGTGGGCGGCCGCCGGCCTGGAGTACCCGAAGCTGGTCAACCGGCTGATCCGCACCGCCCTGCACCGCGACTCCGGCCCCCGCTGACCCGCCGCGCCGGCCGCGCCCCGCCGCAGACCCGCGCACTTTGACGGAAAGAGCGGCCTCCCACGCCCGGGAGGCCGCTCTTTCCGTGAAACTGTCCGCACCGTGCCGAACGAGGGACGCGGGCGGGCGTCAGCCCCGGCAGCCGGCGGGAGGTGTGCCGCCCGAGGGGACCGCGGCGACGATCGTGTCGGAGAACGGCGGCGCCCACTGCAACGCCTGGCCGTACGAGCGCGGCACCCGCACGGTGACCGCGGCCTCCCGGTCCACCGTGGTGAGCACGGTGGCGTCGGCCTCCTCCTTCGCGGACCAGCAGACCCTGTTGACCGTCCAGACGTCGTCGGTCGCCCCCACCGTCGGCTGGGCACCGCCGCAGGACACGGTCACCGCCGGATCGCCGTACGCGGCGTTCTGCTCGGGACCCGCGGTGACCGGCCGCTGGGCCAGGTCACGGGCGGTCTCCGGCAGCTGCGACACCAGCGCCCGGCAGACCGTGGCGGGCCGCTGGGCCAGCGCTGGCGCGGCCATCTCGACCGGGGCGGTGGACTGCGGGCCTGCGGAGGTCGCGGTGGGGCTCGGCGCGGCGGCCGGGGAGTCGGGCGCCAGCTTGGCGAAGGCGAAACCGGCCACCGCCACGGTCACCGGGACCGCGATCAGGGTGGCCATCAGCGCCGCCCGGCGGGTCGACCGGTCCCAGCCCGGCTTGCGGGCACCGTCACCGGCCGGCTCGGCCGGCGTCTCGCGAGCGGGGGAAGTGGTGATCTCGTCCACTTACAGGTGCACCACCGAACACGTGAGGGTGCGGGTGATCCCGGGCACCAGCTGCACCTTGCTGACGATCAGTTTGCCGAGCTCGTCGACGGTGTTCGCCTCGGTGAGGACCACCACGTCGTACGGCCCGGTGACGGCGTCGACCCGTACCACGCCGGCAAGGTCCGAAATCAGACCGGCCACGTCACGCGCCCGGCCCACCTCGGTCTGGATGAGGATGTACGCCTGTACCACGACTCGACCTCCGTCCGTCGCCGCCCCGGGGCGGCCCGAAGGGTGAAACTACCCTACGGAGCAGGCGTGATCCCTATCGGTGGTCGCGGGGAAGCAGCGAGCGAGCGCGTCGGAAGGAAGACATGAGTGTCGCGGGTGTCGGCGAGTTCGGCCTGATCGACCGGGTCACCGCCCGATTGACGTACGGATCGTCCTGCCTGCTGGGGCCGGGCGACGACGCCGCCGTGGTGGCCGCTCCGGACCGGCGGGTGGCCGCCTCCACCGACGTGCTGGTGGAGGGGCGGCACTTCCGGCGGGACTGGTCCAGCGCGAAGGACGTCGGGCACCGGGCGGCGGCGGCCAACCTGGCCGACATCGCGGCCATGGGCGCCACCCCGACGGCGCTGCTGGTCGCCCTCTGCATGCCGACGCAGCTGGAGACGAGCTGGGCCGAGGAGCTGGCCGACGGGCTGGGCGCCGAAGCGGCCCTGGTCGGCGCGAGCGTGGTCGGCGGGGACATGTCCGCCAGCCCCACCCTGACCATCGCGGTCACCGCCCTCGGCGACCTGGACGGCCGCCCGCCGGTGGTCCGCTCCGGCGCCCGGCCGGGTGACGTGCTCGCCCTGGCCGGGCGCTCGGGTTGGGCGGCGGCGGGGCTGACCGTGCTGTCCCGGGGCTTCCGCACCCCCCGGGTGCTGGTCGAGGCGTACCGGCGGCCGGAGGTGCCGTACGCGGCCGGTCCGCACGCCGCCCGGCTCGGCGCCACCTCGATGATCGACGTCTCGGACGGGCTCCTGGCCGACCTGGGGCACGTGGCGAAGGCCAGCGGGGTCGGCATCGACGTGCACCGGGACGCCTTCGAGGTGCCCCGGCAGATGCGTGACACGGCGCAGGCGCTCGGCGTCGACCCGTACACCTGGATCCTCGGCGGTGGCGACGACCACGCGCTGGCCGCGACCTTCCCCCGGTCGGTGGCCCTGCCCGCCGAGTGGCGGCCGGTCGGCCGGGTGGTCGAGGGCGCCGGCGTCACCGTCGACGGTGAGCAATACGACGGCCCGGCCGGCTGGGACCACTTCCGGTAAGGGGCGGTCGTACCCTTCACCCGTGAGTGAGATCGAGATCCGGGCGGAGCGCTTCGACTCGCCGGTGGCGCAGGCGTTGATCGCGGCCGCCCTGGCCGACCTGGGCCAGCGGTACGGCGGCAGCGGCGACGAGACACCGGTGGACGCAACCGAGTTCGCCCCGCCGCACGGCACCTTCCTCGTCGCCCACCTCGACGGCGAGCCGGTCGGCTGCGGCGGCTGGCGCAGCCACGGCGACGACACCGCCGAGCTGAAGCGGATGTACACCGCGCCGGTGGCCCGCGGGCGCGGGGTGGCCCGCGCGGTGCTGGCCGCGGTCGAGGAGTCCGCCCGCCACCACGGGCGCAAGCAGATCATCCTGGAGTGCGGCGACAGGCAGCCCGAGGCGATCGCCATGTACACCTCCGCCGGGTACGAGCCGATCTCGAACTTCGGCTTCTACGCCGACGCGCCGGGCTGCCTCTCCTTCGGCCGTACCCTCTGACCGGCGCGGACCCGACCGGCCGGCTCAGCCGGCGGTGATCCGGATCTTCCCGGCGGCGGTCCGGGCGGCGGCCGTCGCCTCGGCCGGGTCGGCGCCCCAGGTCAGCACGTGACCGCTGCGCCGGAGCGACGAGGTGACCTCGCCCACGGGGTCGCCGACCGCCACGTCCAGCTGGACGTCGAGGACGCCGGACACCCGGCGGGCGTCGCGCAGCCCGGCCACGGCGGTGACCGTGCCCGCCGGGGCGAGCAGGAACTCCACCGCCGCCGCCCCGGTCGGCCGGGCCGGCAGCGCGGGCCGCTCGCCGCGCAGGGTGCGCAGGTACGCCTCGATGAACGCGCACTCGTACGCGACCGAGACCAGCGCGGTGATCATGTCGCCGGGGAGCCGGGCGGCGCACTCGACCAGCGTCGGCACCCCGTCGACCACGATCCACTCGCTGTGCAGCACCCCGGTCCGGAAGCCGGCTGCCCCAGCCAGCCGGGTGGCCGCCGCGACGAGCTCGGCCCGGGCCGCCGCGGGCAGCGCCGACGGCACGGTGTGCCCGGTCTCCACCGGGCTGCGGCCGGGCAGCACCCGCTTGTCGGTGACGTTGCCGAAGCACACCTCGCCGTCGGCGACCAGCAGCTCGACGCTGTACTCCGGGCCGCGCAGCGTCTGCTCGACCAGGACGCCGGTGGGCAGCCCCAAGGTCGCCTCCGCCGGATGCTCCGGCGCGGCGCTCGCCGCCCAGGCGGGGGCGATCGAGGCCCGGTCGGTGATCACCTGCACACCGAGGCTGCCCGAGCGGCGGGTCGGCTTGAGCACGCACCGGCCGCCGAAGCGGTCCGCGAACGCCTCGGCCGCCGCGGGGGAGTCGACCAGCTCGTACGCCGGGTTCGCCAGGCCCGCCTTGTCGGCGAGCTCCCGCATCCGGTGCTTGTCGGAGAAGACGTCGGCGGCCTCCGGGCCGGCGCCGGGCAGGTCCAGCCGCTCGGCCAGCCGGGCGGTGGCGCCGACGGCGTACTCCAGCCCCGGCACGACCAGTCGGGCGGAGGCGAGACCCGGTTCCCGTGCCAGCAGCGCGTCGGCGTCCAGGCCGGTCTGGTAGCCGGCGGCCACCACCCGGGAAACCACCGGCAGCCCGGCCACCAGGGCGTCGATGCCCCGGCGATGGATGATCTCCGGCTCCTCGACCACCACCACGCTGCCCGGCGGGAGCCGCTCGCCGAACCAGCGCATCATGCCCACGGCGGCCCCGACGAAGATCATTTCGTCGGGACCCAGGTCCAGCTCCACCGGTCGGTCCTCCCGCGCGTCCGTGCGACACGCCAGGCGTCGATCCGGGCACCCGGCGCAGCCAGACCCTAACCGGGCGACCAGGCCCGGTCGACGCTGCCGTCGGGCACCCGTCAGCGCGCCAGCCGGGCGTGCCCGGACACGACAGCACCGGCGGGCCGTGACGGCCCGCCGGTGCTGGTGGATTGTCGAGCTGGAGGCGTTACCGCGTCAGGCGCGGGTGACCTTGCCGGCCTTGATGCACGAGGTGCAGACCTGCATCTTCTTGGTGTTGCCGCCACCGGCCGGGGTACGCACCGACTGGATGTTCGGGTTCCAGCGGCGGTTGGTCCGCCGGTGCGAGTGGGACACGTTGTGGCCGAAGCCCGGCCCCTTGCCACAGACGTCGCACACGCTAGCCACGGGATACTCCTGAGATTGAAACGTTCATGAGGTCGCCGGCAGGCGCTGCCCGGGCAACCTGGTCAGGTTACCCGATGACCCGTGCGCCGGACCAACCGGCCCGGTCGGGGCGGCTCCGGTGTGCGGCCGGTCACCGTCACGAACGCCACGGCCGGCCCGTCCCCGTGCGGATGCCTGACGAAGGGACGCCGCCATGAGGGTAGTGCTCGCCGGCATGCCGTGCTGACCCGGGGACTGACGGACACGCCGGGGGAGGACGGCCGACCCCGGCGCGTGTCGGTGCGCGCCAGTAGGCTTCTGGCCGTGCTGGACACCCTCGACGCCGCCGCGGTGCGCCGCTGGTGCGCGAGTGGGCTCACCGCGCTCCGCCGGCACCAGGGCGAGATCGACGACCTCAACGTCTACCCCGTCCCGGACGGCGACACCGGCACCAACATGGTCCTCACCCTGACCTCGGCCCAGCAGGCGCTGGCGATGGACCTGGGCACCCTCCCGGAGGACGGGCACACCCCACACGGTCACGCGCTGCGCCTGATGGCCCGGGGCGCGCTGCTCGGGGCCCGGGGCAACTCCGGGGTGATCCTGGCGCAGATCCTGCGCGGCATGGCCGACGCCCTCGCCGCCACGCCGGCGGTGGGCGGCCGGGAGCTGGCCGCCGCGCTGCGCGACGCCACCGCCGCCGCGTACGCCGCGGTCGCCCGCCCGGTGGAGGGCACGCTGCTGAGCGTGGTGGCCGCCGCCGCGGTGGCGGCCGAGCAGGCCGACAGCGACGACCTGCGCACGGTGGCCCGGGCTGCGGCGGGGGAGGCCGCCCGGGCCCTGGCCCGCACCCCGGAGCAGTTGCCCGCGCTGGCCCGGGCGGGCGTCGTCGACGCCGGCGGCCGGGGGCTCTGTCTGCTGCTCGACGCGCTGGTCGAGGTGGTCACCGGGGAGAGCCCGCCCCGGCCGGCGCCGGTGACCCGCACGGTCCGTCCGCCGCTCACCGCCGTCAGGGAGAGCGGCTCCGACGAGTACGACTACGAGGTGCAGTTCCTGCTCGACGCCGGGCACGAGGCGGTGGCCCGGATGGGTGCCGAGCTGGCCGGGCTGGGCGACTCGCTGGTGGTGGTCGGCGACGGGGCCTCGCCCGAGGCGTCCACCACCTGGAACGTGCACGTGCACGTCAACGATGTGGGCGCGGCGGTGGAGGCCGGCGTGATCGCCGGGCGGCCGTACCGGATCTCGGTGACCCGGTTCGCCGACCAGACGGCGCCGGCGCCGCGACCGGGGCCGGCGACCGACGGCCGGGCCGCGGTGGTGGTGGCGGCCGGCGCGGGGATCGCCGAGCTGTTCGCCGGTGAGGGGGCGAGGGTGGTGCCGGGCAACCCCTCCACCGCCGAGCTGCTCGACGCCGTCCGGGCCACCGCCGCCGCCCGGGTCGTGGTGCTGCCCAACGACCCGAACACCCAGGCCGTGGCGAGCGCCGCCGCGAAGGAGGCGCACGGCTTCGGGGTCAAGGTCAGCGTGGTGCCCACCCGGTCGCCGGTGCAGGCGCTGGCCGCGCTCGCCGTCCGCGACCCGCAGCGCCGCTTCGAGGACGACGTCATCGCGATGGCCGAGGCCGCCGGAGCCTGCCGGTACGCCGAGGTCTGCTGGGCCAGCCGGGAGGCGCTCACCGTCGCCGGCCCCTGCCGACCGGGGGACGTGCTGGCGCTGGTGGAGGGAGAGGTGCACCTGATCGGCGCCGACCTCGTCGACACCTGCGCCGCCGTGGTCGACCGGATGCTCGGCGGCGGCGGTGAGCTGGTCACCCTGCTCACCGGCGCGGACGCCCCGGACGGCCTGGCCGACGCGATCCGCGCGCACGTCGGCCGGCGCTGGCCGTTCGTGGAGGTGCAGGTGTACCCGGGCGGCCAACCGCACTATCCGCTCCTGGTGGGGGTCGAATGACGACCGAGACGGCCACGGTGGACACGCCGCTGAAGAAGCTGGTCGGAGAGAAGACGGCGAAGGCCCTGGCCAGCCATCTCGACCTGCACACCGCCGGTGACCTCGTCTACCACTTCCCCCGCCGCTACGACGAGCGCGGCGAGCACACCGACATCCGCTCGCTGGACGTGGGCGAGCAGGTGACCGTGCTGGCCCAGGTGCAGCGGACCGCGGTACGGCCGATGCGCCAGCGTCGGGGCAACCTGCTGGAGGTCACCGTCGGCGACGGCTCCGGCGGCGTGCTGACCCTGACCTTCTTCGGCAACCAGGCGTGGCGGGAGCGGGAGCTGCGGCCCGGCCGGTGGGGGCTCTTCGCCGGCAAGGTCACCGAGTTCCGGAGCAAGCGGCAGCTCAACGGCCCGGAGTACGTGCTGCTCGGCGAGGGCGGCGACGGCGAGGCGGCGGCCAGCGAGGAGATCGAGGAGTTCGCCGGCGCGCTGATCCCGGTGTACCCGGCCGCCGCGGCCGTGCCGACCTGGGTGATCGCCCGCTGTGTTCGGGTGGTGCTGGACACCTTCACCCCGCCGGACGACCCGCTGCCGGCCACCGTGCGGGCCAGCCGCAACCTGGTCGGCATCGGCGCCGCGTTGCGGGAGATCCACCGTCCGTCCAGCAAGGAGGACCTGTACCGGGCCCGCCGCCGGCTCAAGTGGGACGAGGCGTTCGCCGTGCAGCTCACCCTGGTGCAGCGCAAGCAACGGGCGGCGTCCTGGCCGGCCCGGCCCCGCCCGCCGAAGCCGGGCAGCCTGCTCGACGCGTTCGACGCCCGGCTGCCGTACGAGCTGACCTCCGGCCAGCGCGACGTGGGCGTTGAGATCGCCGCCGACCTGGCCACCCCGCACCCGATGCACCGGCTGCTGCAGGGCGAGGTCGGCTCCGGCAAGACCGTGGTGGCGTTGCGGGCGATGCTCCAGGTGGTCGACGCCGGCGGGCAGGCGGCGCTGCTCGCCCCGACCGAGGTGCTCGCCGCCCAGCATCACCGGGGCATGCTCGACCTGCTCGGCCCGCTCGCGCAGGCCGGCGAGCTGGGCGCGGCGGAGAACGCGACCAGGGTGGAGCTGGTCACCGGCTCGCTCGGCGCGGCGGCCCGGCGGCGGGCCCTCGCCGAGGTCGCCGAGGGGCGGGCCGGCATCGTGCTCGGCACCCACGCCCTGCTCTACGAGGGGGTCGACTTCGCCGACCTGGGCCTGGTGGTCGTCGACGAGCAGCACCGGTTCGGCGTGGAGCAGCGCGACGCGCTGCGGTCCAAGGCCGACCAGCCGCCGCACGTGCTGGTCATGACGGCCACCCCGATCCCGCGCACGGTGGCGATGACGGTCTACGGCGACCTGGAGACCTCCACCCTGTCCCAGTTGCCGAAGGGCCGCTCACCGATCGCCTCGCACGTGGTGCCCGCGGCGGAGAAGCCGGCCTTCCTGGACCGGGCCTGGCGCCGGCTCCGCGAGGAGGTCGCCGCCGGCCACCAGGCGTACGTGGTCTGCCCGCGGATCGGGGAGGGACCGCAGAGCGATGAGGAGGCGCCGCGGGAGGACGACAGCGAGCGCCGGCCGCCCCTGGCGGTGACCGAGGTGGCCCCGCTGCTCGCCGAGGGGCCGCTGCACGGGCTGCGGATCGGCGTGCTGCACGGCCGGCTGCCCGCCGACGAGAAGGACGCGGTGATGCGCTCCTTCGCCGACGGTCAGCTGGACGTGCTGGTCGCCACCACCGTGGTCGAGGTGGGCGTCGACGTGCCCAACGCCACCGTGATGATCGTGCTGGACGCCGACCGGTTCGGCGTCTCCCAGCTGCACCAGCTGCGTGGCCGGGTCGGCCGGGGCTCGGCCGCCGGCCTCTGCCTGCTGGTGAGCGAGGCCGCCGAGGGCTCCTCGGCCCGGGAGCGGCTCGACGCGGTCGCCTCCACCACGGACGGCTTCAAGCTGGCCGAACTCGATCTGGAGCAGCGCCGGGAGGGCGACGTGCTCGGCGCGACCCAGTCGGGGCGCCGTTCGCACCTGCGGTTGCTGTCGCTGCTGCGCGACACCGACCTGATCCGGGACGCCCGGGCCGAGGCGATCACGCTGGTCGAGGAGGACCCGGAGCTGGCCCGGCATCCCGCGCTGGCCGCCTCGGTCGCCGCGCTGGTCGACGAGGAGCGGGCGGAATACCTGGAGAAGGGGTGATTGGCGACCGGCCGGCGCTCCCCGTGCCGTTACGCGCCGGTTGGCTCTGGTCGATGCTGCTCGCGGCGGTCGGGCTGACGTGGCTCGGCGACGCCATCCTCAGCCGGGGTGGCAGCTGGTGGCTCGCTCTCGTCCCGGACGCGCTCGGCACTTTCACGGCGTTCTGCCTGCCCGTTCTCTTCCTCTACCGGCGCCGGTGGCTGCGGAAGCTGGGCGGCCGAGCGAGCCGGGCTGAACCCCGACCGGTCGGAGTGACGCGCCAGGGGCGGCCGGGGGAGCGGACGCGAGCGGCATCCGGTGAAGCGGCCCCGCGTTCGATCCAGTGCGGGTGGCGGCCGAGAGGCGTGGGTGGTGGACCGAGGTGTGGTGCCTCCCTTTCGACCTGATGTCGTGAACGACTCAGAGAGCCTGCCACCGGTGACTCGTTGACGACATCAGCTCTGTAGCGGGCGCGGACAGCGCTGGCTGCCGCGCAGCACGCGCAGCACGCGCGGCAGCGCGGCTCCGCGCCCGACACAGCGGGAGCAGTCCGGTACCGCCGGGAACAGCGCGAGGGCGCGCCGACCGGTCGGTCGACGCGCCCTCGTCACTGTGGTGGATCAGGCGGTGAAGCGGACCCGACGGCGCCGCGCCACGACGAAGAGCACCGCGCCGGCCGCCAGCAGCGCGGCCGCGCCACCGCCGATCAGGGCAGCCGGTGCACCGGTCTTCGGCAGGGTCGGCCCACCGGCGCCGCCGCCCGCGGGCGGGGCGGTGGGGCTGGCGGTGGTGCACTCCGCCGGCTTCTCCCAGGCGATCGGGGACGAGTCGTCCAGGCCCTCGGCCTTGGGAGTGACGGTCAGGCCCTCGAAGGCCTTGAACGTCGCGGTCTTGGTCTCGCCCGGCTTGACGACCAGCGTCTGCGCCTCGCCCTTGTTCGGGGTGAGCGTGATGGTGACGGTCTTGCCGTCCTTCGGGTTCTCGATCTGGAAGATCAGCGCGTCGCAGGTCATCTGGATGCTGCCGGTCGGCTCACCCGGCTCGACGCAGTCCTTGGCCTCGGCGGGCTGGTCGTCGAAGAGGGGCTCCTCCTGCCCGGCCTCGGTCACCTTGATCCGCTCGGCGTTGCGGGCCGGAACCGTGATCGTGGTGTCCTCGCCGGCCTCGACGGTCGCGGTCTTGGTGAAGCCGTCGGTGCCGGTGACCGTGAACGAGGCGTCCTTGGTGGCCTCCGCGCCGTTCTCCAGCTTGACCACGACGTCGCCGTCGCAGTCGGCGGCCACTGTGGCCTTCGGGTTGGCCTCGGCCGGCGGCGGGGTCACCACCTTCGCGCAGCTCTCGCTGAACTTGATGGACGCACCCCGGTCACTGCTCTCTTCGTACTTGTTGTCCCACCGCGCACGCACGGTCAGCGAGGCCTCGGTGGCGTCGCCCGAGAGGCGGGCCTTGCCGACCACGGGCTCCGACACCTTGTGCGGGAAGGTGTCGGCCTCGCTCACCGCGATGCCGTCGATGGTGAACGGGGTGGTCGCACCCTTCACCACGCTGGTGGCCTCAACCTTGGTGAACTGGAAGTTGTTCACCTTCTCGGGGGCGTAGCTGTTGACGGTCCAGGTCGTGACCCACTCGCCGGCGGCGGTGTCGCACTCTGCGGTGACCTTGACCTCGCTGTGGTGCGCGCTGGCCGGGCTGGCCAGGGTCAGGGCGCCGGCGATGCCGATCAGCGCGCTTGCGGTCACCGCCATGACATGGCGGTACGGGGACTTCAGACGGTTCACGCCTTCTCCTGACGAGGGATATCGGGGGTGGCCCGGGAGGCGGAACGGTCATCGCCTGCCGTTTGGCGAGACCGGTTCCGACGCCCTCCCGGCGCTGTGTGCCCGTGCGGAAAGCGAGCACGCCGGGCGACTCTATCGATGAGTGGTGAATCTGGGATGACCGAAGAGTCACTTAATGATGATGTTGTCTAGTTGAGATCATTGATGGACGCTCCGTGTCGGCGGGGTGACACCGCCGACGGTCGTCGCTCGGCGGCTCGCGACGATCGGCGGTCGCGTAGCGTCGAGGCATGCACAGGGGGCAACCGTGACCCGGATCGTGGCCGGCACGCTCGGCGGGCGGCGGATCGCCGCGCCGCCCGGCGCCGGCACCCGGCCCACCTCCGACCGGGTACGCGAGGCGTTGTTCAGCGCGGTGCAGGCCGAGATCGACCTGGTCGGCGCGCGCTTCGCCGACCTCTACGCCGGCTCCGGCGCGGTCGGCCTGGAGGCGCTGTCCCGGGGTGCCGAGCACGTGCTGCTGGTCGAGTCCGATCCGCGTGCCGCGCGGGTGATCCGGGAGAACGTCGCCGCGCTGCGGGCCGCGCCGGCCGCCCGGCTGGTCACCGGCAAGGTGGCCGGGGTGCTCGCGGCCGGCCCCGGCGGCGAGCCGTACGACGTGGTCTTCGCCGATCCGCCGTACGCGGTGCCCGACGCGGAGATCACCGCGATGCTGGCCGCGCTGCTCGACGGCGGCTGGCTGGCGCCGGACGCGATGGTCGTAGTGGAGCGGTCCAGCCGGACCGGGCCGGTCGAGTGGGTGGAAGGCATCACGCCGGAGCGCAGTCGCCGCTACGGCGAGACCACCCTTTGGTACGGTCGCCGATCATGAGACGTGCGGTGTGTCCCGGCTCGTTCGACCCGGTCACCAACGGACACCTCGACATCATCGGACGGGCCAGCCGGCTCTTCGACGAGGTGATCGTCGGCGTGCTGGTGAACCAGTCGAAGAGGGGCCTGTTCACCGTCGAGGAGCGGATCGACATGCTCCGCGAGGTGACTGCCTCCTACGACAACGTCCGGGTCGAGTCGTTCCGTGGCCTGCTGGTCGACTTCTGCCGGGCGCAGGAGGCAAGTGTCCTGATCAAGGGCCTGCGGGCGGTCAGCGACTTCGACTACGAGTTGCAGATGGCCCAGATGAACATCGGCCTCGCCGGTGTCGAGACGCTCTTCATGCCGACCAACCCGCTCTACTCCTTCCTCTCCTCCAGCCTGGTCAAGGACGTGGCGAAGTGGGGCGGCGACATCTCGTCGCACGTCCCCGACCGGGTGCGCAAGGCCCTCCAGGCCCGGATCGGCCCCGCCGCCCGCGACTGATCGCGACGCGCCGGGCCGGGGTGGTGGGGGCTGTCGTTCGCCGGGGCGCGACATGATGTGTGGAGCGGGAACCCGGCCGTAACCCGCATCATGTAGGTCGGCCGACGAACGACAGGGAGTGAGGTACCGGTGGACCCGCTCGATCGCATCGACGAACTGATCGCCATGGTGGAGCAGGCCCGCTCCGTCCCGATGTCGCGTAACAACTGCATGGTCGACCGGGGCGAGATGATCGGGGCCCTCGACGAGCTGCGCGTCGAATTCCCCGCCGACCTGCGCCGGGCCGCCGCGCTCCTGGAGGAGCGGGACAAGATCATGGAGGCCGGCAAGCGGGAGGCCGACCGGATCATCAGCGAGGGTGAGGCGGAACACGCCCGCCTGGTGTCGGTGAACGAAATCACGGTCTCCGCCGAGCACGAGGGCGCCAGGATCATCGCCGAGGCCCGGGCCGAGGCGCAGCGGTTGCGCGATGAGGTCGACGACTACGTCGACACCGCGCTGGCCAACTTCGAGCAGTTCCTCACCCGGGCGCTGGCCTCGATAGAGCGCGGCCGGGACAAGATGCACGCGCTGCGGGAGATCGGCACCTTCGCTGGGGATGAGGCGGAACGCCCGTTACCCTTCTGAGCGGCACCTCGCCAGCCGACAGGCAGGACCGACGTCGCCCCCGGTTCGACGGTCCGGCGGTCGTCCAGGTAACCTTTTATGTCGGCCTCTCACCGGCCGGAGTCTAACTATGCCCAAACACTCGCCTTCATCACTCAACCCCAGGTCGCCGCTGGTCCTCGACACGAGGGACCTGCCGCGTCGGCCTGGTGCGTTGCTTGCGGTCAAGCGGGTCGTGCCGGCACCGGCGGACCTCGGCGTGGAGTTGATCGGCGTGCCGGAGGGCGCGGACCTCGACCTCGACCTGAGGTTGGAGTCGGTGTCCGAGGGCGTGCTCGTCTCCGGGACCATCTCCGGTCCCGTCCGGGGCGAGTGCGGCCGTTGCCTGCGCGAGATCAACGACTCGGTGGTCGTGAACGTCCAGGAGCTGTATGCGTACGAGAACAGCACCACGGACACCACGACCGACGAGGACGAGGTGGGCCGGATGCAGGACGATCTGATCGACCTGGAGCCGGTGCTGCGGGACGCGGTGGTGCTGACGCTGCCGACGAACCCGCTCTGCCGGGAGGACTGCCCAGGCTTGTGCCCCGACTGTGGGGTGCACTGGGACGATCTGCCGGCCGACCACAGCCACCAGCAGATCGACCCGCGTTGGGCGGGCCTGTCGCAACTGAACCGTACAGAGGAGTAGGAACCGTGGCCGTCCCCAAGCGCAAGATGTCGCGCAGCAACACCCGGTCCCGCCGGGCGAACTGGAAGGCGGCCGTGGTCGCGACCGTGGCCTGCCCGCAGTGCAAGTCGGCCAAGCTGCCGCACACCGCGTGCTCCGTCTGCGGCACGTACAACGGCCGCCAGGTTCTCGAGGTCTGACCTGGACGCCGAGTGACGCCCCCGACCACGGGTCGGGCGGCGCGCGCACCCAGGCGATCGCCCGGTGCCCCGGCTCCCTCCGACGCCGGCCGGCCTGCTCCGGCCGGTGATCCGATGGAGCCGGGCACCGCGCGGATCGCCGTTGACCTCCTCGGCGGGGACGATGCTCCCGCCGTCGTGGTTGACGGCGCTCTGCGTGCGGTGCGCACCGACCCCGACCTGCACCTGCTGCTCGTCGGTCCGACCGAGGTCGCGGCCGCGGTCGTCGACGCCCTGACGCCGGTGCAGCGGGCCCGGATCACGGTCCGGCCGGTGCGGGCCGCCGCCGGCGCGGCGGACCACGCGCCCCGCGCCGACAGCACCGTCCGCGCGGCCGTCGCCGCCGTCCGCGACGGCACCGCCGACGCCCTCGTCTCCGCCGGTTCCACCGGCGCCACCGTCTCCGCCGCCGCGCTCGGCTTCGGCCGCTGGACGGACGTCCGCCGTCCGGCCCTGGTGGCCACCCTGCCGGCCGTCGCCGGCCCGGTGGTACTGCTCGACGTCGGCGGCTCCCTGGAACCCCGCCCGGCCACCCTCGCCCGGCACGCCGTGCTCGGCGCCGCCTACGCCGCGGTCGCGCACGGCATCGCCGCGCCCCGGGTCGGCCTGCTCTCCGTCGGCACCGAGGCGGGCAAGGGGGACCGCCCCCGCAGGGCTGCCGATCCCCTCCTCGCCGCCGTGCCGCTGCCCTGCGGCGCGCGCTACGTCGGCCTGGTCGAGGGGTACGACGTCTCCCTCGGCGCGCGCGCCGACGTGGTGGTCACCGACGGGTTCACCGGTAACGTGCTGCTGAAGGCGATCGAGGGCGCGTACGCGATGGCCGGTGGACCCCCCGATCGCGGCGGCGCCCCCCGCGCGGCCGCCCTGCTCGGCGTGGCCGGCACGGTGGTGGTCTGCCACGGCGCCGCGGCGGCCGACGACGTCGCCTCCGGGATCGCGCTCGCCGCCCACCTGTGGCGACGCGGCGCCACCGACCGGGTCCGGGCGCTGCTCGACGGCACCCCCGACAACGTCCTGACCAGTGACAGCAACGACACCGAGGTAAGCGCATGACGAACGACAGACGGCGGCGGGCTCCCATCGGTCACCTGGAGGCGGCGTTCGGCGTGACGCTCGATCCGGAGCTGCTGGAGCGCGCGCTCACCCACCGCTCGTACGCGTACGAGAACGGCGGCCTGCCCACCAACGAGCGGCTGGAGTTCCTCGGCGACTCGGTGCTCGGCGTGGTGATCACCACCGCGCTCTTCCGCAACCACCCCGACCTGCCCGAGGGGCAGCTGGCCAAGCTGCGGGCCAGCGTGGTCAACATGCGCGCCCTGGCCGACGTGGCCCGGGGGCTGGGGCCGGACGGCCTCGGCGCCTACCTGCTGCTGGGCAAGGGCGAGGAGAGCACCGGCGGCCGGGACAAGGCGAGCATCCTCGCCGACACCCTGGAGGCGCTGCTCGGCGCGATCTACCTCCAGTACGGGCTGGACACCGCGGCGATCGTCATCCACCGGCTCTTCGACCCGCTGATGGCGGAGTCGGCCGGCCGAGGAGCCGGGCTGGACTGGAAGACCAGCCTCCAGGAACTCACCGCCGCGCTGGGGCTGGGTGTCCCGGAGTACCGGATCGAGGGCACCGGGCCGGACCACCTCAAGACCTTCACCGCCTGGGTGGTGGTGGCCGGCAACCGCTACGGCGGGGCCGAGGGGCGCAGCAAGAAGGAGGCCGAGCAGCGGGCCGCCGAGTCGGCCTGGCGGAAGCTCACCGAGCAGGCCGCGCAGGCCGCGCCGGCCGAGCAGGATGCCGCGCAGGCGGCGGAGGACGCCGCCGATCCCGCCGAGGCGGGCCTGGGCCGTGCCTGAGCTGCCCGAGGTCGAGACGGTCCGGCAGGGGTTGGCCCAGTGGGTCACCGGCCGCCGGATCACCTCGGTGGAGGTACGCCACCCGCGCGCCGTCCGCCGGCACGTCCCCGGCCCCGAGCACTTCGCCGGCGTGCTGGCCGACCGGACGGTGACTGACGTCCGGCGCCGGGGCAAGTACCTCTGGCTCCCGCTGGACAGCGGTGACGCCCTGATCGGCCATCTCGGCATGTCCGGCCAGCTGCTGCTCCAGCCGGCCGAGGCGGCCGACGAGCTGCACCTGCGGGTCCGGTTCCGGTTCGCCGACGACGGTCCCCAGCTGCGCTTCGTCGACCAGCGCACCTTCGGTGGCCTCTCGGTCAGCGAGGATGGCGCCGAGCTGCCGGCGGAGATCGCGCACATCGCCCGCGACCCGATGGACCCGGAGTTCTCCGACGCCGGCTTCGTGGCGGCGCTGCGTCGGCGGCGTACCGAGGTGAAGCGGGCCCTGCTCGACCAGACCCTGATCTCCGGGGTGGGCAACATCTACGCCGACGAGGCGCTCTGGCGGGCGAAGCTGCACGGGGCCCGCCCCACCGACGCGCTGACCGCCCCGGCCGCGACGCGGCTGCTCGGGCACGTCCGGGACGTGCTCCGGGAGGCGATCAAGGAGGGCGGCACCAGCTTCGACGCCCTCTACGTCAACGTCAACGGCGAGAGCGGCTACTTCGACCGGGCGCTGAACGTGTACGGGCGCGAGGGCGAGCCGTGCCGGCGGTGCGGCGCGCCGATCCGGCGCGAGGCGTTCATGAACCGGTCGTCGTACAGCTGCCCGCGTTGTCAGCCGCGCCCCCGGGGTGCCCTGAAGGGATGACCCCGAGCGGGCTCGGGGTTGCGCCGGTGTGCCACTCCCGGCGCGCCCCGGATTCCCGCCGGGTTTCACCGCCTCTGTCCGGTTGACCCACTCGTCCCGGTCCGATCGGGCCGCTCCGGTCGCGTCCGGGACGAGCCGGGGCCGTTCCCCGATGTCTCCGCCCGCCGTCCTCCCTAGCGTCAGCAGCGTCGGCAGGGGGCCGACGTGTGGAGGGGGGCCCGGAGATGGGCAGGAGACCGGTGACGGTGCGGGTGGCGCGGTGGAGCGCCGAGCACCCGTGGCGCGCGATCGCGCTCTGGGCGGTGTTCGTGGCGGTGTGCTTCGTGGGGGGCAACGCCGCCGGCCTGAAGGAGGCCACTGACGCCGACATGGCGATCGGCGAGTTCGGCCGGGCGGACATCATCGTCACGGAGGGGAATTTCGACGACCCCGCGGTGGAAAACGTTCTGATCACACCGCGGGCCGGCGAGCTGGACATCGCCAAGGCGCGGGCCGCGGCGGCGGACGCGGCGCAGCGCCTACGGCAGGTGATCGGGGTGGCGTCGGTGGGGGCGCCGGTGCCGTCCCGCGACGGGGGCGCGCTGCTCGTGCCGATCACCATGTCGGGCGATCCGGAGACCGCGTCGGACCGCGTGCAGCCGCTGCGCGACGCCACCGCACAGGTCCAGGCGGCGCACCCGCAGCTGCGGGTCGAGCAGGTCGGCGGCCCGTCGATCAACAAGGCGCTGGACGACACCCTGGGCAAGGACTTCAAGCGGGCCGAGCTGCTCAGCCTGCCGGTCACCCTGGCGATTCTGATCATCGCGTTCGGCGCGTTGATCGCCGCCGGCGTGCCGGTGTTGCTGGCGCTCTCCTCGGTCGCCGCGGCGATGGGGCTCTCCACCCTCGCCTCGCACCTGGTGCCGGCGACCGACACCACGGCCAGCGTGATCCTGCTGATCGGCATGGCCGTCGGGGTGGACTACTCGCTCTTCTACGTCCGCCGGGAACGGGAGGAACGGGCCAGGGGACGCTCCGGGCTGGACGCGGTGGAGATCGCCGCGGAGACCTCCGGGCACGCCGTGGTCGTCTCCGGCTTCGCGGTGATCATCTCGATGGCCGGGCTGCTGCTCGCCAACGACGCGGTCTTCTCCTCGCTCGCCGTCGGCTCGATCCTGGTGGTCGCGGTCGCGGTGACCGGCTCGCTGACCGTGCTGCCGGCGCTGCTGGCCAAACTGGGCCGCTGGGTCGACCGGCCCCGGGTGCCGCTGCTCTGGCGGCTCACCGCGGCGCGTACCGGGCGGCACGGTGAGCCGGTGCGGCCGCGGTTCTGGCCGGCGGTGCTGCGGCCCGCGCTGAAGGCGCCGCTGGCCACCCTGGTCGTCTCGGTGGGGCTGCTGCTCGCCCTGGCCGCCCCGGCGCTCGGCATGAAGCTGAAGTTCCCCGGCATGGAGGACCTGCCGCGGACCACGCCGGCGATGCAGGCGTACGACCGGCTCACCGGCGCCTTCCCGAGCACCGGCACCAGCCACACGGTGGCCGTACGGGCGCCGGCCGAGCAGGCCGACCGGGTGCGCGGCGCGCTGACCGGGCTGGCCGGCCGGGCCGGCGGCGACCCGCTCTTCGCCCCCGTCGAGTCGGACGGCCCGAAGATCGAGGTCTCGGCCGACCGCCGGGTGTCGGTGCTGGAGGTGGCCACCCCGTACGCCAGCCGGGACGACCGGGCGGTGCGCTCGCTGCACGAACTCCGCGACGACCTGCTGCCGGCGGCGCTGCGCGACATCCCCGGCGTCGAGTACGCGGTCGGTGGCGGGGTCGCCGCCAGCGAGGACTACGCGCAGCACGTCCAGGAGAAGCTGCCCGTCGTGATGGCCTTCGTGCTGGCGCTGACCTTCCTGGTGATGACCTGGACGTTCCGGTCGGTGGTGGTCGCGTTCACCTCGATCCTGCTCAACCTGCTCTCCGCCGGCGCCGCGTACGGGCTGCTGGTGCTGGTCTTCCAGGGCAGCTGGGCGGAGGGGGTGCTCGGCTTCACCTCGATGGGCGCGATCGTCTCCTGGCTGCCGCTCTTCCTCTTCGTGGTGCTCTTCGGGCTCTCCATGGACTACCACGTCTTCGTGGTCAGCCGGATCCGCGAGGGGCTGCGCGCCGGCATGTCGAACCGGGAGGCGGTGGCGTACGGCATCACCTCGTCGGCAGAAGTGGTGACCAGCGCGGCCATCGTGATGGTCGGGGTGTTCGCGATCTTCGCCTCGCTGAGCACGATCGACATGAAGCAGCTCGGCGTGGGGCTGGCCGCGGCGATCCTGCTGGACGCCACGATCATCCGCGCGGTGGTGCTGCCGTCGCTGATGACCCTGCTCGGCGACGCCAACTGGTGGGCCCCGCGTTTCCTGCGGGCCCGGGCCGCCGCCCCGCCGGCCGACCCGCCGGCGCCGGCCCCCGAGCTGGTCGGCGCCCGCTAGAGCAGGTACCCGCAGGGCCCGGACCGCGGCGGCGGTCCGGGCCCTCCGCGTGCCCGGCGGTGCAGGATGGTGTTCTTCTCCGCCTCCGCCGGGGCGAGCGCCGTGGGGGCGGCGCCGCACGTCCGGGGTACGCCGGGCCTCAGGGGAGGCGGCAGGCCTCCCGCCACGCGGACAGGTCGCGGGTCTTGCGAATCGAGGAGAAGCCGTACCCGAGGGTGGACACGCAGAACCGGTCGGCGGCGCCGGCGTACTCGACGTGGAAGACCGGCTTCTCGGCGTCGGCGAAGGGCAGCAGCTTGGCACACTGCCGCAGCCGGACGCACTCCTCGTTGACCGCGAAGTCGAAGTCGGGCGCCAGCGCGGCCACCTGGCCCACGTCGTTCATCAGCCCGGGGGAGAGGTCGAGGGAGCGGGCCAGGTCGGCCAGCCGCCGGTTGAAGATCAGTTGGTCGTCGAAGTCCAGCGGGAAGCCGGAGCGGTGCGCGTACCCGTCCGCGTCGGCCAGGGCCACCGCGCCGAACCCCTTGCCCCGGCAGAGCCGGAACCGGTCGGCCAGCACCGGCTCGAGCGCGTCCCATTGGCGTACGTCCAGCCAGCGGCTCTGCGGCCGGCGGGCCGGGGCGCCGCGGACCGCCGCCGGGAAGCGGGTGGCGTCCGGGTCGCCGACGGCGTACGACCCGACGTGCACCTGGCAGACCAGCCGGCGGTCCCGGGAGCGCAGCGCGGCGGTCTCGGCGGCGGTCGCCCGTACCGGGTCGAGCAGGAAGACGTCCGCCTCGACGGTGGTGTCGAGCGGGCCGCTGAGCTGCCACTGCCACTGCCACTGTTGGGCGTACTCGGTCGGCCACGGGGTCGGTGCGCCCGGCGGCACGATCGGGGTCCGGCAGCCGTACACCGCGGTGAGCAGGGTGAGCGCGACGACGGCCGGCAGCGCCCGACGGGTCGCGCGCCGCCGGCTGCCCGGCGGCCGGGTGCGCGCGGCGACCCGCAGCGGCCCGCTCCGCCTCGCGGACGCTGGCAGCCGGATCCGCATCGGCAGCTCCCGGGTCCCCGCCGGCGCCCCGGCGCCGGCCTCACCCGGTCAAACGAGCGCCCCCCGTCGACGACGCGGGCATGTCGGCGGCGGGGGGCGGGTGGGCCCGGGCTCAGCGCGGGGCGGCGAAGTCCTGGGTCCAGTACGGCCCGTTGCTGGTCGCCACGCCCACGCCGATCTGCGTGAAGGCGCAGTTGAGGATGTTGTCCCGGTGGTCCGGGCTGTTCATCCAGGCGTCCATGACCGCGGCCGGGGTCTTCTGGTTCCAGGCGACGTTCTCGCCATAGGTGCGCCAGGAGTAGCCCACCCGGTCGAGCCGCTCGCCGGCGTCGCTGCCGTCGCTGCCGGTGTGCGTCATGTCCTGGTGGTCGGCCTGGTCCTGGCTGTGCCGCTGGGCCGCCAGCATCAGCTTGTCGTCGATCTTCAGCGCGTTGCAGCCGGCCTTGGCCCGCTCGGCGTTGACCAGGTCGACGACCTGCTTGGCCTGGCTGCTGACCCCGGCGCCGCCGCTCAGCGTGGTGCCGGTGCCGGTGCCGGTGCCGGTGGGACGGGCGCTGCCTTCCCGCGTGGTGCTCCGGCGGGACGGGGCCCCGGTGGTCCTTGCCGGCGCGGGCGCCGGCTTGACGGTCCGGCTCGGCGACGGGGTCGGCCGGGCGGTGGTCGGCGACGCGGTCGGGGAGGCGGTGGGCGAGAGCGCGTCGCCGGGAGTGGCGTCGAGCCCGGGCACCACCGGGGCGGCGGCCACTGTGTCGTCGAAGGAGGCCCGGTCGGCGTCCTCGTCACCGCCGGTCAGCACCAGGGCGCCGATGCCGAGGCTGACCACCAGGGTGGCCGCCGCGGCGGCGCCGCCGATCACCAGCGGGCGGGGGAAGCGGCGCTTCTGGCGGTGCCGGCCCTCCTGGTCGGCCGCCGGCTCCGCCGTCGGGCTCCAGCCGGTGGCGCCCTCGAAGGGGGCGACCGCCGGGGTGAACGCGGTGGCCTCCCGGTCGGCGGTGAGGTCGACCGGCGGGGTGACCGCGGTCCGGTCCTCCGGCTCGGCGTACGGCGAGTACCCGCCGTACGGCTCGCCGTACGACCCGGCGTACGGCGCGTGCCCGGCGTACGGCTCGCCGTACGACGCGGGCTCGGTCGCCAGGGGCTCGTAGCGGCCGGTCGGGGCGTCGGCCCACCGGTCCTCGCCCGGCTGCCCCGGCTCGTCGCCGAAGAGGTACGCCGACCGCGGCTCGGGACGGTCGCTGAGCCAGGCCGGCTCGTCGGTCGGCGGTTGCGGGCGCCGGTGAGCGCCGTCCGGGTCGTCTGGGTCGGTCCAGCCGTACACGCCTGTCGCCTCCACGGGGTCGGTTGCGGGCCGGGGTGACGCTACGGGTGCCTCCTGAACTGCGGCAACGTGGCTAAGAGGTCGCGCAATTAGGCGGGTTCATGGTCGGCGGGTGGAGCGGGTGTCCCAGCGGTAGAGGGTCCAGGCCTGGCG
>NZ_JBNCLC010000014.1:125563-145121 GCF_049844475.1 Micromonospora sp. DT47 | reverse complement strand
CGGCCGCCTGGGGGGCCCCATGGCCCACCCGACGCCGGTCGTCGGGCAGCCTGGGGATGCCGCCGGCCAGGATCACCGAGGCGCCAGCGGCCACCCCGACCCTGGTGACCAACGCCACGCCCGTCGCCTACCGGGCGGTGCCCGCCGGGGCCGCCGGCGAGTTCGCGGGGGGTGTCGAGGTAGCCGTCCTCGTCGGTGTGCGCGACGGCAGGGCGACGTGCGGCACAGCCACATCCGCCGAGCGGGGTGACGCCGCGCTTCCGTACGTCCCACCCAGGGTGAGATGACTGGCCGAAGGTCCGGGGAGTGGAGCCTTCGCGTCCGGCCGGCTACTCTAGCGAACGCCGCGCCTGGAGGGCCGCGAACCCGCCGGAACGGCCGAATGTTTAACTTCATGGCGTCCGGCGTCACGCGGCCAGCGCCTCCGGTCAACCCGGCGGCGTCGGCCCGTTAACCGACCATGGCTAACGTCCGTCCGGTCGCCGGCCCCTTGCCACCGGCGCACAACCACGATCATGGGAGCACCAAATTGAGTGAGTTGAATGGATCCTCCATTCTGATCACCGGCGGGACCGGTTCCTTCGGGAAGACGTTCCTCCGGCACATCCTCAACGAGGCCGACCCGGCCCGGGTTGTGGTGTTCTCCCGCGACGAACTGAAGCAGTACGAGCTGAAGCAGCAGCTCGGCGACGACCCGCGGCTGCGCTGGTTCATCGGTGACATCCGGGACCGGCACCGGCTGACCCGGGCGATGCACGGCGTCGACTACGTGGTGCACGCCGCCGCCCTCAAGCAGGTGGACACCGCCGAGTACAACCCGTCGGAGTTCATCGCCACCAACATCACCGGCTCGCAGAACGTGGTGGACGCCGCGATTGACGCCGGCGTCAAGAAGGTCATCGCGCTCTCCACCGACAAGGCGTCCAGCCCGATCAACCTGTACGGCGCCACCAAGCTGGTCGGTGACAAGCTCTTCGTCTCCGCCAACCACTACGCCGCGAACCACCCCACCCGGTTCGCCGTGGTCCGCTACGGCAACGTGGTGGGCAGCCGCGGTTCGGTGGTCCCGCTGTTCCGCCGGCTCGCCGCCGAGGGCAAGAGCCTGCCGATCACCGACAAGCGGATGACCCGGTTCTGGATCACCCTGGACCAGGCCGTCCAGTTCGTCATGGACTCGTTCGACCAGATGCGGGGCGGCGAGCTGTTCGTGCCGCGGATCCCGAGCATGCGGATCCTCGACCTGGTCGAGGCGGTCGCCCCGTCGGCCACCACCCACGAGATCGGCATCCGCCCGGGTGAGAAGCTGCACGAGGAGATGATCGCGCCGGACGACAGCCGCCGGACGCTGCGCGGCAAGGACCGGTTCATCGTCCAACCGACCATCGCCGGCTGGGGCTACGAGCCGCCGGCCGACTGCGAGGCGGTGCCGGACGGCTTCGCGTACCAGTCGGACACCAACGACGAGTGGCTCAGCGTGGAGCAGCTGCGCGAGATGCTCGGCATCACCGGCGCGTGACCGCGATGCTCCCCTACGGGCGGCAGTCCGTCACCGACGACGACGTCACCGCCGTCGTCGAGACGCTGCACAGTGACTGGCTGACCACCGGCCCGCAGGTGACTGCGTTCGAGGCCGACCTCGCCGGGTGGACCGGCGGGGTCGGCGTCGCCGCCGTCTCCAACGGCACCGCGGCGCTGCACGTGGCGTACGCGGCGGCCGGTGTGGGCCCCGGTGACGAGGTGGTCGTCCCGCCGATGACGTTCGTGGCCACCGCCAGCAGCGCGGTGGCCCTCGGCGCCAAGATCGTCTTCGCCGACGTCGACGAGGAGACCTTCTGCCTCGACCCGGCGGCGGCCGCCGCCGCGGTCACCCCGCGCACCAAGGTCGTCTCCGCGGTCGACTACGCCGGCCACCCGGCCGACTACGACGCCCTGCGCAAGTCGGTCGAGGGCAGCGACGCGCTGCTGCTGGCCGACGCCGCGCACTCGATCGGCGGGACGTACCACGGGCGGCCGGTCGGCTCGCTCGCCGACCTGACCACCTTCTCGTTCTTCCCCACGAAGAACCTGACCACCGCCGAGGGCGGCGGGGTCGCCGCGCTCGACCCGGAGATCCTGAAGCGGGCCCGCCGGTTCCGCAGCATCGGGACGGTCCGCGAGCGCGACGAGCTGCGCTTCCCCGACGAGGGCGGCTGGTGGTACGAGGTGCACGAGTTCGGACTGAACTACCGCCTCCCCGACGTGCTCTGCGCCCTGGGCCGCAGCCAGCTGCGCCGGCTCGGCGACTTCGTCGCCCGGCGGACCGCCCTGGTCGCCCGCTACAACGAGGCGCTGGCCGACCTCGACGGCGTGCTGCTGCCGGCCCGCAAGGCGTGGGCGGACCCGGCCTGGCACCTCTACCCCATCCGGGTGCTGGAGGGCCGCCGGCGCGAGGTGTACGACCGGATGCGGGCCGCAGGCATCGGCGTCCAGGTCAACTACATCCCGGTGCACTGGCACCCGGCGTTCGCGGATCTGGGCTACCGGCGCGGATCCTGCCCGGTCGCCGAGTCGTTCTACGAGCAGCAGCTCTCGCTGCCGCTCTACCCGACCCTCACCGAGGCCGACCAGGACCGCGTCATCGACGCACTCCGTGCGGCGTTGCGCGGCACCCCGGCGCGTCCCGCCGTCGCCTGACAGGGGACCGATGCACCACGCGAACCACTTCTACGGCCACGCGCACGTGCTGGCCCGTTACTGCGGCCTGGGTGACAGCCACCCGCCGCGGATCGACGGGTACGTGCAGCACGGCTGGAACATCGGCGACGGGCTGGCCCCCGGCCACCCGTACGCCGAGTTCACGCCGAGTCTGCTCTGGTCGGAGCAGACTCGGCGGCGCGCGTGGTCGGTGGGGCGGCGCAACGTGACCGTGATCGGTGCGCCGTTCAGCTACCTCCTCGCCATGCGGCCGGAGGACCCGCCGGAGTCGGAGCGGACGGGGACCATCTGGTACCCGTTCCACGGCTGGGAGGGCCAGGACGTCAAGGGCGACCACAAGGAGCTGATCGCCCGGATCCAGGACACCGAGGACGGCCCGGTCACGGTCTGCCTCTACTGGCACGAGTACGGGATGCGCCGGGTCCGGCGGCTCTACGAGCAGGCCGGCTTCCGGGTCATCAGCCACGGCTACCGCGGCAACTGGTGGAAGGACACCGACCCGTTCTTCCTCGACAAGCAGCTCACCGAGCTGCGTCGGCACCGCCGGGTGGCCTCGAACCGGCTGACCAGCGCCATCTTCTACGGCATCGCCGCCGGCTGCGAGCCGGCCGTCTACGGCAACCCGATGGTGCTGGCCAACGAGGACCCCACGTTCGGCGGGCAGGCGCGGATCCGCCGGCAGTGGCCGGAGCTGCACGGCGAGCAGGTCGACCAGTCGACCGCCGTCGCCATCGCCCGCGCCGAACTGGGCGCCGACCACCGTTGTACGCCGGCCGAGCTGCGCGAGCTGCTCGGGTGGGCGAAGCGCCAGGAGGAACGAGTTGACCACTGAGACGGCCCCCCACATGGCGCTGCCCGGCGGGGAGATGCTGGCCTGGTCCGACCTGCCGGAGGAGCGCCTGACCGACGGCGGGCCGCTGGCCGCGCTCGCCGCGCGGGTCGTCCCGGCCGGTGCCCGGGTGCTGGTGGCCGGGCCGCACGACCCGGCGCTGCTGGGCCGGTTGGCGCACGCCGAGGTGACCTGCCTGCTGCGCGGCTACCCCGATGGGGTGGTGCTGGCCGACCGGGCCGCGCGCGTGGTCGTCGGCGGCCCGACCGGCTTGCCCGCGGGCGAGAGCTTCGACGTGGTGATCGCCGCCGCCGGCCTGGATGCGATCGAGTCGGTGGAGGGGCCGCGGCTGGGCTGGCAGGGTGTGCTGGACCGGCTGGTCGGCGCGCTCCGCCCGGACGGCGCCCTGGTGCTCCGGCTGGACAACCCGCTCGGCGTGACGCGGCTGGTCGCCACCGAGCCCTGGTACGCCGACCGCGCCGACTCGGCGTGGACGATCAGCGGCGTGCTGGACGCCGGCCGCCCGGCCAACCTGGCGCAGCTGCGCGCCCGGCTGGCGGCCGTCGGCCTACGCACCGACGCCACCTTCGCCGCGTACCCGGGAACGGGCGCGACGACGGCTCTGCTCGACGCCGACGAGCTGGACCGGCGGACCACCTCGGGCCTGTTCGACGCGGTGCTGCACGGCGCCTGCGCCGGCGGTTTCACCGGCGCGGCGGTACTCCAGGACCCGGCCCGGCTGGCGGTCGACGCGCTGCACGCCGGGCTCGGCTCGGCGCTCGCGCCGAGCTGGCTGCTGCTCGCCCGCCGTTCCTCCGGCCCGGCGCCGGAGCGGATCGACCTGCCGGTGGCGCTGGTGCAGACGGGCCCGCCCGGCATCGGCGTGGCCGAGGTGGTGGCCGAGGGCGGCGGCTGGCGGTGGCGGATCACCGACCCGAAGGCCCGCTCCGAGACCACGCCGGCGCCGTTCGCCAGCCGGGAGGCGGCGTACCGTGACCCGGCCGCGCTGGACGGGCCGGTGCCCGAGGGGCGGCTGCTGCGCAGTTTGCTGCTCGACGCCTGCCTGCGCCGCGACCAGGACACCCTGCGCCGGCTGCTGGGCGGCTACGCGGGCTGGCTCGCCGGTCAGGCCGGTGCGGACGGCCGGCTGACCGGCGCGGTGGCCCTGGCCGGCACCGACAACGTGGTGGTCGACGGCGACCGGTTCGCCGTGCTCGACCCGAGCTGGCAGGCCGCCGCGCCGCTGGGCGGCGAGGTCGCGCTGGCCCGGGGCCTGTGGCGGTTCGCCGCCGCGCTGCTCACCGGCGGGTACGCCCACCCGTGGGCGTCCACCCTGGACGTGGCGGGCCTGACCGTGGTCCTCGCCGGCCTGGCCGGCCGGGACCTGGACCGGAGGACCGTGGACGCGGCCATCGAGGCGGAGGCGGCGATCACCGCCGCGCTGCGCGGGCTGGACACCGACGGGTGGGTCACCCTCGCCACCGAGCTGCGGGCGGTCGAGCCGACCGACCCGCCGGCCGGGCCGCGCAGCTACCAGCAGCTCCACGAGGCGTGGGTACGCCAGCGCGAGGAGATCACCCGGCTCACCGCGAAACTGACCTGGATCGAGGGGCTGCTCGACCTGCGGGAGAAGGGGCTGCGCCACGCCGAGACGAAGCTGAACCTGCTCAGCGGCTCGCTCCGGTACCAGGTGGGCAAGCTGGCGGTCAAGCCTGCGAGACTGGCGAAGCGAGGCGCCCGGGCGGCCAAGCGCCGGGCCCGCGAGGCACTGGCACCGAAGCAGGAGGAGCAGTAGTGACGGCTCAGAACGACACCACCGGCGCGCTGGCTGCGGCGCCGTCGACCCGCGGCGACCTGCGGATCGTCGGCGTGGTGCAGGCCCGGATGGGCTCTTCCCGGCTGCCCGGCAAGGTGCTGCGCCCGCTGGCCGGGCGCAGCGTCCTCGGCCGGGTCGTCCGGGCCGCCCAGGACAGCGGCGTCCTCGCCGACCTGGTGGTGGCGACCAGCACCGACGCCGTCGACGACGCGGTGGTGACCGAGTGCGAGCGGCTCGGCGTGCCGTGTCACCGCGGCCCGGTCGACGACGTGCTGGCGCGGTTCATCGGCGCCCTGGACGCCCACCCCGGCGACGCGGTGATGCGCTTCACCGCGGACTGCCCGCTGCTCGACCCGGAGATCATCACGCTGGTCGCCTCGGTGTACCGGGCGGTGCCCGGGCTCGACTACGCCAGCACCTCGATCGCCCGCACGCTGCCGCGCGGGATGGACGTCGAGATCATCGGGGCGGATGTGCTGCGGACCCTCGACCGGCTCGCCACCGACCACCACCGGGTGCACGTGACCTCGTACGCGTACGAGCACCCGGAGCTGTTCCGGGTGCTCGGGGTGACCCTCACCCCGGACCGGTCGGAGCTGCGGCTCACCCTCGACACCGAGGAGGACTGGGCGCTGGTCCGCGCGGTCGTCGACCACTTCGGCGACGTCAGCGTGCCGCTGGCCAAGCTCGCCGACTGGCTCGACGGCCAGCCGGCGCTGCGTGCCCTCAACGCCGCGGTACGCCAGAAGCGGCTGGAGGAGTCCTGAGCACGGCACGCATCGGGCTGCGCTGCGACGCCGGTCCGCAGCGCGGCGTCGGCCACCTGGTCCGGTGCCTGGCCCTGGGCGAGGAGTTCCTGGCCCGGGGCGCCCGGGTCGAGGTGTTCGGCTCGATCGAGCGGGTCGGCTGGGCCAGCGCCCAGCTCGCCGCGCGCGGCATCCCGCTGCATCCCGGGCCGGACACCCCGGAAGGGCTGGTCGAGGCGGCCCGCCGGCACGAGCTGGACGTCATGGTGCTCGACTCGTACGAGCTCGACCCGGCCGGCGCGGGGGCGCTGCGCGCGGCCGGCGTGGTCACCCTCGTCATCGTCGACGGCGACAGCCGCGGCCAGGACGCCGACCTCTACCTGGACCAGAACTTCGGCGCGGACACCGTCGCGCCGGCCAACCGGCTGCTCGCCGGCACCCGGTACGCCCTGCTGCGGGACTCGGTGGTGACCACCCGGCCCGCCGCCCCCCGGCCGCCGGCGGAAATCGGCCGGCCCCGGGTGCTCGCCTTCTTCGGTGGGACCGACGCGGTGGGCGCCGCCCCGGTGCTGACCCGGGTGCTGCTCTCCACCGGCCAACCGATGGACCTGACCGTGGTGGTGGGGCGCCCGGAGATCGAGGCGGAGCTGGAGACGGTCTCCCCGGGTCGGGGGCAGTCGCTGCACCTCGTGCCGCCCACCGACGGGCTGCCCGCGCTGATCGGCGCGGCGGACCTGGTGGTCAGCGCCGCCGGCACGTCGACCTGGGAGCTGTGCTGCCTGGGTGCGCCGTCCGCGCTGGTCTGCGTGGTGGACAACCAACGGGAGTCGTACCACCGGGTGGTGGAGCACGGCCTGGTGGCCGGCCTGGGCGAGCTGCCCGAGCTGGCCGGCACCGGGGTGGACGGCCGGACGGCCCGGGCGACGGCCGCGCGGACCCTGCAGAGCCTGCTCACCTCGCCGCAGCGGCGCTCGGCGCTCTCCGCGCGGGCCTGGGAGACCGTCGACGGGCAGGGCCGGGCCCGGGTGGCCGACGCCGTCCTCGCCGCCGTGCGGGATCGTACGCCTGTACTAAACCCCTGATAGGGTGGCGGCATGTCGCAGGCCGCCTACCAGCCGTCGATACTCGACCTCGCCGACACCGGGCCGGCCCTCGGGCCGCTGCCGGGCGGGTTGCGCCGGCACCTGCTCACCCGGGGGGCCTGGGTGGACCACCTCCCCGGCTGGGTGTACGGCTCCGACGCGGTGCTCGACACCCTGCTGGCCGAGGTGCCCTGGCGCGCCGAGCGCCGCACCATGTACGACACCGAGGTCGACGTTCCCCGCCTGCTCTGCTGGTACGCCGGCGGTCGGCCGCTGCCGCACCCGGTGCTCACCGCCGCGCGGGAGGCGCTGACCCGGCACTACGCCGCGGAGCTGGGCGAGCCGTTCGTGACCGCCGGGATGTGCCTCTACCGGGACGGCCGGGACAGTGTCGCCTGGCACGGCGACACCCAGGGCCGCTCGGCGCACACCGACACCATGGTCGCGATCGTCTCGTTCGGCTCGCCCCGGCCGCTGCTGCTGCGCCCGCGCGGCGGTGGCGCCAGCCTGCGCTTCCCCCTCGGGCACGGCGACCTGGTCGTGATGGGCGGCTCCTGCCAGCGCACCTGGGAGCACGCCATTCCCAAGACCGCCCGCCCTACCGGCCCCCGGGTCAGCGTTCAGTTCCGACCCACCGGCGTGGCCTGACCCCCCATCACCGGACCCACTCCTGCATTGATCAAGAAGTTTCGCGTTGGAATTCCGGCCGGTGAAGACGCAAACATCTTGATCAACAGGCTGGCGGCCCGGGTGGGTGGTCAGAGGAGGCCGGCGAGTTTGTAGAGGACCAGGGAGCCGGCGACCGCCACGTTGAGGCTCAGGCCGTGGCCGACCATGGGGATCTCCACCGCCGCGTCGAGCGCGTCCACCGCCTCGGCCGGGATGCCGGTCGCCTCGTGCCCGAGCACCACCACGGTGCGCCGGCGGGCGGCGGGCAGGTCGGCGAGGCGGACCGCCTCGTCGGCCAGCTCCACGCCGAGGATCCGGGCGCCGGCCGCCCGCTCGGCGGCCAGCCAGCGCAGCGGGCTGCCGACCCGGTGCACGCAGCTGGGCCGGCGCAGCGTGTTGCCCCGGGCCAGGGCCTCGTCGACCCAGCCGAACGGCGGCACGGCCAGGCAGGCGCCGACGGCGTCGCAGGTACGCAGGAGGGTGCCGAGGTTGGCGCCGTGCATCGGCCAGAGCGGGGCGGCGATCAGGTGGCCCCAGCAGCGGTGGGCACGGGTCCGGCGGGCGGCCCGCAGCTCGCGGCGCGGGCGCACCCGGATGGCGGGGCTCACGCCGCGCCGGCGGCTCCGCCGGGAGAAGTCTGGATCATGAGGGAGGGTGCTTCGCGGCGCACCCGGGCCATCGACAGGGACGAACCGCTCGATTGTAGACCGGCCGGCCGCCCCGGGGCACCGCCCGCCGCCATGCTAGAAACAACTCTCAGGGTCGACCACGCCCCCGTCACCTGACGACGCGAAGGGCGCACCATGACCCAGTCCCCCGCTTCCCGCTGGTCCCCGTGGACCGTGCACGGCGACGGCCGCTCCGTCACCCCCGGTGACGTGGTGCACCCCGGCGAACGGCTCTCCTGGCCGCGTACGGTCGGGGTCGGCGTGCAGCACGTGGTGGCCATGTTCGGCGCCACCTTCACGGTGCCGCTGATCACCGGCTTCCCGCCGGCCACCACGCTCTTCTTCTCCGGGCTCGGCACCCTGCTGTTCCTGCTGATCACCGGCAACCGGCTGCCCTCGTACCTCGGCTCGTCGTTCGCCTTCATCGCGCCGGTGCTGGCCGCGAAGGCCGGCGGCGACATCGGCCCGGCGCTCGGCGGCATCGTCGTCGCCGGCGTCGCGCTCGCCGTGGTCGGGCTGGTGGTGCAGCTCGCCGGGGCCCGCTGGATCGACGCGCTGATGCCGCCGGTGGTGACCGGGGCGATCGTCGCGCTGATCGGCCTGAACCTGGCCCCGGTGGCCTGGGACGGCGGCGGCAGCGGCACCGGCGTCAAGGCGCAGCCGCTGATCGCCCTGGTCACCCTGGCCGCGATCCTGCTCGCCACGGTCGCCTTCCGGGGATTCCTGGCCCGACTGTCCATCCTGCTCGGCGTGGTGGTCGGCTGGGTGCTCGCCGCGCTCCTCGGTGACCTGGACCCGAAGGCGGTCGACGGGCTGCGCGACGCCGCCTGGGTGGGGCTGCCGCAGTTCCACGCGCCGAGCTTCAGCCTCCGCGCGGTGGTCCTGGTGATCCCGGTGATCCTGGTGCTGGTCGCGGAGAACGCCGGGCACGTCAAGGCTGTCGCCGCGATGACCGGCCGCAACCTGGACCGGGACATGGGCCGGGCGTTCCTCGGCGACGGCCTGGCCACCGTGCTCGCCGGCTCCGGCGGCGGTTCCGGCACCACCACGTACGCGGAGAACATCGGCGTGATGGCGGCGACCCGGGTCTACTCCACCGCCGCGTACTGGGTGGCCGGGCTGGCCGCGGTGCTGCTCGGGCTCAGCCCCAAGTTCGGCGCGCTGATCCTGACCGTGCCGGCCGGGGTGCTCGGCGGCGCGACCACCGCGCTCTACGGCCTGATCGCCATCCTCGGCGCCCGGATCTGGATCGAGAGCCGGGTCGACTTCCACGACCCGGTCAACCTGATGACCGCCGCCGTCGCGGTCATCGTCGGTGCCGCCAACTACACCCTGACCGTCGGCGACCTGTCCTTCAACGGCATCGCCCTGGGTACCGCCGCCGCCCTGGTCATCTACCACGGCATGCGCCTGGTCGCCCGCCTCCGCGGCACCACCCCGGCGACCCGCCGAGGCCCCGAACCCGAACTCTGACCGCCCTCCCCCGCCCGCCGCGGCCGGCCGGTCGGTCGGTCGGTCGGTCGGTCGGTCGGTCGGTCGGTTGATCATGAGATTAGCGGTGCGGAATGTCCGTTCCGGTGCCGTCAACTTCATGATCAACGAGACGGGGCGGGGCGGGGAGCGGGTGGGACGGCGGAGGGGCCGGGGGCGTCAGCCCCCGGCCCCTCCGCCGCTGCAGGTGGGTCAGTCGCGTTCGATGAGGTGGCCGACGACGGTCGGGCCGAGCATCACGGCGAAGCCGGAGCCGTCCCGCCGGCGATCCGCCGGCGGCAGTTCCACCGGATCGCCGGTCGCCGTCGCACCGACCGGGCGGGAGCCGACCCAGGCCACCACCAGGTCCGTCTCACCCTTGAGCAACCGCTGCGCGCGCACCCCGCCGGTCGCCCTCCCCTTCGCCGGGTACGACCCGAACGGCGTCACCTTGACCGTCGCGCCGGTCGAAGTGACCACCATCGGCTCGCCGTGCCCCGGATCGTCGGTGCGGACCGCGCCGAAGAAGACCACCCGGGCCCCGGCCGGCAGGCTGACCCCGGCCATGCCGCCGCCCTTGAGCCCCTGCGGGCGGACCAGCGTCGCGGCGAACCGCAGCAGCGACGCCTCGCTGGTGATGAACGTCAGCGCCTCGGCGCCGTCGGCGAGCCAGGTCGCCCCGACCACCTCGTCGCCCTCGCGCAGCCCGATCACCTCGAACTCGTCCGAGCGGACCGGCCACTCCGGCGAGCAGACCTTCACCACACCCTGCCGGGTGCCCAGCGCCAGGCCCGGGGAGCCCTGCGCGGTCGGGCCGAGCGGCGCCAGGCCGACCACCGTCTCGCCGGGCTCCAGCGGCACCAGCTCGGCGGCGGACATGCCACCGCGCAGCGACACCGTGCCGGCCTGCTCGGGCAGCACCGGCAACGGCAACACGTCGATCTTGAACGCTCGGCCGGCGCTGGTGACCAGGAGCACCCGGCCGCGGGCCGTGGTGTGCACGACCGCGCGTACCGTGTCGTGCTTGACCCGGCCGTTGCGCCGGCGCCCCTCGGAGGCCTCCTCCGACTCGGCCGCGGTGCGGGCGACCAGCCCGGCCGCCGAGAGGATCACCTGGCACGGGTCGTCGGCCACCTCGAGCGGACCGGCCGGCACGGACGCCGCCAGCACCTCCTTGAGGTCCCCGTCGACCAACGTCGTGCGGCGCGGGGCGCCGAACTGCTTCACCACCGCGGCCAGCTCGTCGGAGACGACCTTCTTCAGTACCTTCTCGTCGTCCAGGATGGTGGAGAGCTCGCCGATCTCCTTACGGAGCTTCTCCTGCTCGGCCTCCAGCTCGATCCGGTCGTACTTCGTCAGCCGGCGCAGCGGAGTGTCCAGGATGTAGGTGGCCTGGATGTCGGAGAGCTTGAACTGCCGCATCAGGCCGTCCTTGGCGGCCTGGGCGTCGTCGCTGCCCCGGATCAGCTTGACCACCTTGTCGATGTCGAGCAGGGCGATCAGCAGGCCGTCGACCAGGTGCAGCCGCTCCTCCCGCTTGCGCCTGCGGTAGGAGCTGCGCCGGGTGACCACCTCGTAGCGGTGGGCCAGGAAGACCTCCAGCAGCGCCTTCAGCCCGAGGGTGCGCGGCTGCCCGTCCAGCAGGACCAGGTTGTTGACGCCGAAGGACTGCTCCAGCGGGGTGAGCCGGTAGAGGTCGGCGAGCAGCGCCTGCGGGTTGACCCCGACCTTGCACTCGATGACCAGCCGGGTGCCGCTCTCCCGGTCGGTGAGGTCCTTGACGTCGGCGATGCCGGTGAGCCGCTTGGTCTTGGTGACCTCGTTGGTGATCGCCGCGATGACCTTCTCCGCGCCGACGCCGTACGGCAGCTCGACGACCGTGATCGCCTGCCGACCACGGCTGCCCTCCAGCGGGCCGATCTCCACCTTGCCGCGCATCCGGACCACGCCGCGCCCGGTCTCGTACGCCCGGCGCACCTCGTCCAGGCCGAGCAGCACGCCGCCGGTGGGCAGGTCCGGCCCGGGGACGAACTCCATCAGCTTGTCCAGGTCGGCGTCCGGGTGGTTGATCAGCCAGCGGGCGGCGGTGACCACCTCGCCCAGGTTGTGCGGGATCATGTTGGTCGCCATCCCGACCGCGATCCCGGACGCCCCGTTGACCAGCAGGTTGGGGAAGGCGGCCGGCAGCACGGTCGGCTGGGTGAGCGAGCCGTCGTAGTTGGGCTCGACGTCGACGGTGTCCTCGCCCAGCTCACCGACGAGCAGCATCGCCTCGCGGGACATGCGTGCTTCGGTGTAGCGCGCCGCAGCCGGTCCGTCGTCCGGGGATCCGAAGTTGCCGTGCCCGTCGATCAGCGGCACGTTCAGCGAGAAGTCCTGGGCGAGCCGGACCATCGCGTCGTAGATGGCGGTGTCACCGTGCGGGTGGTACTTGCCCATCACTTCGCCGACCACCCGGGCGGACTTGACGTGCGACCGGTCGGGGCGGAATCCCGCTTCGTTCATCGCGTAGAGGATGCGCCGGTGCACCGGCTTGAGGCCGTCCCTCGCGTCGGGCAGGGCGCGGGAGTGGATGACCGAGAAGGCGTACTCCAGGTAGGAGTCAGAGACCTCGGTGACCAGCGGGTTGTCGAACACCCGCGCGCCGGCCTGGTCGAAGGCGGACAGGTCCACCTTGGCGCGGTCGTCCTTGCGGCGTGCCATCGTTCAGCTTCCTTCTCGGCGGGCGGGGACCAGCGTGCTCATGCGTCGATCGCGTCCCGGTCGACCCGGCCGGAGGAGTCGATCAGCCAGTTGCGGCGCGGCTCGACCTTCTCCCCCATCAGCAGTTCGAGGATCCGCTCGGCGGCGTCGACGTCGTCGATGGTGATCCGGCGGACCGCCCGGGTGGCTGGGTTCATCGTGGTCTCCCACAGCTCGTCGGCGTCCATCTCGCCGAGACCCTTGAACCGTGGGATCGGGGTGACGATCTGCTTGCCGGCCTTCTCCAGCTTGCGGACCGTCGCCTCCATCTCGGCCTGGGTGTAGGTGTAGATGGTCTGCGGGTTGCGCCCCCTGGTGGTGATCTTGTGCAGGGGCGGCATCGCGGCGAAGAGCCGGCCGGCCTCGATCAGCGGCCGCATGTACCGGGCGAAGAGCGTGATCAGCAGGGTACGGATGTGCGCGCCGTCCACGTCGGCGTCGGCCATGATCAGCACCCGGCCGTAGCGCAGGGACGACAGGTCGAAGGTGCGCCCCGAGCCGGCGCCGAGCACCTGGACGATCGCGGCGCACTCGGCGTTGTCCAGCACCTGCTGGAGGTTCGCCTTCTGCACGTTGAGGATCTTGCCCCGGATCGGGAGAAGCGCCTGATATTCGGCGGATCGGGCAAGTCGCCCTGTCCCGAGGGCGCTGTCCCCTTCCACGATGAACAGCTCGCTGCGGTCGATGCCCGCCGCACGGCAGTCGACCAACTTGGCGGGCATCGACGCGCCCTCCAGGGCGGTCTTGCGCCGAGCTGCGTCCTTCTGCTGCTTCTGGGTGAGGCGTACCCGGGCCGCGTCGACGATCTTCTGGAGGACGGTGCGCGCCTCGGCCTTGGTGCGCCGGTCGTCCAGCCACGCCTTGAGGTGCTGCTCCATGAGGGTCTGGATCACCTTGGTGATGCCGGCGGTGGAGAGCTCGTCCTTGGTCTGCGAGGTGAACTGCGGCTCGGGGATCCGCACGTGCACCACGGCCGTCATCCCCTCCAGGACGTCGTCCAGGGTGGGTGGATCCTCCTTGGCCTTGAGCAGGCCCCGGGTGTTGCGGACGGCGTCGGCGAGGGTGCGGACCAGGGCCCGCTCGAAGCCCTTGCGGTGGGTGCCGCCGTGCGCGTTGCGGATGGTGTTGCTGAAGCACTCCACGGTGCGCTCGTAGCCGGTGCCCCAGCGCAGGGCGACCTCGACCTCGGCGCGGCGCTGCACATTGGACTGCATGACGCCGTTGGCGTCGGCGGCGTTCTCCCGGTAGGTCCCCTCGCCGGTGAGCAGCAGGGTGCCGGAGACGGGCCGGTCGCCGGCCGGGGCGAGGAACTCCACCATGTCGGTGAGGCCGTTGGGGAAGTGGAACCGCTCCTCGGAGGGCTCCTCGGCGGTCTCGTCGCGCAGCCGATAGTCGACCCCGGGCACCAGGAAGGCGGTGTTGCGCAGCTTCAACCGGACGGCATCGATGTCGAGCGCCGCGCCGGTCTCGAAGTAGCGGGCGTCGTGCCAGTAGCGGATCGAGGTGCCGGTGGGCTGGCGGCGCTTCATCGCGCCGACGATCTGGAGACCGGGGCCGGCGGTGAAGGGCGCGTCCGGGCCGTCGCCGTCGAAGATCCCGGGTACGCCGTGCCGGAACGACATCGAGTGGATCTTGCCGCCGCGCCGGACGGTGGCGTCGAACCGGCGGGAGAGCGCGTTGACCGCGGAGGCGCCGACGCCGTGCAGGCCGCCGGAGGTCTTGTAGCCGGAGCCGCCGAACTTGCCGCCGGCGTGCAGCCGGGTGAGCACCAGCTCGACGCCGGAGATGCCGGACTTGGCGTGCACGTCGGTGGGGATGCCGCGACCGTCGTCGTCGACCTGCACCGAGCCGTCGGCGTGCAGCGTCACCACCACCTTGGTGGCGTGACCGGCCACGCCCTCGTCGGTGGAGTTGTCGAGGATCTCGTTGACGAGGTGACCCACGCCACGGCTGTCGGTCGAGCCGATGTACATGCCGGGACGCTTGCGGACGGCGTCCAGGCCCTCCAGGTGCGTGAGGTCGTCTGCCCCGTAGAGGGTCTCAGGCTGTGCGGTCAACTGGTCGTACTCCCCGGTCTCTGCGGTGTGGCGCCGGTCACCGTCCCGGCCACCGCGCGCGGCGCGCCGCAGCGAGCCTAGCCCGACGCTCCGACAAGCCGGCGACCTCCCGAGCCGGCGCGCCGCCGGCGTCAGGCGTGCGGGCCGACGGTCACCGGCCCGATGGTGAGCCGGGGCACAGCCTCCAGGACCTCCCCGACCCGCTGCGCCTGATCATCGAGAGCGCGCCGGCGGGCGGCCGTGAGCGGCTCCAGCGGCTCGACGGTGATCTCGATTCGCCGGCCGGTGCGCCGCTGGTGCCACACCCCGCCGACGATGCCGTCGATGAGCAGCACCGGGTAGTTGCCGCTCTGCCCGCGGGCGAGGGCACGCGCCGCCGCGCGGTCGGGGAAGAGCAGCTCGCGGGGGTGGCAGCCGACGGTGTACGCGTCGAAGTAGGGCAGCAGCCGGACCCCCTCGACGGGCTCTTCCGTGGCGTCGTCACCGACGAGCCGCCACCGCCGGGCCCCGCCCAGCTCGACCGGTTCGAGCTCGTCGGCGAGGGTGTCGAACAGCTCGGCGGCCCATCGGCGGGGGGCGGCCAGCCACTGGGCGAAGTGCTGGGGATCGGCCGGCCCGTACGCGTAGAGCCAGCGACGGGCCAGCTCGGCGGCGGCCGGGCCCGGCTCGGCCGGCGTGAACCCGGGCAGCCACCGGGCCGGGTGCGCGTAGGTGACCTTGCGCCCGCGCGGGGGGCCGAAGCAGAGCTGCCCCCGGGCCGCGGCGACCGGGAGCGCCTGTCGCCAGCGGGGCCAGAAACCCTGGAAGGCCGGCATGACGCGCTCGCCGGCCCAGGACCCGGCCAGGGCGGCGACCCGCTCGTCCAGCTCCTCGAGGGTCAACTCTTCCTCCCGCAGCGCGGCGCCGACCGCCGCCACCACGGTGTCGGTCTGTGCCGGGTCAAGCCGTACGCCTGGGGCCTGGCTCGGCAGGGCGCGTGGGACGGCGGCGAGCGCGGCCGTCCACATCGGCAGGTCCCGCGCCGGCAGCAGGTGCACGGTGCCGCGTGGACCGAACGCCTTGACCAGGCTGCGCTCGGTCCAGAGCGCCGCCCGGACGTGTTCCCGGGTGGTCCCGGCCGCGCGCAGCCCGATCGACAGCTCGGCCGCGGACATGACCTGCGCGTGCGCGCCGCAGATGGCGGCGGCCACGTCCGCCGGGGTGCCGTCGCCGGGCGGGCCGGCCAGCCGGTGCCGGCGCAATCGCCGGCTCACCGCCGCCGTCCAGGACATGGTCGCCATGCCGGTCGAGCCACCCATCGCACCCCTCCACCGGTCCCGCTCTCCGGTGGCGCACGCTACCGTTCGGCACCGACAACTCCCGGTGCGGCGGCAGCCACCGGTACGCTGGCCCGCACGGTCGGGCGGACGCTGGCGGGGGTGCCGGAGCCGGCACCGCCGGCCTGGGTGGGACCGACGGACGTCAGCTCTGGACGGGGGTCCACGGTGGACGAGGACGATTCGACGGCACGGCTGGCCGAGGCAGAGTACGCGGCGCTCAAGCGGGATCTGGCCGCGACCGTCGGGCACGATCGGGAGGCGTACACCCGGGGCAAGGCCGAGCTGGTGGCCCGGCTGACCGCACGCCCGCCCCGGCCGTCAGTCGCGGACCAGCACCAGCCGGCCGAAGTCCGAGTTGTCGACCACCGCGTCCACCCGGCTCACCGGGTCGGCCTCGACGAGGTAGAGCCGCTCCGCGGCGAGGTACCGGTCCCGGTGCAAAGCCTCGGCCGCCTCGACGCCCTCCCGTTCCCCGTCGCGGGCCACGCCCCGGCGTACGGACAGCTCGGCCGGCACGTCCAGCCAGATCCGGTACTCCCAGAGGTCGTCCAGCTCGGGCCGGAACGCGAAGACCCCGTCGACGACGAGGACGGCGTCGGGGGCGGCCGGGGTGACCACGTCGGCGTGTTCGCGCTGGGTGAGCGGGTCGCGCAGGCAGAGCACGCAGCGGCCGGTGCCGGCCGGGCCGGCCGGGCCGAGCAGCAGGGCTCGGATGGCGGGGTTGTCGAAGGCGTTGCGGTAGTAGCCGGGGCCGGACGTCCGGTCGTAGCGGTGCCGGTCCCGCCAGGGGTGCTTGAAGTCGTCGAGGCTGGCCCGGAGCACGGGCCGCCCGGCCGCGCAGAGCCGTTCGGCCAGTTCGTGGCCGAGGGAGGTCTTGCCGGCCGCGGTGAAGCCGTCCACCCCGACCCGCAGCCGTCCGGCGCCGCGGGCGAGGATCCGCGCGGCGATCCGGTCGAGCAGCGCAGCCCGGGCGCCGGACGTGGTGGTGGGCAGCGCCTGCTGCCAGGTGGAGACGGACCGGTGCACGGCGGGATCCATCGACCAACCCTATGTCCGCCCGTTTACGGGCGGATGACCGGCCTGATGTCTCCTGCGTATGGTCGCCGCCGGCACGGCCTCGGTCGGGTGACCCACCGGTCGAGGGTGGCCCGGTCAGGGCCGCCCCCGGCGCGACCGGGCCGGGGCGCGGCCGGCGGGCGCCGGTCGGGTCCGGGTCGGGCCGCAGCGGGCCTCAGGGCCGGACCGCCGCCCCGAGCACGTGCGGTGAGGCCGGCATCGGCACCTGGGTGGGCGGGAAGCGGAACCGGTCGAGGTCGACCACGCGGAAGCCGGCGGCGACGATCGCCGCCACCGTGTCCCGGCCGGTGTGGCAGCCCCCGCAGAGCAGTGGCCAGCAGGTGGCGTCCGCCCAGCGCTGCGCCCGGCGCAGGCCGGAGGTGCCGGCCGCCACGTGCTCGTAGAAGCGCAGCTGCCCGCCGGGGCGCAGCACCCGGTACGCCTCACGCAGCGCCGTGGCCTGGTCGGCGACCGAGCAGAGCACCAGGGACATCACCACCGCGTCGGCGTCGCCGTCGGCGACCGGCAGCGCCTCGGCGAGCCCGTCGGTGACCATGACCGGCACCGGTGCCGCCGCGGCGGCGGCCAGTGCGGCGGCGCGCAGCCGTGGCTCCGGCTCGACGGCCAGCACGTCGTCCACCTC
The DNA here is from genome assembly GCF_049844475.1 of Micromonospora sp. DT47. NCBI lineage: Bacteria > Bacillati > Actinomycetota > Actinomycetes > Micromonosporales > Micromonosporaceae > Micromonospora > Micromonospora sp. DT47. The sequence continues at coordinate 127,330 of NZ_JBNCLC010000014.1, read as the reverse complement.
GGACGGGTAGTGGGTGAACATCCGCCCGTTGCCGGCCCCCACCTCGATGACCCGGCCGCGCAGGCCGGCGACCAGCCGGTGGCGGTGCTCGGCGGCGCCGGCCCGGTCCATCGCCACGCTGACCCGCGCGAAGAGCCGGGCGAAGAGCGGGTGGGAGACCCGGGAGCAGGACATCGGCGCTCCACATCGACGGTTTCCCCGCAGGCTACCGCCCCCGAAGGCCGCCGGACCGTCGCGGGCCCCGCTTATCAAGAGGTTCGGTGAGCATGGCGATCCGCAGCGCCATGTCGGTGGACCGGTTGAGCTTCACGGACCGACCCTAGCCAGCGGGTCCGGGCCCGGGCAGGGGCCGGGAGACCGTGATCCTCGCCACCGGCGACCCGGGACCTTCGACCCTGAAGAGGAATCTGCGACTCCTGTTTGAGTGTGCTCCGTACGTAGGACCGAAGGAGGAGCCGTGCTCTCGGAATCGTCAGCCGCCATTGTCACCGCCACACTGCCCGTGGTACGGGCACACGGGGAGGCGATCACTGGCTGCTTCTACCAGCGGATGTTCGCCGCCCACCCGGAGCTGCTCGACCTGTTCAACCGGAGCAACCAGGCCACCGGCCAGCAGAAGGCGGCACTGGCCGCCGCGGTCGTCGCGTACGCCGAGCACCTGACCGGCGCCGGGGCCGCGCCGTGCGGGCCCATCCTCGACCGGATCGCGCACAAGCACGCCTCGCTCGGCATCACCGCCACCTCGTACCCGATCGTGGGCCGGCACCTGATGGCCGCCATCGGCGAGGTGCTCGGCGACGCGGTCACCGCCGAGGTCGCCGCCGCCTGGGACGAGGTGTACTGGCTGCTGGCCTGCGAACTCATCGCCCGGGAGGCCCGGCTCTACACGGCGGCCGGCGTCGGCGAGGGTGCGTCGATCTGGCGGGACTGGCGGGTCACCGAGGTCACCCCGGAGGCCACCGACGTGCGGTCGTTCACCCTCGTCCCGGCCGACGGCGGACCGGTCCCCGGCTTCGTCCCGGGCCAGTACGTCTCGGTGGCGGTGGACCTCGACGGCGGGCTCGGCCAGCAGATCCGCCAGTACAGCCTCTCCGGCGCGCCGGGCGCCGACCACTGGCGGATCACCGTCAAGCGGGTCCGCGGCGCCGGCGGCGCACCCGACGGCCTGGTCTCCACCGTCCTGCACGAACGGGTCGCGGTCGGCGACACGCTGCGACTCAGCCCGCCCTTCGGCGAGGTCAGCGCGGTGGCCGGGGACGGGCCGCTGGTGCTGGTCAGCGCCGGCATCGGGCTCACCCCGGCGATGTCCGCGCTGGAACACCTGGCCGCCACCGCGCCCGAGCGCCCGGTGGTGCTGGTGCACGCCGACCGGGACGCCGCCGCGCACGCCCACCGCGACGCGCTGCCCGGGCTGTACGCCAAGCTGCCCCACCTGCGGTTGAAGCTCTGGTACGAGGAGACCACGGAGGACGACGGGGCGGCCACGCCGACCGCCGAGGTGGCCCGGGGCCGGGTCGACCCCGAGCTGATCCCGCTCTCCCCCGATACGCACGTGCACCTCTGCGGGCCACTGCCGTTCATGAACCAGATCCGTGGCGGACTGCTGCGTCGGGGCGTACCGGTGGAGCGGATCGCGTACGAGGTCTTCGGGCCGGGCATGCTGCGCGGCGTCTGACCTGACCCGGGCGGGGGGGGGGGGGGGGGGGGGGGGGGGGGGGGGGGGGGGGGGGGCGGGCCGGGGCGGGGGGGGGGGGACAGACCGCACCG
>NZ_JBNCLC010000014.1:0-125553 GCF_049844475.1 Micromonospora sp. DT47 | reverse complement strand
GGCGCGTAGCGCTTCCGCGGTTGGGGGGCCGGGCTTGCTGCGCGGGTTCTGACCGGCCCCGGGGGGCGGACGGGAATCTCCAGCTGGAGATTCCCGTCCGCCGCCGGACAAGTCAATGATCTACAGGTTGGGAGGCCGGGGCGAGGGTAGGGACCCTGCCATGCGCGTCCTGGGAATCAATGCGATCTTCCACGACCCGGCCGCCGCCCTGGTGGTGGACGGGCAGGTGGTGGCCGCCGCCGAAGAGGAACGGTTCAGCGCTCGTCGAGGCGGCCCGGTGGCTGGCGGAGGACCGCGACGCGGCGTACCGGCTGGGCGCGCGGGCGCGAGAGGTGACCAAGGAACGCTTCGGGCTCGACCGGTTCCTCGTCGACTGGGACCGGCTCATGGAGGAGGAAACATGCGCATCGCGATGATCTCGGAGCACGCCAGCCCGCTCGCCGCCCTCGGGGAAGAGGACGCCGTCGGCCAGAACACCCACGTCGCGGAGCTGGCGGCGGCACTGGCCGGCGAGGGGCACGACGTGCGGGTCTACACCCGCCGGGACTCCACCGCCCTCCCGGACGTGGTGCCCGCCTCCGCCGGCTACCAGGTGCGGCACGTGCCCGCCGGGCCCGCGCTGCGGGTGCCGAAGGACGAACTGCTGCCGCACATGGGCGAGTTCGGCCGCTGGCTGGCCGACGAGTGGCGCCACGGTGACTGGCGCCCCGACGTGGCGCACGCCCACTTCTGGATGAGCGGGCTGGCCACCCTGCACGCCGGGCGGCGCACCGGCACGCCGGTGGTGCTGACGTACCACGCCCTCGGCACGGTGAAGCGGCGCCACCAGGGTGCCCGGGACACCAGCCCACCGGGCCGGATCGGCTACGAGCGGGCGCTGGGCCGGGCCGCCGACCGGGTGATCGTGCAGTGCCAGGACGAGATCGGCGAGCTGGTCCGGCTCGGCGTGCCGCGGTCGAAGATGGCGCTGGTCCCGTCCGGGGTCAACGAGGCGATGTTCCGCCCGGAGGGGCCGGTCGCGCCCCGCGACCCGGCCCGCCCGCGGATCCTCACCGTCGGCCGGATGGTGGAGCGCAAGGGCTTCCAGGAGGTCGTCCGGGCGCTGCCCGCCGTGCCGGACGCCGAGTGCGTGGTGGTCGGCGGACCGCCGGCCGAGCTGCTGCCGGCCGACACCTTCGCCCGCCGCCTGCGGGCGCTCGCCGAGTCGTGCGGGGTGGCCGACCGGGTCAGGCTGGTCGGCGCGGTGCCCCGTGAGGAGATGGCCGCCTGGTACCGGTCCGCGGACGTGCTGGTCACCGCGCCCTGGTACGAGCCGTTCGGGCTCCCCCCGCTGGAGGGGATGGCCTGCGGCGTGCCGGTGATCGGCACGAACGTGGGCGGGATCGGCGACACCGTCGTCGACGGCCTCACCGGTGACCTGGTGCCGGCGCGCGACCCGCGCGCGCTGGGCACCGCGATCCGTCGGCTGCTCGCCGACAAGGTGCGCCGGTTCGCGTACGCCACGGCGGGGCTGGACCGGATCCGCAGCCGGTACTCCTGGAAGCGCTGCGCCGAGCAGCTGAGCGCGGTCTACGCAACGGTGAGCACGGTTGGCCGCGTCGCGCCGGCGGTGGCCTGATGAGTGCGGGACTGTCCAGCCTCGACGCACACCTGTCCGGGCTGGCGGCCGCGCTGCTGCCGTACCGGCGGGCCGCCGAGCGGCTGGACGGGTCGCACCCGATGCTGGCCGGCGCCCGACCGCGCCGGCTGCTCGCCTTCGCCAACGCCGACGCCGGTCACCTGGACGGGCCGGACCGGCGGGCCGAGAAGCACGAGATCGACAGGCGCGGCACCCCCGTGGCTACCCGCCGGTAGCTTCCCGCCGTAGGCTGGGCCGGTGAGCGGGGACCCGGAGTACACCCAGGAGTTCGTCGACGTCGACCGGGCGCGGATCGGCGTGCAGGTCTACCCCGAGCCGGACGGGCCGCCCGGCGCGCCGGTGGTGGTGATCTGGCCGGCGATGGGGGTCCGGGCGCGCTACTATCGGCCGTTCGCCACCGCGCTGCGCGACGCCGGGCTGGCGGTGGTCGTCGCCGACCTGCGCGGCACCGGCGCCAGCACTCCCCCGCCCAGCCGGGCCTGCCGGTACGGCTACGCCGAACTCGCCGGCGACGTCGGTGCCGTCCTCGACTCGCTCAAGCCACGGCTGGACGGCCGGACCCGGCTGCTGCTCGGGCACTCCCTCGGCGGGCAGGCGGCCCTGCTGCACCTGGCGGTGCACGGTGCCGACGCGGTGGACGGCCTCGCCCTGCTGGCGGTCGGGGTGCCCTACTGGCGCGGCTACCCGGGCGCCCGGCGGTACGGCGTGCTGCCGTACAGCCAGGGGATCGCGGCGGTCGCCACCGCGCTCGGCGTCTGGCCCGGCTGGGGCTTCGGCGGCCGGCAGGCCCGCGGGGTGATCCGGGACTGGGCCTACACCGCCCGGACCGGCCGCTTCCCGGTGCTGGACGGGGTCGACGCCGAGGCCGCCGTCCGGCGGCTCCGCACGCCGGTGCTCGCCGTCGGCGTGGACGACGACCAGTACACCCCGCACGGCACCCTGGACCACCTCTGCGCCAAGCTCGACGCCGCCCCGGTGACCCGCGCGCGATACACGGCGGCCGAGGCGGGCGCCCCGCTGGACCACTTCACCTGGGTACGGGCCGGCGCGCCGCTCGCCGGTCGGGTGGCCGCCTTCGCGGCCGGCCTGCCGCGCCGCTGACCCGCCCCGGACGGCCCGGGCCCGCCCCGGTCGACAGCCGGTCGCTGCGGGTCGCGGTGACCGGTCGCGCGGATCCCGCGACCCGCCGCCGGGCGGGCGCGGGCGACGACTGCGCGGACCGGGACGAAGGCGCAGGAACGTCCGTCCGCGCCGCCGACACCGGGTGCGTAGCCGCGCGGAAGGTGGGTATGCCGCTGCGCCCGAATACGGTGGAGGGGGATCAGATGTCCGAACGGCACACCGCCCTGCGGTCGATGCACGATCTGGGCCTGGCGGCCTGGTTCGGCGGCTCCCTGATGGGAGCCCTCGGCGTGAACGGTGCGGCGGCACAGGTCAGCGACTCGACCGAGCGGCTCACGGTTGCCTCGGCGGGGTGGGCCCGCTGGACGCCGGTGAACGCGGCGGCGATCGGCGCGCACCTGGCCGGCGCGGTGGGCGAACTCGCCACGGAGAGCCCACGGGTGTTCGCCCAGTCCGGGGTGGCGAAGATGAGCGCGGTCAAGACGGCGCTGACCGTCGGCGCGCTGGCGGTGACCGGCTACAGCCGGTTGCTCGGGAAGAGGTTGGAGAAGGCGGGCAACCCGCCGGTCGACGGCACCACCGAGCCCAACCACCAGACGCCGACCAACGTGGCGTCCTGTCAGCGGCAGATGAAGCTGCTGCAGTGGACGATCCCGGCGCTGACCGGGGCGCTGGTCGTGGTGACCGCGTACATGGGCGAGCAGCAGAAGCCAGGCCAGGTCTTCCGCGGCATGCTCGGCCGGGCCGGTGGGCTGATGAGCGCGCCGAAGACGATGGGGAAGGTGGCGGCGATGGGTGGGGCCAAGCGCCGCATGGCGATGGCGGGCTGAACGGGTGACCGAACCGGCCGGTACGGGGCCGGCCGTCGCAGCGTCGACGGCAGGCCCCGCGCCGGCGGGTCGCACCGGCGGGCGGTAGACGAGCAGCGAGGTGACGATGACGGCGAACGAGGGACCGAGGGGCGGCGCCGGGCGCGGCCCGGAGTCGGCGGCACCCTGGGGCACCACGGACGGCTTCGACGCGGACCCGCCCTGGGGCGCGGGCGAGGACGACCCGATGGACGAGGGCAGCGAGGAGACGGCCGTGCCGGAGGACGGCTGGGCGGAGCGTCGGGCGGGAGCGCCGGCGGCGCCGACCGGCCCGGCCGGGCGGCACGGTTTCGGCTCGGTCGAACCCACCCGCACCACGGAGGCGGGGCCGGGCGCTCCGCCGGATCCGGCGCCGGCGCACCGGTCGTTCCCGGACGACACGGCGGGCGGGGACCTGCCGGACAACGCCCTGGAGGAGGCGACCGGGATGCACCCGGAGGGCATCAGCCGGGAGTGACCGCGTGGCGGGACCGGCGACAAGCTGAGCCGGCGGGAGCTGCAGAAGCTGATCGGCACCCGGTAGCGGTCCGGGGACATCGACGCCCGGGGTGCCGCCGACGCGGCGTCCCGGGGGTCACCTGTCCGCGGGGCGGTTCAGGAGCCGGTGCCGTCCTCGTCACCGGCCGGAGCCGGCGGCGGCTCGGCGACCGGTCGCCCGGCCTCGTCCACCAGCCCCGGCGCCATGCTGCCGCCGTGCGCCTCCTCCGCCTCGCGGACCCGCCGGGCCTGCGCGTCGTCCGGCACCCCCGGCCGCTGTTCGTCGTGGCTCATGCTGCTCCCCCCGTCCGTCCACCGGGCGGTACCCGCACCCTCGGGCGACAAACCGGTCAGACCCGGGCATGCTCCGGCACCGGACCCACCCCGAGCAGCTCGGCCAGCCGTCCGGCGTCGCGCTGGGCCTGCCCCTCGCAGCAGTTGTTGAACAGCACGTGCAGCTCCCCGGCCTGGTCGGCCAGGTCGGCCAGCAGGTCCGCCCAGCGGCGCAGCTCGCCCTCGGAGTAGGCGTACCGGAACCGGTCCTCCTTGCTCCCGGTCTCCCAGTGCGCGCTGTGACCGTGGAACCGGACCACGGCCGGCTCGGCCGTGGAGATCATGATCGGCGGCACCGACGAGGGATGGCCCTGCGGCATGTCGACGCAGACCATGCTGAGGCCGTGGTCGCGCAGGAAGGTGACCGTCTCCACCGCGGCGTCGCCGTCGAACCAGGAGCCGTGCCGCAGCTCGACCGCGACCGGCCAGGGCCGGCACCGGCGCGCCAGCTCCGCGATCCGGCGCCGGGCGCCGTCGCCGCGGGTCAACCACGGCGGAAACTGCAACAGCACGGTGCCGAGCCGGTCGGCCGCCGCGAGCGGGTCGAGCGCCGCGCCGAACCGGCTCCACAGTTCCTCGTACGACGCCTCGGGCAGGTCCCGCCAGCGGATCCGGGCGGGGCCGGCGGCGGGCCGCAGGTCCTTCGGCAGCATCGACACCGGGGTCGGGTGGCCGGTGAAGAGGCTGAACGCCTTGACGTCGAAGGTGAACCCCGGCGGGGTGGCGTCCACCCAGCCAGCGGTGGTCTCCGGCGCGGGCACCGCGTAGTACGAGGTGTCCACCTCGACCAGCCCGAACTGCCGGGCGTAGTAGCCGAGCCGCTCGGCCGGGGTCTTCACCGCCTTCGGGTACCAGCCGGAGCGCAGCAGCGTCTGGTCCGCCCAGGAGGAGGTGCCGACCTTAATCACAGCCATGTCGTTCAGTGCACCGCCGCGCGGCCGGATCGGCAACCGCTGGCGTCGCGCGGCACCCCCGGAATTGTCGGTGGCCCGTGGCAGTCTGTGCCTCGACGACATCGACGGAGGGTGGAGTGATGACCACTTCGGAACGGGTTCTCACCGGCGAGCGGGCCGACCTGGTGCAGACCCTCGACCGGCACCGCGGCTTCCTGCGGCACACCGTGCGGGGGCTGACCGACGAGCAGGCCGCGGCGCGGACCACGGTCAGCGAGCTGTGTCTGGGCGGCCTGATCAAGCACGTGGCCATCACCGAGGAGCGGTGGATGTGGTTCGCGGTCGGCGGCGCCGAGGCGATGCAGAGCGAGCCGGTCGACTGGGCCGCCGCCTTCCGGATGACGGAGGGCGAGACGCTGGCCGGCCTGCTCGACCACTACGCGGAGGTCGCCGCCCGCACCGACGAGCTGATCGCCACCCTCGACCTGGACGCGTCGCACCCGCTGCCACAGGCGCCCTGGTTCGAGCCGGGCGCGAGCTGGTCGGTGCGCCGCGTGCTGCTGCACGTGCTCGCGGAGACCTCGCAGCACGCCGGGCACGCCGACATCCTGCGCGAGGCGATCGACGGCGCGAAGACGATGGGCTGACGCCCTGCGCGCGCCCGCGTCGGGCAGCTGGGCCACCACCATGTCGATCAGGGGGTGGGCGTCCTTGCGCACCCGGCCGACCACCTCGTCGAAGGCCGCCGGATCGACCCGGCGGTCGGCGGTGAGCGGTTCCTGGAGCCGCCGGGCGCTGGCGATGCACGCCGAGAGCTCCTCCTCCAGCACCGACGCCGCCCGGGTGACGACGGCGGAGAACTCGTCGCCGACCTGATCGACGCGCTCGTCGCCGCGCACGTCCCGCTCTCCGGCACGGTGGCCACCTCCTCGACAGACACCGCCTGCTACGGAGTCATGGCATCGGCCGGGCGTCGGTCACGCAGTGTAAGGATGCCGACGCTGCGGGTCTCTCCCGCTCCGGGTCCACGCGTGATCGTCGTCACCCGGCCGGCCCCGATGTGACGTCCCAAGGTCGTCCGGCGCTGAGGGACACGAGATGAACGCACATCGGATGGACCAGGAAACCGCGGAGCGGCTGCTCGGCGGGCCGGTCGTCGACCCGCAGGGCGGACAGGAGCCGCTCGTGGCGCTCCTGGCGGCGGTTCGCGCCGCGCCGCGCCCCGCCGAGTTGCGCGGGGAGAACGCCGCGATGCACGCGTTCCGCAGCGCCCGGGCCGGGGCGCCGCTGCCCATGCCCACCCGCACCGCCCAGCCGGGCGCCCTCGCCCGGTTGGCCGGGCTGAAGGTCGCGCTGGCGGCCCTCGCCGTCGCCGCCACCGGCGGGGTGGCGCTCGCCGCCGCCACCGGCACGCTCCCCGCTCCGCCGCATCGGCCCGCCAATCCCCCCGTCACCCCGTCGGCCGCGCCGGGTCAGAGCTCCTCCACCACCGCCCGTCCCGGCCCCTCGGGCGCACCGTCCACGGTGGACCCCGGCCGGTCGGCGCCGAGCGCCTCGACCGTGGGTCTCTGCCGGGCGTACCGGGCGGACGCGGGCGACAACCCGGGTCGAACGCTGGACAATCCGGCCTTCGCCGCACTGATCAACAGCGCGGGTGGCCGGGACAAGGTGAGCGGGTACTGCGAGCGGGTGGTCGGAGAGTACGGGACGTCCGGCAAACCGGATACCCCGGCGACCGGCCGGCCAGCCGGCCGGCCCTCGCACAGCCCGACCACCCCGGCCGGCAAGCCGACCGCACCCGCCCCGACCGAACTCTCGGGACCCGGCGTCCACTGACCCGACCCCGCCGCCACCCGGACGACGTCGGGGCTGGGGAGCGTGGCGGCATGGAATCGGTCTGGGACTATCCCGTTCAAGGGCGCACCGGGCACCGCCGGATGATGACCGGTCGGCTCATCGCCGGCTGCTGACCCGTGGTGGCGGGGCTGATAGCTTGCCCCGATGAATCTGCGGCGTCGACGCGTGGCGGTGGCCTTCCGGACCGCGATCGTGATCAGCGTGCTGGCCGGGATCGTGCTCACCGCGCTCGGCCCGGCCACGGTCACCGGCCTGCTGCCGTACTTCACCATCCAGAGCAACGTGGCGGTCGGGCTCTTCGCCGGCTACGCCGCCTGGCGGGCCTGGCAGGACCGGCCCGAACCAGCGTCGGCACTCAAGGGAGCGGTCACCCTCTACATCACCATCACCGGGGTGGTGTTCCACCTGGTGCTGGCCAACCCGGCCAGCCCGTTCGCGATGGCCCAGCCGGACCGGGCGCTCGGCGAGGCGCTGGGCAACCAGTTCCTGCACACCGTCGTACCGCTGCTCGCCATCGCCGACTGGGCGCTGTTCGACAAGCGCGGCCGGCTGCGGGTGCGGTACGCCGCCTGGTGGCTGGCCTTCCCGCTGACGTACCTCGGCTTCGCGCTGCTGCGCGGGCTGGTCGTGCACCGCTACCCGTACCCGTTCATCGACGCCGGGCAGCTCGGCTACGACGGCGTCTCGGTCAGCGCGGTCTTCTTCGCCTTCACGTTCTGGCTGCTCGGCCTCCTCTTCGTCGGCGTGGACCGGGGACTGTCGCGGCGCGGTGCCGCCCGGCCGGCCGGTGAGCCGGCGCCGACCGTGGCCGCCCCCGCGCCGGCCGCCGCGCTCGAGGACGCCGAGACGGACGCGCCCGCCGGGCAGCGCTGAACCGCCGGGCCGGCGGGCGTACGACCACCGGCGCCGGTCAGCGCAGCAGGCTGCGACGACCGCGGGCGGCGGCGGAGCGGTCCCGGCCGGCCACCGCCGCGCTGCGACGGGCGGGCGGATGACGCCGGTTCAGGAGCCGATCAGACCCCGGACATAGGCGGCCTGCCCGACGTGCTGGAGGTCGTCCTCGGCCACGCTGACCAGCCGGACGCCGAGGGTCACCGGCGGGTCCCACGCCTCGTCGACCACCCGGTCCAGGTCCGCCGGCGTGAGCCCGGCCAGGAGCTCCCGGGTCCGCCCGGCCACCGCCTCGTGGTAGTCGACCAACGCCTGCGCGCTCTCCGGCCGCACCGCAGCGACCTGGTCGGGGGTGTGGGCGTAACCGGTGTCGTCCGGGTCGACGGGCAGCCCGAACCGGGCCGCCCAGTCGCCGGTGGCCCAGATCTGCTCCGTGCCGAGCAGGTCGGCGACGTGGTGGTCCTGGATCCGGGTCAGGTGCCAGACCAGCCAGCCGACCGGGTTGGCGCCCGCTCCCGGCGACCGGCGCAGCTCGTCCGGGCCCAACCCGTCCACCGCCGCCCGCACCAGGTCGGGCAGCCGGCCGTAGATCTCGGTCAGCAGGTCGTTCACGTTCACCGGTTCACTCCTTCGCGGGCGGATCCGACACTGGTACCGCCGACGGACGCCGGCAAACCCCTGGCTCTAGGGTGATCACGTGGTCGCGGCGCTGGAGCTGTATCTGGACACCGACGCCACCCGCCGGATCCGGGTGCTCTGGGACGCGTTGGAGGCCGAGGGTGTGCAGAGCCTGCGCTCCCTGCTGGAACAGCGGCACCGGCCGCACGTCTCGCTCGCGGTGGCGCCCCGCTTCGACCCGGACCGGGTGGCCGAGGCGCTGGCCGGGACGGTGGTGGCCGCGCCGCTGCGGTTGAACTTCCAGCACGCCGGGCAGTTCGTCGGTCGGGTGCTCTGGCTCGGCGTCACCCCCACCGCCGAGCTCCTCGCCCACCACGCGCTGGTGTACGAGCGGCTGACCCGGGCCGGCGTGGAGCTGGCCGAGCACTACCGGCCGGGTCGCTGGGTGCCGCACTGCACCCTCTCGATGCGGGTGCCGAACACGCTGATGGCCGCCGCCGTCCGGCGCTGCCTGGAGGTGCTACCGCTGGAGGCGACCGTGGTGGGGGCGGCGCTCGCCGACCACGCCCGGGACATCTCCCGACCGCTGCCCTGACCCCCGGCCGACCGGTGTCGCGGCGCCGCCGGGCCCGGTGCCGGTCCCGGCGATGCGCGGCCGGGGCGCGGGCGGAGAGGCGCGGCAGGTCAGCGGCGCGGGCCGAGGTCGACCTGGAAGGTCGGGTAGTCCGGCTGCGGGCAGGGGTCGCCGCGGTGGCCGAGCCGCTCGTAGAAGGGCGCGGCCCGCTCGTGGTGCGCCTGCCACTCCAGGTGCCGCACCCGCTCCCCGGCCCACTGCCGCACCGCCGCCAGCAGGGCCCGGCCCACGCCGCCCCGACGCAGCTGCGGGCGGACGTAGAGGTCGTGCAGCCGGGCGGTGCGGTGGTCGTCGCCGCCGCGCAGGTGCGGGCCGTGGTCCTGGGCCGCCGCGTAGCCGAGCAGCTCGCCGGCGGCCTCCGCACCGAGGATCACCCAGCGCGGGTCGGCGAGCAGGGCGGCGTACCTCTCCCGGTGCGTCCCGGCCGGCTCGTCGGTGACGCCCATGTCCCGCAGCATCGGCCACAACTGCGGCCAGTCGGCCACGGTGAGCGGCCGTACGGTGATGGTCACGCCGCACCGTAGCGCATCCAGCACATCGGTCAGACGGCCCGGCAACCGCATCCGGTCGCACCCCTCGTGGCGTGCCCCGACGCCCGAGGTGGTGGACCGGTCGTACCGTCGGGCCCATGGCCACCTGGGAAGACGTACGCCGGCTCGCACTGGCCCTGCCGGAGACGACCGAACGGCCGTCGCACGACGGCCTGCCCGCCTGGCGGGTACGCGACAAGCTCTTCGTCTGGGAACGGCCGCTGCGCCGGTCGGACCTCGACGCCCTGGGCGACGCCGTCCCGGACGGCCCGGTCCTCGGCGCGCGGGTGCCCGACCTGGGCGCGAAGGAGGCCCTGCTCGCCGACGACCCGGCGGTCTACTTCACCACCCCGCACTTCGACGGCTACCCGGCAGTGCTGGTGCGGCTCGACCGGATCGCGGTGCCGGAGCTGGCCGAGCTGGTCCTCGACGCCTGGTACGCCCGCGCGCCGAAACGCCTCGCCGAGGCCCACCGCGCCACCCTGCCGTGACCCGGGCGGGTCGGCTCAGCCGGACCGCCGGCGGCACCCAGCAGGTGTGGCCCGCCCGGGAGCACCCGGCGGGTCCGCGCGGAGCCCGCGCGTGCCCGCCGGGGCCGGGAATCGAAGTGCCCGGTGGATCGACGGGCCGGTCCGGCTTTGCCACCATGAAAGCGTGAAACCAAACCTGGCGAGGATCCCGGGCGACGGCGACCGGTTGGCCGAGGCCATCCTGGCGCGCGCACCGCGTCGCATCGACCAGAGCTTCCTAGACTCACTCGACCCCGCCGCGTCGCTCGCGCTCGGGCGCTACGGCGTGCGCCTCGTGACGATCGCGCTGAGGGAGAACTCCGTCGACCTGCTCCGCCGTTCCTTGCTGGCGACCGGGCTCGCTGATTGCCTGCAACCCGATGACGACCGGGACGTCATGGTGGGTCTGGCGTTGCCGTGGATCGTGGCGCAGCAGCTCGGGGCATCTCCGGCAGCGGTGTTCGCCGTCGTCGCGGACAACCTTCCGGACGGCCCGAGCGCGAGGCTGGTGAAGACGTTCGGAGCTCGGGAGGACATCACCCTGGCCGCCTTCGGGTGGGAATTGGTGGCCACCACCGACGGACCGGACTTCCGCCCGCTGTACTGAGCGCTGGACATCCTGGGGTGCCCGTCAGGCAGGTCCCGGCCGAGCTACTCGTACCGGACCCCACTGAAGAAGTCGTCCCGGTCGTCGCCGTCGAGCGGCTCTTCGATCTCGAAGCACAGCTGCTCAGGCACGGTCCGAATGCTATCCGCCAGCACCGCACCTCCACCGGTCCGACGATCAGCGGAACTGATCGCCGATGAGGTCGATCAGGGCGGCGTGCGTCTCCTGGTCCGCCGCCACGACGAGGCCACCGGCACCGGTGTGCAGCGGCTGCCCCTGGATGCCGGTCACCACGCAGCCCGCGGCCCGGCACAGGGCGATCCCGCTGGCGAAGTGCACGCTGTCCCGCAGGTCCCCGTCGGTCACGTACGCGGCCCGCCGGCCGGCGGCGACCCAGGCCACCGCCAGGGTGGTCGACACCACCCGCGGGCGGAACCGCCCGACGAAGCCGTCGTCGGCGAGCAGTCGGACGGCCCGGAACCGCGGCTTGTTGGGAAACGGTGGGTCGAGGTTGACGTCGACGAGTCGTGAATCGGCCGACGGTGTGAGTTCCACGTCCGCGCCATGGTGGCGGACGTACGCCTGAGCGCCGTCCGTCCAGAACACCTCCTCGGCGAAGGGGTCCGCCGAGGCGGCAACCGTGACGTCGGTGCCCACGCGCAGGGCCACGTTCACCGACACCAACATGGTCCGGGCCGCGTAGTTGAGCGTGCCGCACAGGGGATCGACCAGCCACCTCCGCTCCGCGTCGCCGGCCTCGTCAGGCCCACTCTCCTCGCCGGTGACGGCATCGTCCGGGCGGGCTGTGCGAAGGACCTCGATCACCGCCTTCTCCGCCTCGATGTCGGCGATGGTGGCGAAGTCACCGTCGGACTTCTCGAAGCGCGTCAGCGACGTTCCGTACCTGGCCCGCACCACATCGGCTCCCGCCTGTGCGGCGGTAACCACCAACTGTTCATCGCTCACCGGCATCCAGGCAGGATACGGCGGAACGCCGACGGCCGCGGGGCCGGCAGGGCCACGGGCAAGCCTCCGCACGGGCTACCGTCGATACGTGGCCCCGGAGGAGGCTGTCGCGGCCGCCCGGTGTCCCGGACCTCACGGAGGCTCAGATGCGGATCGCTTCGTTGCCGTACCTCGATGAGCACGTGACGGTCATCGCGGCAGGGGCCGACGACGTCTGGCGCGGTCTGGGCGAGACACTGGACCGATCCTTCTCGCGTCCTGGCATGGCGAGCTACGCGAGACTGGTGGGATCCGCCGACCGCACCGCGTCCGGGCCACGGCCCCCTGCCGAGGGCTCGACGTTTCCCGGCTTCCGGGTGGTCGCCGCGGTCCCGGGACGTGAGCTGGTCCTCCAGGGGTGCCATCGTTTTTCGTCCTACGCCCTGATCTTCCGCCTCGAACACGCCGGTCCGGGCCGATCACGGTTACGCGCCGAAAGTCGAGCCGCCTTTCCCGGCCTGGCCGGCGGCCTCTACCGGCAGCTCGTGGTGGGGACGGGCGGGCACGCGGTGGGCATGCGGCGCCTCCTCTCCGCCATCCGCCGTCGATCCGAGTAGCGCACGCACCACGCCGACCCGGCCTACCGCGGCTCGACGATCACCACGGCGTCCTTGTCGCCGTCCCCGTGCCGGACCGCCTCCGCGAACTGCGCGGCGGCCGCCGCCGTGACCGGCAGCTCGGCTCCCCGTGCGGCGGCCTCCGCCACCGCCAGGTGCAGGTCCTTGTGCATCAGCCAGAGGCGGAACTGGGCTGGCGTGTAGCGGCGGTTGCGGACCATCTCGGCGCGGAACGCCAGCGTCGGCGAGCTGAAGCCGGAGGCGGTCAGGGAGGTGAGGAACAGATCGCGGTCGACTCCCGCGCCGTCCGCCAGGCGCACCGCCTCCGCCAGCGCGGCGACCTGGTTGCCCAGGATCAGGTTGAAGGCGAGCTTCAGCGCGGACGCGGACCCGGGGCCGCCGACGTGCTTGACGTCCTGCCCGACCGTCTCGAGCACCTGCCGTACCTCGGCGACGTCCTCCTCCCGGCCGGCGGTGAAGACGCGCAGTGCGCCGGCCTGTGCCATCGCCGGGTTGCCGAGGACGCACGCCTCGACCCGACGAATTCCCTCCTTGGCAAGGCGCTTCCCCGCCTCGACCGCGTAGGCCGGCGAGACCGTGGAGGTGTCGATGACGATGGCGTCCGCGGACAGGTGACCGGCCAGTTGGCCGAACAGGACCTCCTCGACCGCCTGCTCATCACTGAGGCTGAGCACCACGATGCGGGCTGCGGCGGCCGCCTCTGCCGGCGAGTCCACCACCCGCGCGCCGGCTGCGGCCAGCGGTGCCGTCCGGGCCCGCGTCCGGTTGAACACCGTGATCGGGAAGCCGGCCGCGCACAGCCGCTGGGCCATGCCGCCACCCATCGCGCCCAGGCCGATGAAGGCCAGGTCCTCGTGACTGCTCACTGTGTCTCCGTCCGCCGTCGCACTGCCTCGGTGATTCCGGATCCTCCCGGACCGGACTCGACGCAGGATCGGAAACCCGTGGGGCTTGGCGCCTGGCCCGGGAGCCGCTCCCCGCCCGCCGGTGAGGTCCTCCGGTCGCGCCTCAGCGGTGTCGGGAGCCCGACGCGCGATTCTCTCCAGAAGGCATCGAGCCCACCTCGAGCCGGCGCTCAGCCGATGGCCGGAACATGTGCGGGCACCGGCGCGCCGGCCGGTCGTCACGGAACGGAAGCGGTGGTCTTGGTGGCATCCAGGGACAACTGGTTCGTCCGCCTGCTCAAGGGCGTCCTGCGCATACTCTGGGCCGGTCTGGTGAGCTACGGGGCGGCGTACAGCGGCACGGTCGTGCCTCCGGGGCCCCCGGTGCTGCCCAGACACCTCCGACCGGGGCCGCACGGAGACCACCCGGAGCGCTCCGCCGCTCACATACCCCCGTCACCCGTCGAGTCTCGCCTCTGGGCCCAGCTCGACTGATCGCGCCGCCTCGGTGCTGCGGGGACGTCAGCTGTCGACTCCAGCCACCGCACGGGGCCAGAGCCGAGCGGCTGCCCGCGCGGCTCCGGCGGGGCCGGCTTCCTTCCCGCCATCTCCCGGTCCTTCCCGGGCCGGGGACGTCGCGACGCGATCCCGGGCCGGGGCCTCGGGGCGCCTCACGCCAACGGGCTGTTGGACCCGGCGATGTCCTCCAGGGTGTCGTCGGGCTGTTCGCGGGCGTAGAGCCGGCTCAGCCTGTGCAGTCGGTAGCGGGGATCGCCTCGCCCCCGGCGCGAACTCAGCTCAAGCAGGTGGCAGGCCGCCAGCCGGCTGAACTGGGCCTCGACCGTGTCGAGGGACTCGCCGAGCAGTTCCGCCACCGTCGAGGCGGTGAACTCCTGCGCGGGCAGCAGGCTGAGCAGGCGCAGGGCCCGCCGTTCGCCGACGTCCAGTTGGGAGTAGCTGCTGTGGTAGCGGGCCCGCACGTCGATCTCGGCGAACCGGAACTCGTCGAGCGGGGTGACGCCCGAGGCGATCCGGGCCGCCAGCTTGCGCAGTGACCAGGTCGGGTTGGCGACCAGCCGGGTCCCCACGGACCGCAATGCCAGCGGCAGCCGCCCGCTGAGCTCCACGATCGCCTTGGCGTCGTCGGGCTCGGCCTCGACCCGGTCCTCGCCGATGATCCGGCCGAGCAGCTCGACGCCCTCGTCGACCTGCATCATCCCGAGCGCGATCGGGCGCAGCCCCGGCACGCCCTGCGGCCCGCACCGGCTAGTGATGATCACCGCGCAGGACGGGGACGCCGGCAGCAACGGCAGAACCTGGTTCGCCGTGTACGCGTCGTCGAGCACGATCAGCACCCGCCGGTTGTGGGTCCAGGTACGCCACATCTTGCCCCGCTCGGCGGCATCGGCAGGACCCGGGATCTGGTGTTCGGGAATACCCGCGGCCCGCAGGAAGCCGGCGAGCACGTCGCCGGGCGAGGCCGGCAGGGTGGTGGCGCCACGCAGGTCGGCGAAGAGTTGACCGTCGGGGAACCGGGACCGTTCGAGGTGTCCGGCCCGCAGGGCCAGCGTGGTCTTCCCGACGCCGGGCATGCCGCAGATGGACACCACCCGGGCCGTCGTGCGGTGCTCGTCGGCCGTCAGCACCCGACGGACATGGGCGAGGGCCTCGGGGCGGCCGGTGAAGTCGGGCAGATCCGGCGGCAACTGCGCCGGCATGACGGGCAGCGGCGCGTACGTCCGCTCGACCACCACCGGCGCCGGCGCGGCGGCCGGCCCGGGGGGGTCGACCGGTTCGTCCGCGTCGCCGGTGTCGGCCGACAACAGCGACTGGTGCAGGCGCTGGACGGCGGGCGACGGTTCGAGCCCGAGCTCCTTGGTGAACACGGTCCGCAGCCTCCGGTACGCCTCGAGCGCTTCGTGCCGGCGCCCCGAGCGGTGCAGCGCGGTCATCAGCGCGGAGTAGAACCGCTCGTGCAGCGGATAGGTGAAGGTGAGCATCTTGAGCTCGCTGATCAGCCGCTGGTGGTGGCCGAGCAGCATGTCGGACTCGATGCGCGACTCGAGGGTCCGCAGGCGCTCCTCCTCGAGTCGGGTGACGTAGGCGGAGAGGATGTCGCCGGCCACGACTCCGGCCAGGGCCTGCCCGTGCCACAGCCCGAGCGCCCGGGAGAGCAGCTCGGACGCCCGGCGCGGCTCGTCCTGCTCGAGCGCCAGCCGACCCGTGGACGAGAGCGCGTCGAAGTCGTGCGCGTCGATCGTCCCCTCCTCGATCTCCAGCAGGTAACCCGACGGGCGGGTGTGTACCCGGCCCAGCCCGTTCTGGTCGACCACGTCCTTGCGGAGTTTGTAGATGTAGGTCTGCAGGGTGGTGAGCGCACTCTCGGGTGGGCGGTCCCCCCACAGCTCGTCGATCAGCTCGGTCACCTGCACGAGGTAGTTGCGCCGAGCCAGCAGGAAGGCGAGTACCTGCCGGATCTTCGGTGCGGTGGGGGTGATGTCCCGACCCTCGTGGAGCACTGTCAGCGGTCCGAGAAGGCGGAAATGGTGCGCGCCGGCAGACGCGATCTTCATGTGATCTCCCCCAGGATGTCCGGTCACCCGACGCCGCTGAAACTATGGCCCATCGCTAGAAGACCACTCGAACGGTTGAACGTTCAAGGTCGGAGTTCATCGATGTACGAACAGCCGGCCGCATCGCGTGGCATCGATGCAGCTACGGGCTCGGATCAACCGAGCAGCGTGACGGCGACGCTGTCTGCGGTCAGCGCGAGCAGTGCCAGGGCCGTACGCAGCAGGTGCCAGCGCCGCCACACCGGCCGCGGATCCGACCAGTCGGCCGGGATCGCCTCCGGGTCGGTACGGTGCACCCGGCGGTTGATCGGCACGTTGCGGAAGTGCGACACCACCGAGACCCCGAGCAGAGCGACCGACGCGGTCACGACCAGTGCGCGCGCGGCGGCGCCGGGGACCACCACGGCCAGCCAGACATTGAGCAGCGTGCTGGTCAGCACGATGATCGGCATCGTCGGGTCCCAGTTGCGCCCCAGCAGCGTGTGGGTGGCGACGTAACGCCCCGGCGACATGGCCGCGAGTGCCGGCACGGTGCTGAGCGCCACGGCGAACAGCACGCCGGCGACGGTGCCACTGCCGAGCAGGACGAGCACCGAGAGCACGCGGGTCAGGGTGCTCACCGCAGCACCACCCGGGCGATCTCGTCCACCTGACCCGGCTCGCTCACGCAGGGGAACAGGATCAGCTCGTCGCACCCGACGGCCCGGTACCCGTCGACGAACTCCCGCAGCTGATCGGGCTCGGTGATCAGACCCTTGACCGCGATCTCGGCCTTCCAGCCGAGGAAGCCGTAGTAGTCCAGCAGGAACCGCTCGGCCCGCTCGGCCGCGTCGGGGCCCAGCGCCACGTTCGCGATGGCGACCAGGCGCGGCCTGTCCGTGCGGCCCTCGTCCCGCCAGGCCTGACGCGCCCGGTCCGCCAGGTCGCCGTAGCTCGACGCGGAGCTCCCCCCGGCGATCCAGCCCACCCCGAACCGGGCGGCCCGCCGCATCGCCTGCGGCGTGTGACCGCCGACGAGCAGTGGCGGGCCACCGTCGCTACGGCTCGGCCCGGGGTTGAGCGGGTCCGGCCCACCGCTCCACGTCCGGCGCAGGCCGTCCAGCAGGTCGTCGAGGCGGCGACCGCGACGCTCGTACGGCGTGTCGCAGGCCTCGAAGTCGTCGGGCCGGCCACCCGCCGCCACGCCGACCACCAGCCGCCCGCCGCTCAGCCGGTCGATGCTGGACAGCTGCTTGGCCAGCACGGACCGGTCCGCGCGGTAGGCGGCGATGAGGATGGTCGTGGTCAGCCGGATCCGGCGGGTGGCCCCCGCCGCCGCAGCGAGCGTCACGAGCGGCTCGTAGCCGTCGTACATCAGTCGGTCCAGCACGCCGAGCGAGGCGAACCCCAGTTCCTCCGCCCGGACGGCCGAGGCGAGCAGGTCCTCGCCGGGAACACCGGGGATCATCGTCGGCAAGCCGATGCCAAGCTCCATGTCTGCACCCTCAGTCCGCGGAAGCTGTCGGCGTCCACCAGAACGCAGCGCGCTGGTCGTTCGCTTGCGGACCGCCGGGGTCCACCGGCACCTCGGGACGCCGGCTCGAGACCGGCTCGATTCGCCGCAGTTGAGCAGTCGTGGAGCGGGCGGTCAGCCGGTGCTGCTGCAGTGGCCCGATGCGGATTCTCTTCACCTGCTGGGCGTGGCCCTCCCACCTGTACGCGATGGTCCCGGTCGCCTGGGCCTGCCGGGCCGCCGGGCACGACGTCCTGGTTGCCAGCCAGCCGTCGCTGACCGGCACGATCGAGCGCACCGGCCTGCCCGCCGCCGTGGTGGGCCGCGACGTGGACGCCGAACAGACCTTCCGGGACGTCGTCTTCACCCCGCCCGGCGCCAACGGTGGCGGTCCGCGGGTGCTGACCCTGCTGTCGCAGCTCGCCGAGACGATGACGGGCGACCTGGCCGACCTGGCCCGCCGGTGGGGTGCCGACCTGGTGGTCAGCGACCCCACGGCCTTCGCCGGCCCGCTCGCCGCCGCGGTCGCGGGTGTCCCGGCGGTACGGCACCTCTACGGCACCGACCTGATGAGTGCCGCCGGCCGTTTCCTGCCGACGGTGCTCGAGCCGCTGGCCGCCCGCCACGGCGTCGGCCCGGTCGACGCCTTCGGGGTCGCCACGATCGACCCGTACCCGGAGGGCCTGCAGGTGCCGGTGGCCTCGCGCCGGCTGCCGGTGCGCTACCTGCCCTTCAACGGGCCCGGCACGGTCCCGCCGGTGCTGCCGTCACGCACCGGGCGAGCCCGGGTCTGCGTCACGTGGGGCACCACGCCGGGTCGGCTGGACCCGTCGCTGTTCCTGGCCGGCGACGTCGTCCGGGCACTGCACGGCACGAACGTCGACCTGGTGGTGGCGGTCGCCCCGGAACAGCGCCGGCTGCTCGGCCCGATCCCGGACGACGTGCCGGTGGTCTCGGCGCCCCTGCACCTGCTGCTCGGTGACTGCGACGTGGTGGTGGGGCACGGTGGCGCCGGCACGCTGCTCACCGCCGTCACCTACGGCCTTCCGCAGTTGCTCGTGCCACGGCTGCCGGACCACGTACGGCACGCCGACCGGATCGCCGCGGCGGGCGCCGGTGTCGTCGTGCCCGCCGCGTCGGCCGAGCCCGCCGATCTGGTGGCCGGGCTGACCGCACTGCTCGACGACCCGGCGTACCGGGCCGCCGCGGCCGGCCTGCGTGAACAGTCGGCCGCGCAGCCGACGCCGGCACATCTGGTCGGCGAGCTGACCGCCCTGCGCGCGCCCGCGCGCAGGTGACCCGTCCAGTCGACCGGCCTGCGAGCCGCGCTCCACTCGGCGCAGTGAAGGTCTTCAGGCACCGACCGAGACCCGACGACGCGCCGGGAGCGACCCATGACAAGCACCCCGCAGTTCGAACACGACACCTTCGCCCGCCGGCATCGGGGCGGCATGCTGCTCGAACGCCACGGCATCGACCTCTACCTGCACCCCTTCCTGGGGTTCACCCTGGCTCCGGGCCTGCGGACCGAGGCGATCAACACCGACGAGGAGAGCTTCCGCCTCTCCGACTCGCCGTTCGGCACCGTCGACTCCGAGAGCTGGCTCGCGACGGGCGGCGGAGGCATCCTCCTCGGCAACTCCGTGGCGTTCTCGCTCGCGGCGAGCAGCGACTCGACCACCATGGCCTCGTACCTGGCCCATGCCACCGGGAGCCGGCAGCTGAACCTCGGTTTGTGCGCGGCGGTCTCGCTGCAGGAGCTCGTCGTCGCCGTGCCGTTCCTGCACGCCGCCTCCACGATCACCGTCGTCGGCGGCGGCCCGGACTTCGTGAACCTGATCGGCTCGCTCGCACCGGCCGGCCAGTTCGGCACGGTGTCGTACGAGCGCACGTTCGACGACCTCACCCACGTCCCGATGTTCGACCTCGCCGCCCTGGCGGCCGGCAAGCCGGTGCCGGACCTGGAGCAGCTGCGCCGGCCCCGCCGCACCGCACCGGCCTGGGACCTCGCCGAGGTCGGGTCACGGATGGCGCTGGCGGCCCAGCGGCGGCTGCGCGACCTGGCCGTGCTCGCCCGGGCGGCCCGCGACGACGCGCGCATCGTGTTCTGCCTGCAGCCGCTCGCCTCCACCCGGACCCGGCAGATCACGCCGGAGGAACAGGCCCGGTACGACTTCGCCGCGCCGGTCTTCGGCATGCTGCACAGCGCGATCGAGGAGCACTGGGACGCGTACGCGGACCTGTTCGCCAAGGGCTGCGCCGAGCTCGGCGTGACCTTCGTCAACCTGGCCGCGGACCGCTTCGAGGGCGACTCGTTCGCCGACACCGTCCACTTCACCGACCACGGCAACCGGCAGGCGGCCGAGGTGATCCGGCGGGCCCTCGACGCCACGCCGCCGCTGCGGGACGGCGCCCCGGCCGCGCGGCCGGCGCCGACCGTGCAGCCGGGGCCGACCACCGCGACGGCGGCCGCCGAAGCGCCGGCCCCGACCGGCGCGGACGGCGACGAGGAGTGGCTCGACCAGCTCGTGGAGATCGTCACCGAGTCGCTCGAGATCGAGCCCGGGGTGCTCACCCGCACCGGCAGCTTCGTCAACGACTACGGCGCGGACTCGATGCTCGTCATCGACATCCTCGCCCGCGTCGAGCGGGACATGGACGTGCGTATCCCGGACGCGGCGCTGGCCCAGATGACCGACCTCGAAGCGGTGATCGGCCTGGTCAAGCTGCACGGCGGGAAGGCCGAGGTGAATGCCTGAGCCACCGGCGCGGGCCGGGCGGGTCGTCCTGACGGGCGGCTGGCCGGCCGCGCACGTCGACGCGCTGGCGGCGGCGTCCACCATCGTGGACCCCGCCGAGGCGCGGGTGTCGCCGCAACCGGTCGACTGGCTGCTGGCCGCCGCGGGACCGGGCGGCCCGATGCCGGTCCTGGCCCTGGCCGGTGACCTGCGCGCCGCGACCTCCCCCGCGCTGCGGGTGGCGGTCGTCGACTCCGCCGGGCACTGGCCGACCGGTGTCGACTGTGACGTCTACGTCGCCGGTGACGTGGGACCGGGTGAGCTCATCACCGCGCTGTGGCTCGGCGGTCGGGGTTTCCGGGTCGGTCGGCCGGCCGTGGCCGGTCTGCCGGCGCCCCGGTGCCCGGCCGCCCTCACGGTCCGGGAGGACCAGCTGCTGCAGGCTCTGTGCGCCGGGCTCAGCAACGATCGGATCGCCCGTCAGCTGCGGATCTCGCGCAGTACGGTCGAGTTCCACCTGACCCGCATCTTCAAGAAGCTCGGCGTCACCAGCCGGGCCGAGGCGATCGTGCATGTCCTGCAGCGCGACGGCACCGCACCGCTGTCCCTGCCCTGACACCGGCCGCGCCGGCGTCCCTCGTGGGTCCCGGTGCGGCCGGTCGGCTATCCGGCGGGCGTCACGCGGACCACGCCGACCGCCACCTGCCCGTCCGGGTCGACGGAGGTGACCAGCGTGACGCCGCCGTCCGGCCCGGCGGAGACGACGGCGGCGGCGACGCCGAAGGCCGAGGACGCGCCGTAGGTGTCGCCGACGACCGCCGCCGGGTCGACGATCCGGGCGTCCGGCGCGAGCGCCGCCAGCAACGCGCTTTCCTGCCGGGCGAGGGAGTCGTTGCCGGGGGCGCCGCGGACGACCGTGCGGATCTCGCCGGGTGCGACGCCGGCCAGCCGCAGGGCCCGAGCTGCGGTCCGCGCCAGGGTCGCCTCGGCCTCCGCCTCCTCGGCGCAGTGCCCGGCCGTCGTCGCCAGCAGCTCGGCCAGTACCCGCCGGCCCGCGCGCCGCGCGGAGTCCTCGGTCTCCAACGCGAAGACGCAGCATCCCTCGCCCGCCGCGACGCCGTCCGCCGACCGCCCGGTCGCCGTCTCGATGCGCAGGCGACGCTCGGTCACCTCCTCGAAGGCGCCGGCGAGCATGACGTCGGCCCGGCCCGCGGCGACCAGGCGCCGGCCGCAGGTCAGCGCGGTCAGCCCGCTCGCCCGTCCGGCCGTCACGGTCACGTTCGGGCCGTGCAGGTCGAACTTCACCGCGGCCTGGCCGCTCGTGTAGTTCATGATCCCCGGCGGCATCCGGTTGTGGTCGACGAAGTAGGGCTTGGCGCCCGACAACGACCCCTTCGACACGATCATGTACGAGTCGATGCTCGCCATGGCGCTGCCGAACACGATGCCGCGCCGGGCGGGCGGCGAGGCGGACAGGTCCAGAGCTTCGAGCAGCTTGGTGACGGTGCCGACGGCCAGCACCGAGGAGCGCTCCCGCAGCCGGACGCGCCGGCTGGTGGCGAACGCCTCGTCGTCCTGCTCGGACACCCGCGCCGGCTGCGCCGGGTCGCCGGGGGCCCGGCCCGCCGGCAGGCCGGCGGTGAAGCTCCCGGTGTCGGTGCCGAGGCACGACACGACCGCCATCCCGGAGATGACCACCTTCATCGGACCGCTCCTCGAGCCGGGGTCGAGCCCGGCGTCTCGTCGTCGAATCGGCGCAGGACGACAGCGGCGTTGTTGCCGCCGAAGCCGAGCGAGTTGACCATCGCGGTCCGGACCTCGGCCGGCCGTGACGTGTTCGGCACGCAGTCGATCACGCAGTCCGGGTCGGCCTCGCGGAAGTTCACCGTCGGCGGCAGGAAACCGTGCCGCATGGCCAGCATCGCCGCGATGCAGGTGTGCGCGCCCGCCGCCCCCATGGTGTGCCCGATCATCGACTTCAGTCCGACGATCGGCGGGAGTTCCCGCCCGCCGAACACGTCCCGGATCGCCTTGACCTCCATCGGGTCGCTGGCCTTGGTGCCGGTGGCGTGGGCGAAGACCACGTCGAGCTCGGCGGGGTCGACACCGCTGTCCCGCAGGGCGCCGGCGATGTTCTCGGCGACCCGCTGCCCGACCGGCGCGGTCGGATGGTCGGCGTCACAGTTCAGCTGGAACCCGAGCACCTCGGCGTGGATGGCGGCGCCCCGGCTGCGAGCGTGCGCCAGGCTCTCGAGGACCACCACCGCCGAGCCCTCGCCCCACATCGTCCCGTCGCGGTCGCGGTCGAAGGGCCGGCAGCGTTCCTGCGCCATCGCCCCCATCCGGAAGAAGCCGGCGAAGGCCATCCGGTTGACCGCGTCCGCGCCGCCGCAGAGCGCGAAGTCGGCCTCGCCCGCCCGGATCGCGTCCATCCCGTAGGCGATCGCGTAGTTGCCCGCCGCGCACGCGGTCGGGATGGTCAGGGTCTCGACGTCGTGCAGGTCCAGCTCGGCGGCGGCGGTCGCCGCCAGGCGGCCGGGCGACAACAGTCGTGCGGTCTCCGCGGGCAGCGCCGCCGGCTCCGCCCGCAGCTCGGCCTCGGCCACCCCGTCGAGTTCGAGGGACTCACCGCAGGTGGTGCCGATGGCGATGAGGCCGGTCTCGGCCCGGGCCTGCGCCAGGGCGAACCCGGCGTCGGCCATCGCCATCCGGGCGGCGGCCGCGGCGAGCCCGGCCACCCGGCCGGTCTCCTTCGGCTCCACCCGCTCCAGCACGTCGGCGGGCTCGAAGTCGGTGACCTCGCACGCGTGGTAGTGCGGGAAGCCGGTGGCGTCCCAGCGGCTGATCGGCTTGGCTCCGCACCGGCCCTCCCGCAGCCCAGCCAGGAAGCCGGCGCGCCCGGAACCGATGCTCGAGACGACGCCGAAGCCGGTGACGACGACGCGGCGTTCCTCGTCGTGCCCGGCCGGAATCCGTCGGACGTCCTCAGAATTCGACAAAGCGGCCTCCGGAATAGGGATGAGCGACCACCAGTGCCACTATCGGCGTCCGGCGCGGCCGGTGCCACTAGGGCTATCCCCAGGTGTGCCGCGGCGGTGGCGAGCGTCGAGCGGCCTTCGACCGGGCGGATATCCGGGCCCCACATCATGTGCGCCGTACCCGATCGAGAGGGGTCCGAAGTGCACCGCACGCTGATCGTCGCCCGGATGGCGCCGGAGAAAGCAGACGACGTCGCCGAGATATTCGCCAAGTCAGACGCCAGTGATCTGCCGCGGATGATCGGCGTCTCGCGCCGCACTCTCTTCCGGTTCCACGATCTCTACTTCCACCTCGCCGAGGCCGACGAGGACATCTCGCCTCGCCTCTACCAGGCCCGTTCGCACCCGTTGTACGGGCAGATCAACGAAGAGCTGTCGCACCACATCCGGCCCTACGACCCGAACTGGAAAGAGCCGAAGGACGCGATGGCCAGCCCCTTCTACGTCTGGGAGGCGGACAAGTGAGCGAGACCGCTAAGGCGGCGGCCACCTCACCCGTGGTCGCCGCCGCCGACGTGGCGCCGAACCGGCGGCGCGGCGGCGACATCCGCGTCGTGCTCAGCCCGAAGACGGTCGGCTCGACGTCCGGGTTCATGGGCACCCTGACCGTCCGGCCCGGCGAGTACGTGGCGGAGCACTACCACCCCTACTCGGAGGAGTTCGTGTTCGTCGTCAGCGGCACGCTCGTCGCCCGCGTCGAGGACGTCGGCGTCTTCGAGGTCGCCGCCGGCGAGGGCTTCATGGTGCCCATCGGTCGCCGGCACCGGGTCTGGAACGACGGCGACAGCGACGTGCGGGCCGTCTTCTACCTCGGCCCCCTCGCGCCGCGGCCGGAGCTCGGTCACGTCGACACCGAGGAGCTGCCGGTTGGCGGGGAGGCCATGAGCCAGCCCGACGTGGGAGCACCGCGCCGATGACCGGACAGCGGCGGGTGGTGGTGACCGGGATCGGCGTCGTGGCGCCGGGCGGCATCGGCACCAAGGCCTACTGGGAGCTGCTCACCGCCGGGCGGACCGCCACCCGGCCGATCACGCTCTTCGACGCCACGAACTTCCGGTCCCGGATCGCGGCCGAGTGCGACTTCGACCCGGCGGCGCAGGGGCTCAGCCCGCAGGAGATCCGCCGGATGGACCGGGCGGCGCAGTTCGCCGTCGTCTCGGCGCGGGAGGCGCTGAGCGACAGCGGGCTGGAGGTCACCGACGTTCCGCCGGAACGCATCGGCGTCAGCATCGGCAGCGCGGTCGGCTGCACCACCGGGCTCGAGGAGGAGTACGTGGTGGTCAGCGACGCCGGGCGGCGCTGGCACGTCGATCCCGCGTACGCGGTGCCGCAGCTCTACGGCTATATGGTGCCGAGCACGATGGCGGCCGAGGTGGCCTGGACGGTCGGCGCCGAGGGCCCGGTCGGGCTGATCTCGACGGGCTGCACGGCGGGGCTCGACGCGGTCGGCAACGGCAGCAACCTGATCTGGTCGGGCCGGGCGGACGTCGTGGTGGCCGGTGCCACCGACGCCCCGATCTCGCCGATCACCTCGGCCTGCTTCGACGCCATCAAGGCGACCTCGCCCGACAACGACGACCCGGCGCACGCCTCCCGGCCGTTCGACGCGCACCGGCGTGGCTTCGTGCTCGGGGAGGGCGCGGCCGTGCTGGTGCTCGAGGAGCGCGAGGCGGCCCGGCGGCGGGGTGCGCACATCTACGCCGAGATCGCCGGGTACGCGAGCCGCAGCAACGCGTACCACATGACCGGCCTCAAGCCGGACGGCCGGGAGATGGCCGAGGCGATCCGCCAGGCGATGGACGCCGCGCGCGTCGACGCGACGGCCGTCGACTACATCAACGCCCACGGGTCGGGCACCCGGCAGAACGACCGGCACGAGACGGCGGCGTTCAAGCGGGCGCTGCGCGAGCGGGCGTACCAGGTGCCGGTCAGCTCGATCAAGTCGATGATCGGGCACTCGCTGGGCGCCATCGGGTCGATCGAGGTCGCGGCGTGCGCGCTGGCGATCGAGCACCAGGTCGTGCCGCCGACGGCGAACCTGCACCACCGCGATCCGGAGTGCGACCTCGACTACGTGCCGCTCACCGCCCGGGAGCACCGCGTCGACGGGGTGCTGAGCGTGGGCAGCGGGTTCGGCGGTTTCCAGACCGCCATGGTGATCACCCGGGACCGGGGGGCCGGGTCGTGAGCCGCGCCGCCGTGGTGACCGGGATCGGGGTCACCGCTCCCAACGGGCTGGGCACCGAGGCGTACTGGGCCGCGACGCTGGCGGGGAAGAGCGGGATCGCGCCGATCACCCGCTTCGATCCGGCCGGTTACCCCGTCCGACTGGCCGGCGAGGTCACCGACTTCACCGCCACCGAGCACGTGCCGAACCGGCTGATCCCGCAGACCGACAACTGGACCCATCTGGGCCTGACCGCGGCCGCCTGGGCGCTCGCCGACGCCGAGGCCGACTCCGCCGGCTACTCCGAGTACGACAAGGCGGTGGTGACCGCCAGTTCCTCCGGCGGCACCGAGTTCGGGCAGCACGAGATCGAGCGGTTGTGGACGAAGGGTCCGTCCTGGGTGGGCGCGTACCAGTCCATCGCCTGGTTCTACGCGGCCACCACCGGTCAGATCTCCATCCGGCACGGGATGCGGGGACCGTGCGGGGTGGTCTGCTCGGAGCAGGCGGGGGCGCTGGACGCCGCCGGTCAGGCCCGACAGCTGATCCAGCAGGGCACCCGCCTGGTGGTCACCGGGGGCACCGACGCGTCGCTGTGCCCGTACGGGCTGACCGCGCAGCTGAGCACCGGCGCGCTCAGCACCCGTACCGACCCGCGCCGGGCCTACCTGCCGTTCGACGCCGACGCCGCGGGCTACGTGCCGGGCGAGGGCGGGGCGATGCTGATCATGGAGGACGCCGAGTCGGCGCGGGCCCGCGCGGTCCCCCGCGTCTACGGGGTCGTCGCGGGACACGCCGCCACCTTCGATCCGCCGCCGGGTTCCGGCCGCGAGCCGGGGCTGCGCCGGGCGATGGAGCTGGCCCTGGCCGACGCGGGGCGGCGCCCGGACGAGGTCGACGTGGTCTTCGCCGACGCGGCCGGCGTGCCCGCGCGGGACGCGGCCGAGGCGAAGGCCATCCGGGACCTGTTCGGCCCGGCGGGCGTGCCGGTCACCGCGCCCAAGACGATGACCGGCCGGCTGTACGCCGGCGGGTCGGCCCTGGACCTCGCCACCGCCCTGCTCGCCATCCGTGACCGGGTCATCCCGCCGACGGTGGGCGTGACCGCGCCGGCCGTCGGCTACGACCTGGACCTGGTCCGGGACACGCCCCGGGAGGCGCCGGTGCGCACCGTCCTGGTGGTGGCCCGGGGGCACGGTGGTTTCAACGCGGCGGCCGTCGTCACGGCCGCCTGGAGTGAGGAGTAGAGCGTCATGGCAGGACACACCGACAACGCGATCGTCATCAACGCCCCGATGGACCTGGTGTGGGAGATGACCAACGACGTGCCGTCGTGGCCGCAGCTGTTCAGCGAGTATGCCTCGGCGGAGGTGCTGGAGCGCGACGGCGACACGGTCACCTTCCGGCTCACGATGCATCCCGACGAGGACGGCACCGTGTGGAGCTGGGTGTCGCGGCGGACCGCCGACCCGGAGAAGCGTGAGGTACGCGCCCACCGGATCGAGACCGGGCCGTTCGAGTTCATGGACATCCACTGGACCTACGAGGAGGTCGAGGGCGGTGTCCGGATGCGCTGGGTGCAGGACTTCCACATGAAGCCGCAGGCACCCGCGAACGACGACGTGATGAGCGCCCACCTGAACCGCAACACCTTGATCCAGATGGACCGGATCAAGGGCCTCGTCGAGGCAGCCGCCAACCGGGCCACTGCAGAGAAGGTTTCCTGATGGTTGACGAGAACGTCCCCGTACTCGTGGTGGGGGCCGGCCCGGTCGGCCTGTCCACCGCCCTCTTCCTGGGCCGGCACGGCATCCGCGCCACGGTCGTGGAGAAGCGCTCCGCCACGTCCCGACTGCCGCGGGCGCCGGGTCTGCAGGCCCGCACGATGGAGCTGTTCCGGGCCGCCGGCATCGGCAAGGAGATCCGGGCGCTGGAGATCGGCGACTCGCACCGGTTCTTCGAGGGCGGCATCCTGCGGGTCAACACCTACTCGGAGATCGCCGACGCGGTGGTGCTCGAGGCGCCGTCGCTGGACGGTCCGGAGATCAGCCCCGAACGGGTGATGGGCTGTGGCCAGGACCGCTACGAGGTGGTGCTGACCGAGAAGGCGGTGGAGTCCGGCGCGACGGTGGAGTTCGGGCAGCGCCTGGTCTCCGTCGCGCAGGACGACGACGGCGTCACCGCGACCCTGGAGGACGTGGGCACCGGCGCCGTGCGCACGGTGCGCGCGCAGTACCTGGTCGGCGCGGACGGGGCGAGCAGCACGGTGCGCGAGGTGCTCGGCATCTCCCGGACCGGGCTCGGCACGGTGTTCAACGCGCTGAGCATCTACTTCCGGGCGCCGGAGCTGGAGGAGATCCTCGCCGACCGGCCGTTCATCCTCTGCTACGCCACGGTGGGCGGCACCATGACCGGGCTGTCCCGGCTGCACGGCCGCGACCCGTGGCTGGCCGCGCCGGTCTACCACCCGGACCGGGGCGAGACGCCGGCCGACTTCACCGACGAGCGCTGTGTGGCGATCGTCCGGGAGGCCGCCGGCAAGGCCGACATGCAGGTCGAGATCATGGACAAGGTGCCGTGGGAGGGCGCGCAGCTGGTCGCCGAGCGGTTCCGCAGCGGCCGGGTCTTCCTGGCCGGCGACGCCGCGCACGTGCACCCGCCGGCCGGCGGGTTCGGCGCGAACACCGGCATTCACGACGCCCACAACCTGGCCTGGAAGCTCGCCGCCGTGATGCGCGGCTGGGCCGGTGAGGACCTGCTGGACAGCTACCACGCCGAGCGGCACGCGGTGGGCAGCGCGATGGCCGAGCAGGCGATGGTCCGCAACCGGATCCGGCACGGGTACGCCGACGACGCCACCCGCGCGCAGATGGTCGACGACATCATCATCACGCTCGGCTACCGCTACCGCTCGGCCGCGGTGATCGCCGACGACGCCCCGCCCGTGCTGACCGCGCCGCTGACACTCACCGGCGAGCCGGGCACCAGGGCCCCGCACGTGTGGCTGCGCTCCGAGGCCGGCCGGGAGTCCACGATCGACCTGTTCTGGTCGGAGTTCGTGCTGCTGACCACGACCGAGGAGAACGGTTGGTCGGAGAGCGCGCTGCGGGCGGCGAAGGCGGCGAAGGTGCCGCTGCGCGTGGTGCGGATCGGGCCGGGCGGCGACTACACCGATCCGGACGGCGACTTCGCGGCGGCGTACGGGATCTCGCCGCGGGGCGCGGTGCTGGTCCGGCCGGACGCGTTCGTGTCGTGGCGCAGCCCGGAGGGTTCGGACGATCCGGACCGGGTGCTGGCCGACGTGCTCGGCGCCGTGGCCGCGACCGCACCGCTGGCGACGGTGTCGTCGTCGTGACGCCCGTGCGGCAGGCGCTCCCGGACCTGCGGGACCCGGGGGCGCCCGCCGGGCGGGAGCCGACCCGGCGGACGCTCGAGCGGCTGGCCGCCCCGGTGCTGGACCGCATCCGCAGCCACCCGTTCTGGCAGGGCCTGCGCGCGGGGACGCTGCCCGCCCCGGTGCTGTGGCACTTCGCCGAGCAGGACGCCCGCTTCGTCGTGCCGGCGTACGCGCGGGCGCTGTCCCGGTGTGCCGCGCTGGCCGGCAGCGACGCGCACGCGACGCTGTTGTCGTCGGCGGCCACGGCCACCTTCGGTTCGCTGCCCCGGCTGCGCGAGGAACTCGCGATGCTGGCCGCGGCGGTCGGTGGGGCTCCGGCCGCGCCGGCGACGGCGCCGACCCCGGTGGTGCACGCGTACGCGTCGTTCCTGCTGGCCGCGCCGGCGACCTCGTTCGCCGGCGCGGTGGGCGCCCTGCTGCCGATGTCCTGGTTCCACCTGGCGGTGTCCCGCGAGCTGCGTCGGCACCCCGAGGGTGGCCCCCGGTACGCCCGCTGGATCGCGCAGTTCGGGGCGCACGACGGCTTCGACGACTACCTGTCGGCCTTCCTCACCGTGGTCGGCGAGGTCGCGACGGAGTGCTCGGCGGCCGAGCGCGAGCAGCTTCTCGAGCTGTTCTCGACTGGCGCCTCCTATGAGTTAGCGTTCGCTGACTCAGCGTGGCAACTCGAACGCTGGCCCGACTGACCCCCATCTCCAAGATCGATTGTCGAGCGTCGAACCAGAGCCCCGGATCACACTGGCCGACAGCGTCGACCACCGGACCGGGCGGACCGCCCGGACGGTACGTCCTTCTTGGAGAGAAACCATGACCGAACTGTCACACCGTTCCCGATCAGGCCTACGGGCCCTGGCTCGCATCGGAGGTCGGATCCTCATGGCAACCGTCACCGGCGCCGCCACCCTCGCCGTGGGGGCGACGGCCGCCGAGGCGACGTACACCGGCGGGACCGCTTACTACGTGGACTGCGTCGGCGGCAACGACGCCGCGAAAGGCACCGCGCCCGACAAGGCCTGGAAGTCGCTCGCGCGGGTCAACCAGGTGACCTACCAGCCGGGCGACTCCATCTCGCTGCGGCGCGGCACCACCTGCACCGGCGTGCTGCAGCCGAAGGGCTCGGGCACCCCGTCGGCCCCGATCACGCTCGGCGCGTACGGCAGCGGCGCCCAGCCGAAGATCGTCGGCACCGGCGGCCGGGCCACCGTGCTGCTGCGCAACGTGCAGGGGTGGCACATCCAGGACCTGGAGATCACCAACCCGGGCCCGGCCGACGGCACCGCCCGGGTCGGCATCTACGTGCAGCTGGAGGACTACGGGATCGGCCGCTCCTACCGGGTCGAGAACGTGTACGTGCACGACGTCCCCGGCTGCGACTGCCTCGACCCGACGCTGGAGAACAGCGGCGGCATCCTGTTCGAGGCGATGGGGTCCACCAAGCCGACCGGCTTCGACTCGATCAAGGTGCTGCGGAACACCGTCTCCGGGGTGGACAACATCGGCATCGGCACCCTGTCGTCGTGGTCGAAGCGGGACCTCTTCCCGGGCGGGCACAACAGCTTCGTCCCGATGACCAACGTCCGGGTCGCCAACAACACGCTGTCCAACCTGGGCGGTGACGGCATCCTGCTGATGAACACCATCGACGGCCAGACCGAGCGCAACACGGTCGACGGCTTCGGGCTGCGGGCCACCCAGTCGCACGCCGCGGTGCTGGCCTACAACTCCGACCGCACGATCATGCAGCACAACGAGATCACCGGCGGTGCCGCGTTCCCGCCGTCGTTCGCCTTCAGCGTCGACGCCGCGACCAAGGACATCGTCTACCAGTACAACTACAGCCACGACAACAACGGGCCGTTCGTGCTCTACTGCGCGCCCGCCGGCACGTTCTCCGACGGCGCGATCATCCGCTACAACATCAGCGAGAACGACAAGGACCTCGACCTCGGCGGCTTCATCATCCCGGTCGTCGCGGCCGGCTGCGACAACGCCGTCACCAACTCGAAGTTCTACAACAACACCATCCACGCCCCGAACGCCGCGAACCTCGTCGGCACCCTGCCGCCGTACACCTCGATCGCGTTCACCAACAACATCTTCGCCGGCCGCGCCGAGGGCGCGACGATCCAGGACCCGGCCGGCGTCTACTCGCACAACCTGTACTTCAACGTCGGCCCGGACGCGGTCAGCGACGGCGGCGCGGTCGTCGCCGACCCGCTGTTCAACAACCCGGCCGGCCCGCGTCCGGCCGGCCTGCGGCTGACGTGCGGCTCGCCCGCCGTCGACGCGGGCACGCCGGTACCGGCCAACGGCGGCAGGGACTACTTCGGCAACCCCGTCTCTGCCACCGACAACCCGAACATCGGTGCCTACGAAGGGCCGTGCCTCGACTCCTGAGCACGACCACCCGGGCAGCCCTGCGCGGCATCCACCGCGCGGGGCTGCCCGCCCGTCTGGGGGCACCGCAGCGAGGCAGTCCGCCGCCGCCGCGTCCCGGCCGTGGCGGCCGAGACCGGAGGGTCATCCATGTCCGTGAGCCAGCCCATCCCCCTCATCGAGTCCGTCGACCTGCGTACCTTCCTGATCCAGCTCACCCTGCTCGCGGTGAGCGCGCTGCTGCTCGGCCGGCTCACCCAGCGGCTCGGACTGACGTCCATCGTCGGCGAACTCAGCGCGGGCGTCCTGCTCGGGCCGTCCGTGCTGGGCAACCTGGCCCCCGCCCTCAGCGGCTGGCTGTTCCCGCCCGACCCGGCCCAGTTCCACATGGTCGAGGCGGTCGGGCAGGTGGGCGTGCTGCTGCTGGTCGGCATCACCGGCGCCCACATCGACCTCTCCCTGGTACGCCGCCGCGGCGCCACCGTGGCCCGGGTCAGCCTCGCCGGCATGCTCATCCCGGCCGGGCTCGGCGTGGCCATCGGCCTGGCCATCCCGGCGTCACTGGTGCCGGAGACCGCCGACCGCGGCGCCTTCGTGCTGTTCCTCGCCGTCGCGATGGCGGTCAGCGCCATCCCGGTCATCGCCAAGACGCTGACCGAGCTGCGGCTGGTGCACCGCAACGTCGGCCAGCTGATCCTCTGCGCCGTGACGGTGGACGACATCATCGGCTGGGCCACCCTGTCCGTGGTGTCGGCCATGGCGACCACCGGCGTACGCGCCGGCAACATCGCCCTCTCCATCGGTTCGCTGCTCGGCGTCCTGGTCGCGGCGATGCTGCTGCGCCCGGTCTTCCGGGGCCTGCTGCGCCGGGCCGGGCGCGCCGACGGCGCCGAGGAGGGCAGAGTGACCATCGCGGTGGTGGTGATCCTCGTCCTGCTCGCGGGGGCACTGACCCAGGCGGTCAAGCTCGAGGCGGTGTTCGGTGCCTTCATCTGCGGCATCGTGATCGGCAACTGCGGCGCCCTGTCGTACGCCAAACTGGCTCCCCTGCGCGCGACGGTCATGGCCTTCCTCGCGCCGCTGTTCTTCTCCCTCGCCGGGCTGCGCATGGACCTGACCGCACTGGTGCGCCCGGTCGTGCTGGTCACCGGCCTGATCGTGCTCGCCGCGGCGATCCTGGGCAAGTTCGCCGGCGCCTACCTCGGCGCCCGGCTGAGCCGGCTCGGGCATTGGGAGGGCCTCGCGCTCGGCGCCGGCATGAACGCCCGGGGCGTCATCGAGGTCATCATCGCCATGGTCGGCCTGCGGCTCGGCGTGCTCAGCGTCGAGGTGTACACGATCATCATCCTGGTGGCGATGGTGACCTCGCTGATGGCGCCGCCGCTGCTGCGCCGCACCATGGCCGGCCTCGAGCAGACCGCCGAGGAACGGCTGCGCGCGCAGACGTTCGACGACCGGCCGCTGGCGCACGACGCGGACGGCGCGCGCTGACCACCCCCGAGTCGATCGGCGCACCATCGCCGCTGGACGCCGGGTCGCCACGATGCGGACATGCGTGAATCCACCCAGATCCTTGTCATCGGCGGCGGCCCGGCCGGCGCCACCACAGCCGGCCTGCTGGCCAAAGCGGGGTTCCAGGTGACGCTCGTCGAGCGCGATCGGTTCCCCCGTTACCACATCGGAGAGTCCATCCTCCCGTCGTGCCGTCCCATCTTCGAGCTGCTCGGCGTCTGGGACAAGATCCGGGCGCACGGCTTCCAGCCCAAGGGCGGCGCCTACTTCCACTGGGGCACCGAGGAGTGGGAGGTCCGCTTCTCCGACCAGGGCAACGACAACACCAACGCGTGGCAGGTCATCCGGAGCGAGTTCGACCAGATCCTGCTGGACCACGCCCGCGAGCTGGGCGTCGAGGTCGTGGAGGGGGTGAGCGTCCGGGACGTCGAGTTCGACGGCGAGCAGGCCGTGGCCGCACGCTGGTTCGAGACCAAGAATCCCGACGTCGGGGGGCGCATCGAGTTCGGCCACCTGGTCGACGCGTCCGGCCGCGGCGGCGTGCTCGCCACCCGGCACCTGCAGAGCCGCCGGTTCCACGAGGTGTTCCGCAACGTCGCCGCGTGGTCGTACTGGAAGGGCGCCAAGCCGCTGGGCAAGGGGCCGGACGGCGCGATCGCCGTCTGCTCGGTGCCCAACGGCTGGTTCTGGGCCATCCCGCTGCACGACGGGACGCTCAGCGTCGGCCTGGTCACCGGCCGGGACCTGTTCAACGACAGCCGCCAGCGGCTCGGCGGCATCCAGGCCGTCTACGACGAGGCCCTGCAGGAGTGCCCGACCGTGCTGGCGATGCTCGAGGGCGCCGAGCAGGTCGCCGAGATGAAGGTCGAGCAGGACTACTCGTACGTGACGGAGAGCTTCGCCGGCCCGGGCTACCTGCTCGCCGGCGACGCGGCCTGCTTCCTCGACCCGCTGCTGTCCACGGGTGTGCACCTGGCCACCTACAGCGGCATGCTCGCGGCGGCCAGCCTGAGCAGCGTGCTGCGCGGAGAGGTGGCCGAGAAGGACGCGTGGGCGTTCTACGAGACCGTCTACCGCCACTCGTACGAGCGCCTGCTCGTCCTGGTGTCGGTCTTCTACGAGAGCTACCGGGGCAAGGACTACCACTTCTACAACGCCCAGCGGCTCACCGCCGACGAACGCGACCGGCTCAACGTGCAGGCGGCGTTCGACCGGATCATCACCGGCATCGCCGACCTCGACGACGCCGAGCGCGCCTACCACGTCGTGCAGGAACACCTGCAAGGGTCCGGCAGCGGCGACCCGAACCCGCTGAACAACCTCAACCGGGTACACGAGATGAAGCAGTCACCGCTCGACCCGGCCAACGCGGTCGGCGGGCTCTACCTGACGATGCAGCCGACGCTGGGGCTGCGGGCCACGCCCGCGCCGGAGTGAGCCGGGCACCCAGACGGATCGGGCACCGCTACTTCGGCAACGGTGCCCGATCCTTGTGCCGAGGATCAGCCCGCGGCCGCGCGGAGCCCGCGCAGGGTGCCGAGCGGATCGGCCAGCGGCGGCAGCGCCGCGAACACGCCGGTCAGTCCCGCCTCCTCCAGCAGCGGCAGGTGCGCCGCCACCTCGGGCACGCTGCCGGTGATGCCGGTCATCCCGAGTGCCAGGTCG
Organism: Micromonospora sp. DT47; assembly: GCF_049844475.1. Classification (NCBI taxonomy): domain Bacteria; kingdom Bacillati; phylum Actinomycetota; class Actinomycetes; order Micromonosporales; family Micromonosporaceae; genus Micromonospora; species Micromonospora sp. DT47. The sequence goes on along the minus strand of NZ_JBNCLC010000014.1, from coordinate 91,149 downwards.
ACCAGGCCCAACTCCTCGAGCAGCTGCGCGTTCTTGCCACCGACCGTGTGGTCCCACACGTCGTACCGGCGCTCCATCTCCTCCACCGCCGGCAGCAGGTCCGCCGGGACCTGTCGGCGCATGTGCGGGCTCTTGAGCCGCAACGCGACGTCCGAGGCGAGCGCGGCGCCGATCTCGGCGTTCGCCTCCGCCCGGGTGGCGCGCACCGAGATGAAGCTGAAACCCCACACCTGCACCGCCGCCGGGTCGCGGCCGGCCTTCTCGGCCGCCTCGCGGACCACCGCCACCTTGCGGGCCACCCGCTCGATTGACATGCCGACGGTGGTCACCACGCCGTCGGCCAGCTCGCCGGCGAGGCGCAGCGTCGTCGGGTAGTCGGCGGCGACGAAGACCGGCACCTGCCGGGTACGCGTCAACGGCTCCGTGTCGAAGCCGTCGACGTGCGCCGACTCGCCCTTCAGGATCGCCTGCACGGCGATCAGGTAGTCGCGCAGCTCGTGCGGCGTGGCCACCGGGGACCGCCCGACGATCCGGCGCACGCTGCCGCCGTTGCCCAGCGCCAGCATCGCCCGGCCGCCGGTCAGGTCGTGGAGGGTGGACACCGCGGTGGCCGTCGCGGCGGGATGCCGGAAGAAGGGCGTGGTCACCATCGGCGTCAGCGTCGCGCTGCGCGTCTCGTGTGCCGCCACGGTCAGCGACACGTACATCTCGTAGGCACGAGCCGGGCTGTCGCCGACGCCGACGATGTCGTAGCCGAGCTCGTCGGCGAGCCGGACGGCATGGCGGAACGTCGCGAGGTCGTCCGCCCACTCAATGATCGCTCCGAGTTTCAGGGGTCGGTCCTCCAGGTCCGCGGCCGGCGACCAGGCCGGCCTGTGCTTATGAGCCGAGAGGCAGTTATGTCACGGCAGGCCGCAGGGCGGGTCGAGATGGTGTCGAGCGGTCCGCCCGACAGCTCCGGCGGGCCGTACGGGTCGACCGCGCCTCGACCGCTGCCCCAGACGTGGTCGGCAAGCTGGCCCCCGTTGAGTTGCGACGCGAGGAGAGCCTGATGGATATCGGTGTCTGCCTGCCCACCACCATCCCAGGGGCGGAGGGGCGCCAGCTGATCGAGTTCGCCCGCCGCGCGGAGAGCCTCGGCTTCCACAGCCTGACCGTCGTGGACCGGATGGTCTACGACAACTACGACAGCATCGTCGCTCTCGCGGGCGCGGCCGGGGTCACCGAGCGGATCAAGCTGGTCACGGCGATCCTGCTGGCCGCGTACCGGCCCAGCCCGGTCGAGCTGGCCAAGCAGCTGGCCAGCCTGGACCGGCTCAGCGGCGGTCGGCTGATCGTCGGTGTCTCCTCCGGCATGCGGGCGGACGACTACGAGGCGACCGGCACCGACTACGCGACCCGGGGCCGGCGGCTGGACGAGACCATCGAGGAGCTGCGCGCGGTCTGGCGCGGCGAGGGCCCGGTCCCCGGGGTCGGCCCCCGGCCGACGAACGGCGACATCCCGTTCCTGGTGGGCGGCCAGTCGCCGGCGGCCCTGCGGCGCGCGGCGAAGTACGGCATCGGCTGGATCTCGCCGGGCGGCCCGCCGCACAAGTACCCGGAGCTGGTGACGAAGGTCAAGGAGCTGTGGGCGGAGGAGGGCCGCGAGGGCACCCCGCGGATGGGCGCCAACTGCTACGTCTCGCTCGGCGAGAACGGCCGGCAGCTCGCCACCGAACACATGCAGAGCTACTACGCCTACATGGGGGACCTGGTCCAGCACCTCGCCAAGGGCGCCGTCACCGACGAGGCCGTGCTGCGCGACGTGGTGGACGGGTACGCCGCCAACGGATGCGACGAGCTGCTGCTGCTGCCCTGCAGCGCCGACCCGGCCCACCTGGACCGGATCGCCGCCGTGGTGCTCGGCTGAGCCGGACTCATGCCTACCTCCCACTCCAGGGCGCGTGCCCTGCGCGTGCTCGTCATCGGCGGCGGCATCGGCGGCCTCTGCCTGGCCCAGGGGCTGCGCCAGGCGGGCTTCACCGACGTCGCGGTCTACGAGCGCGACAGCTCCCCCGACGGCCGGATGCAGGGCTACCGCCTGCGGATCAGCCCGGACGGCGAGGCGGCGTTGCGCCAGTGCCTGCCCCGCCGGGCGCAGGAGCTGCTCAGCGCCACGGCCAACGACCGGCACCAGCGCGGGCTGGTCGCGTACGACGAACGGCTCAACCCGATGCCGGCGCCCACCTTCGACGACCCGCGCGGCGACTCCCCGGACAAGATCGACGCGGTGGACCGCGCCACGTTGCGCCGGGTGCTGCTCGCGGGGCTGGCGGACGTGGTCCACTTCGGCAAGCGCCTCGTCCGCCACGAGCAGACGCCGGACGGGGTGGTGGCGCACTTCGCCGACGGCACCTCGGCGACCGGGGACGTGCTGGTGGCCGCGGACGGCGCCAACTCGGCGGTCGGCGCACAGGTGCGGCCCGGCGAGAAGACCCGCGACATGGGCGTACGGGCGATCCTGTCCCGCACGCCGCGGGCCCTGGCGCACGAAGCCGGCCTGCCGGAGGTGCTGCGGGACCGGTTCCTCAACGTCACCGGCGCCGACGGCCTGCGGCTCGCGCTGATGCCGATGGTCTTCCGGACCGCCCCCGGTGCGGCTGCCGACCGGCTCTGGCCGGACCTGGACCTGGGCTCCCCCGACGACTACTACATGTCCGTCTTCAGCGTGCACCAGGACGTGCTGGGGTTGAGCGACGAGCGCTTCTTCGCGTTGAGCGGGGAGGAGCTGCGCCAGCTCGTGCTGGAGCGCACCGCCGGCTGGCACCCCGACCTGCGCGGCATCTTCGCGCACTCCGAGCCGGCCGAGACGTACCCGCTCGCGCTGCGGGCGACCCTGCCGGTCGAGGCCTGGCCGACCGGCACCGTGATTCCCCTCGGCGACGCGGTGCACCTGATGCCGCCGACCGGCGGGGTGGGCGCCAACACGGCCCTGCGGGACGCCAGCGCGCTCTGCGCGGCCCTGACGTCCGTGGCGGACGGCGATAGCTCCCTGGCCGACGCGGTGACCCGGTACCAGACCGAGATGGTCCGGTACGCCACCGAGGCCGTCACCATGTCCCTGCGGATCGCGCAGTGGTCGATGAAGAAGATCAATGTCAGCGAAACCGAATTCTCCACGACGTAAAGGCGGGCCGCACACGTGACCACCACTGCGATCGACACCAGCCGGCCGGCCGGGATCATCCGGCTCGCCAACTCCTTCTGCGACGCGAAGGCGTTGCTGACCGCCGTCGACCTCGGCCTCTTCACCACCCTGCGGTCCGGGCCGGCCACCGAGGACGAGATCCGCGAGAAGCTCGGCCTGCACGGCCGTGGCCTCTCCGACTGGCTGGACCTGCTGGTCGAGCTGTCGCTGCTGGAGCACTCCGACGGCCGGTACCGCAACGCCGCCGGCGCCGACCAGTTCCTCGTCAGCGGCGAGCGATCCTACATCGGCGGGTTCCTGGAGCGCTCCAACCGCAACCTCTACCCGGCGTGGGGCCGGCTGACCGACGCGCTGCGCACCGGCCAGCCGCAGTCGGGCAGCAGCTTCGACGCCGTCGTGCAGAACCCGCGCATCCTGTCCCAGTTCATCAACTCGATGGACGCGCTGACCCGGACGCTGGGGCCGCAGCTGATCGCCGCCTACGACGGCTGGGGTGGGTACCGTTCGGTGCTCGACGTCGGCGGTTGCCGGGGCAGCCTGGCGGCCCAGATCGTCACCGCCAACCCCAACCTCACCGGGCACGTCTTCGACCTGCCCCAGATGGAGCCGTTCTTCGACGAGCAGGCCGCCGAGAAGTCGCTGACCGACCGGCTCACCTTCCACGGCGGCAGCTTCTTCACCGACCCGCTGCCCACCGCGGACATCGTGGTGATGGGCCACGTCCTGCACGACTGGGACCGCGAGCAGCGGCGCTTCCTGGTCGAGAAGGCGTACCAGAGCGTCAACCCCGGCGGCGTCCTGCTGGTCTACGACCGGATGCTCGACCGGGCGTCCAGCCGGGTGGAGAACCTGGTGATCAGCCTCGACATGCTGCTGGTCACCGACGGCGGCTCCGAGTACACGGTCGGCGAGGTGACCGAGCACGCCAAGAACGCGGGCTTCGAGACGGTCGAGAGCCGGCTGCTGGGCGACGACGACACCCTGGTCGTCGCGCGCCGGGCCAGCTGACGTACGCCGAGAGGGCCGGGACCACCGCGGTGGTCCCGGCCTCGTGCGTGGTCAGGTCGCCTTGCGGCACAGCACCAGGGTCTCGTTGTCGTCGAGCGGTTGCCGGTCGACCGCGGCGAAGCCCGCCGCGCGGGCCAGTTCGGCGAGTTCCTCGACGGGGTACTCGCCGCCGTCCTCGGTGACCAGGGCCATGGTGAGGCTGGCCAGCAGGTTGTCGACGCGCGGGTCGGCCGGGTCGAGCATCCGGTCGTGCACGAGCAGCGCCCCCCCGGGCCGCAGGGCGTCGAACGCGGCGCGCACCAGCAGCTCCCGCTGCTTGGCGTCCCAGTTGTGCAGCACGTGACCGAAGACCACCAGGTCGGCTTGCGGCAGCGGGTCGGTGAAGAAGTCTCCGGCGTGGAAGGTGACCCGGCCGGCAGCGCCCGCCTCCGCCATGTGCTCGGCGAAGACCGGTTCCAGCTGGGGCAGGTCGAAGACGTGCCCGGACATCCCCGGGTGCCGCGCGACGAGCCGGGCCACCAGGCTGCCGCGGCAGCCGCCGACGTCGAGCACCTCCGGGTACGCCGCCCAGTCCACCGCCTCCAGCAGGCGCGGCAGCAGCGGGCGCAGCACGCCGTCCATCATCTGCGCGTACCGCCGGAGCTGTGCGGGGTCGTCGAGCATGGCGGCGAAGGAGTCCGACGCCGAGCGGGGCCGTCCGGTGCGCAGCGTCTCGGTCAGGCCGCCCCAGACGGGATAGAGGTTGGCCTTGGCGCCGTGCAGGAAACCGCCGACGTAGCCGGGCTCGCCGGCGACGAGGTACCGGTCGGCGTCCGGGGTGTTGCGGTACCGCCCGTCCTCGTCCGTCAGTAGGTCGAGCCGGACGAGCAGGTGCAGGAAGTCGCGGGCGCCGCGGCCGTGCAACCCGACCCGGCGGCACAGCTCGCGCTCGGTGGCCGGGCTGCCGTGCAGCACGGTGAACAGGTCGAGCTCGGCGGCCGTGAGCAGGGCCTGCGCCTCGCAGAAGGCGTTGCCGAGCCGCAGGATCCACGGGCTGGGTTCGAGAGCCGGGTCGGTCATGGGCGGTCCTCTCCGCGGCGGGCGATGGGTGTGCGCGCATCGTCGCGTCCGGGCGTCGCACCCTGCTGGAGATCGCGGCGGGCGGCTACACCGAGGCTCGAGCCGGGCCGTCCACCATGGCGCGACCAGGGCCCTGTGGCCGGGCCGGCGGACCGGACGACGGACGGAGAATCGTGATGCGGGTCAGTGCCACCAAAGAGACGTGCGCGGTGAGCAGCCTCTGCGTCTACCGCGCGCCGGAGGTCTTCGACCAGGACGAGGACGGCGCGGTCGAGGTGATCGACCCGGAGCCCACGGCGGACCTGCACGAGGACGTGAAGATCGCGGCCCGCGGGTGCCCCACGCGATCCATCCACATCGAGTAATATTCCGCTGACTTTCCGCGTTGCCAGCCGCCGACCGACAGGGGTACGACGTCTTGGTCAAGCCGATCGAGAGCACGCCGACCGAAGGCCCGACGACCGCGCCGCCACCGGCCGCCCGACCACGCCGGCTCACCCGGCGCAGACTTCTCAAGGCAGGATTCATCGGCGTCCCTGCGGTGCTGGGTCTCGCCGCCGCGGGCACCGGCATCGTGTACGCCGTGCACGACGTGGACACCGTCGGGAAGGTCGACTTCGACCAGCCCCTCGCCATCCCGCCGCTGGCCCCCGCCCGCACCGACGGCGGCCGCCGGGTCTTCGACCTGCAGGCCACCGCCGGCACCCGCCAGTTCCGCCCGGGGCGACCCACCACGACGTGGGGGTTCGACAACGGCTTCCTCGGCCCGACGGTGCGCGCCAACCGCGGCGACACGGTGCAGCTCAACGTCCGCAACGGCCTGGACGTCCCCACCACCGTGCACTGGCACGGCATGCACCTGCCGGCCGTCATGGACGGCGGTCCGCACCAGCTGATCGGCCCCGGGGCGGTCTGGCAGCCCACCTGGACGATCGACCAGCCGGCCGCCACGCTCTGGTACCACCCGCACCCGCACGACCAGACGGCACTGCACGTCTACCGGGGCATGGCCGGGCTCCTCCTCATCGACGACCCGGAGCAGACCGCGGCGTCCCGGCTGCCCACCGAATACGGTGTCGACGACATCCCGGTCATCGTGCAGGACAAGAACTTCGACGGCGACAACCAGTTCGACGCGGGCTGGTCCCGGCTCGGCAACGTCGGCATCCTCGGCGACACGGTGCTGGTCAACGGCACCGTCGGGCCGTACCTGGACGTGGTGACCGAGCGGGTGCGGCTGCGCATCCTCAACGGGTCCACCGCGCGCGTCTACAATTTCGGCTTCGCCGACGACCGGTCGTTCGCACTGGTCGGCACGGACGGCGGCCTGCTGAGCGCGCCGCACGCCACCGACCGGGTGCAGCTCTCCCCCGGCGAGCGCGCCGAGATCGTCGTCACCCTCACCCCCGGGGAACGGGTGGTGCTGCGCAGCTACCCACCGGAGCTCGGGCTCGACCCGCTCAACGAGCGGTTCACCGGAGGCGACGACGCCCTCGACGTTCTCCAGTTGCGCGCCGGCGCCCAGCTGCGGCCCTCGCCGCAACCCGCGGCCACGCTCGCGCCGGCCCCGGCGCTGCAGGCCGCGGCGGACCGCGTCGACCGCCGGTTCGAGATGTCCGGCGAGCAGATCAACGGCCTGGTCATGGACATGGGCCGGATCGACTTCGGCGTGGTCAGGGACACCACCGAGGTCTGGGAGGTGGTCAGCCCGTTCCCCCGCCCGCACAACTTCCACGTGCACGGTGCGCAGTTCCAGGTGCTGTCGGTGAACGGCGCCCCGCCCCCGCCGGAGCTGGGCGGCTGGAAGGACACCATCTACAACCCGCCCGAGGTGACCTTCCGGCTCGCCGTCCGCTTCGACCGGCACGCCGACCGCAACGTGCCGTTCATGTTCCACTGCCACCTGCTGCTGCACGAGGACAAGGGCATGATGGGCCAGTTCGTGGTCCTCGAGCCCGGCGAGACCGTCGGCACCCCGGGCCACAGCGGGCACTCCACCGCTCCGCGTTGACACCGGCGCCGTCGAGCGGCCGTCGAGAGGGGCTTCAAAGCCCCCCGGCAGGCTGCAGGCGGCGTCGGAGCAACCGGAGGAGATGGTATGTGCGGCATCGTCGGCTGGGTCGCCTTCAGCCGTGACCTGACGAACCAACGGCCAACCCTGCAGGCGATGACGGACACGCTGGCCAACCGCGGCGTGGACAGCCGCGGAGTGTGGCTGGGGAAGCACGTCGGGCTCGGCCACACCCGGACCGCGATCATCGACGTGGCGGGCGGGGCCCAGCCGATGACCGCCTACGGCGGCGACGGCCGGGTCGCGGCCATCGTCTACAACGGCGAGGTCTACAACTTCAAGCAACTGCGCACCGAGCTGCGCAGCCGGGGGCACCGGTTCGAGACCCGCAGCGACACCGAGGTGATCCTGCGGGCCTACCTCGAGTGGGGCGCCGACTGCGCGACCCGCCTCGAGGGCATCTTCGCGTTCGCGATCTGGGACGCGGCCCGCTCCGAACTGCTGCTGGCACGCGACCGGCTCGGCGTCAAACCGCTGTTCTACGCGCTCCGCCCGGACGGTGTGGTCTTCGGCTCCGAGCCCAAGGCCCTCCTCGCGCACCCCGAGGTGCGGCCGGTCGTCGGGATCGACGGGCTGCAGGAGCTCTTCGCCACCGCCAAGCAGCCGGGCATGTCCGTGTTCCGCGACATGCGCGCCGTGCTGCCCGGGCACAGCCTCACCATCGGCCGCGACGGGGTCGTCGACCGCACGTACTGGGAACTCACGGCGCAGGAGCACACCGAGGACGTCGACGGCACCGTGGCACACGTACGGTCCCTGCTCGACGACATCGTGCTGCGCGAGCTCGAGGCCGAGGTGCCGCTGTGCACGGCGTTGTCCGGCGGAGTGGACTCCAGCGCCGTCTCGGCCATCGCGGCCGACTGGCGCTGGAAGCTGGAGGGCGAACGGATCCGCACGTTCGTGACGACCTTCGACGACTACGCGACGAAGTTCCAGCCCGACGACGTCCGGTTCGCCCCGGACGAGACGTTCGCCGCCGAGGTCGCCCGGCAGCTGCGGTCCGAGCACGTACGCATCCAGCTGAACACGCGGGACCTGATGGACCCGGCGGTCCGGCTCGCCGCCCTCAGGGCGCAGGACATGCCGACCACGCTCGGCGACATGGACACCTCGAACTTCCTGACCGCGCGCCGGATCAAGCAGCACTCGACCGTCGCGCTCAGCGGCGAGGTCGCCGACGAGATCTTCGGCGGCTACAGCTGGATGTACGACGACGAGCTGCTCAGCGCCGACATGTTCCCGTGGGTGGCCAAGGAGTTCCTGCAGCCCGGCTCGCCGCGGGGCCAGGGCCGGGCCCTGTTCGACCCGGCGTTCATGGACAAGCTCGACCTGGGCAGCTACTACGCCGACCATTACCGGCAGGCGCTCGCGCGGGCGCCGCACCAGGACGGCGAGAGCGCCGAGGAACACCGGATGCGGGCGATCAGTCACGTCACGCTGACCTGGTGGCTGCCGATGCTGCTGGACCGCGACGACCGGCTCGCCATGGCCAACGCCCTGGAGCTGCGGGTGCCCTACGGCGACCACCGGCTGGTCGAGTACCTGTACAACACGCCCTGGGCGATGAAGACCTTCGACGGCCGGGAGAAGAGCCTGCTGCGGGCGGCGGTGCGGGACCGGGTGCCGCGGTCCGTGCTGGATCGGGTGAAGTGTCCGTGGCCGGTCACCCAGGACCCGGCGTACGCCCAGATGCTCCGCCAGGAGCTGGCCGAGCTGCTCGCCGACAGTTCCTCGCCGGCGCTGCCGTTCCTCGACCTGCCCGCGGCCCGCGCGGCGGTCGAGCAGCCGTCGCAGATCGCCCACCAGTGGGTCAGCCGGATGAACATCGAGATGGCGCTGCAGTTCGACACCTGGCTGCGCGAGTACGACGTCGAGCTGGCCGTCTGAATCGGAAGGGGATTGCCATGGACTACGCGGACGTGCTGCGCAAGCGCCAGATGGTGCGCAGCTACACCGACGAACCTGTGTCGGACGAGGCCCTGGAACGGATCGTCTCAGTCGTCGACCGCGCGCCCAGCGCGGGCTTCAGCCAGGGATACCGGGTCGTGGTCGTGACCGACCAGAAGCTGCGCCAGGCGGCCGCCGACATCGCCGAGGCGCGGTACGTGGAGCTCGGCTTCCCACGGTGGATCGCCGACGCCCCGGTGCACATCTGGGTCGGCACCCGGGAGCAGACCTATCACGAGCGCTACTCCGGCGAGGCGGTCCGCCCCGGCTGGTCGGAGGTGCCGTGGCCGGTGCCGTTCTGGTGGTTCGACGCGGGGGCACTGTTCATGCTCCTCCAGCTCGCCGCACTCAACGAAGGGCTTGGCACCGGCGTCTTCAGCTCGGTCTACACCGACGAGCTGCGGGCGCTCAGCGACGTGATCGGCCTGCCGGACGACGTCGGGCTCGCCGGGGTCATCACCATCGGACACGAGGACCGTTCCCGCCGCATGCCGATCCCGCCCGGCGCCGCCCGCCGCAAGCCCCGAGACGAGATCGTCGAGTGGCGGCGCTAGGCCCGCGCCAGCCGGTCGCCGGGCAGCCCGCACCCGGAACGCCGTACGGACGCATCGCCATCCTCGGCGGCAGCATCGCCGGGCTCGCCACGGCCCTGGCGCTGGCCCGGTCCGGCCGGCCCGTCGAGGTCATCGAGCGGGATCCGCCACCGGCCCATCCGGCGGCGGACCCGTTCCTGGCATGGCCGCGCCGTGGCGTGCCGCAGTTCCGGCTGCCGCATGGCTTCTCGGCGCGCGCCCGCAACCTGCTGGCCGAGCGCGCCCCGGACGTCCTGGACCGGCTGCGGGCCAACGGGGTCGGCGAGATCAACCTCTTCAAGCACTTCATCCCGCCGGAGCTCTGGCAGCCCACCGACGACGCGTTCACGAACATCTGGGCGCGGCGACCGGTGCTGGAACTCGCGCTGCGGATGACCGCTGAGGCGGAGCCGGGGATCGTGTTCCACTGCCCGGCGGTCGCCACCGGGCTGCGGTTCGCGCCCACCCCGGACGGACCGCCACGGGTCACCGGGATCGAGCTCGCCGACGGCAGGTTCGTCGAGGCCGATCTGGTCCTCGACTGCGCGGGCCAGCGCACGCCGGTCCCCCGCTGGCTCGCCGCCCGCGGCATCGACGTCCCGACCGACGTGCAGGACTGCGAGACGGTCTACTACAGCCGCTACTACCGGTTCAGGCCGGGATGCGAGCTGCCCCGCATGTCGGTCGCCACGCTGCGCGGTGAGTTCCCGCTCGGCTCCTGGATCGGCTTCGCCGGCGACGACGACACCTACGCGTTCGCGCTCGAATGCCATCCGGGCACTCCCGGGGTCCGGGAGCTGCGGCACGTCGCGCGCTGGGAGGCCGCGGCCCGCGCCATCCCGGCGCTGGCGCCGTGGATCGACCCCGGCGCCGGCACGCCGCTCGACGACGTGCAGGTGATGGCCGGCAACCGCAACCTGCGCCGGCACTACCTGCGCGACGGCCGGCCGGCCGTCGTCGGCCTGCTGCCGGTAGGCGACGCGCTGTGCAGCACCAACCCGGCGTACGGCTGGGGGTCCGCGATGGCGCTCACCTACGCGTTCGCCGCAGCGGACGCCGTCGTCGCCCACGCACCCGACCTGCTGGCGCTGGCGCGGGCGTACGACGCGACGAGCGCCGCGGAGGCCGACGCCGTCTACCGGGAGGCGGCCGCGATGGACCGGGCGCGCAGCTACCGGCTCACGGGCCGGCCGGTGCCCGAGCACGACCGGGCCGAGATGGACCGTCAGGACCTCATCATGGCGGCGATGGCCGGCGGCGTGCTGCACGACGTCGAGCTGGGCCGGGCCTTCAACCGGCGGGTCAACCTGGTCGGGCCGGCGGCGGTGGTGCTGGGCGGCGACGACCTGCTCGACCAGGCGCGGCGGGCCCAGGCGGAGGCAACCGGGCCGGCCGCGAACAGTCCGGGGGCGACCGGGCCGGCCGCCAACGGGTCAGCTGCCAACGGGCCGACAGCGAACGGGGCGGCCACCAACGGGCCGGCAGGGAACGGCGGCCGTGACGAGATCGCCGTCGAGGTCGGGGCGGAGCCGGCGGTCGCAGCGGGACGGGACAGTGCCCGGGCCGGGTGACCCGTCCGGCGCGGGACGACGATCGCGACGAGGGGCGCCACCCGCCTGGGTGGCGCCCCTCGTCGCCGGCCAGTCCGTGGCCGCCGCGCCCCTCGTCCGCCGGCCGGTCTCTGGCCGGCGCGCCCCTCGTCCCCAGCCGGCCGGTGGCCGCCGGGCTGTCCGGGCGCGACGCGGCCCCGACCGCGCTCCTCGATGGAGTGCGGGCGGGGCAGGCGGCGTGGGCTCAGTTCGGTCGCTGGTACCGCGACGGCGGCACCATGCCCGCGTCGATCGTGTAGTCCGCGCCGGTGATGCTCCGCACCTTCCCCGAGGCCAGCAGCAGCACGAGCGCGCCGATCTCGTCCGGCTCGATCAGCTGCCCGGTCGACAGGCCGGCCATCTTCGGCACCATCGCCAGGAACTCCTCCGGAGTCATCCCGGCCCGTGCGGCCATGGCGGGATTGGTCCACAGGCGGGTCTTCACCGGGCCGGGCAGGATCGTGTTGACCCGGACGCCCAGCGGACTGAACTCGGCCGACAGCGCCTTGCTGATGTTGGACACCGCGGCCTTGGCCGCCGAGTAGTGGGCCAGCCGAGGGTCGGCCATCGCCGCGTTCATCGAGCCGATGTTGACGATCGCGCCCTGGCGCTCGACCAGGCTTGGCAGCGCCGCGCGGGTCGCCCGGATCATGGTGAAGACGTTGAGGTCGAACGTGTGCCGCCAGACGTCGTCACCGATGTCGAGGAAGCCGGCCGCGAGCTTGACGCCGCCGCCCACGTTGTTGACCAGGATGTCCACCCCGCCGAACTCGTCGAGCGCCCGCTGCACCAGCTGCTGCGGACCGTCCTCGGTCATCAGGTCGACCGTCATGGTGTACGGGGTGCACTCCTTGAGTTCCGGACTGACCGTACGGGCACCCCCGAGCACGTCGGCGCCGGCACCGGCGAGCGCCTGGGCCACGGCCAGCCCGATACCGGCGCCGGCACCGGTGACGACGGCCTTCTTTCCGGACAGATCGAATCGCATGTCTTCTCCTGTTCGTCGAACCGTCGGCTCAGCCCGAGCCACGTCGCTCGGTGAGGAAGTGACCGGTCGGGCCGTCGTCGGGCAGCGTCGCCACGTCGGCGATGAAACGGGCCGCCACCTCGGGCGGCGTCTGCTGGCCGGGCATCATCCGGGTGCGGACCCGGCCGGGGTTGACCGCGTTGACCAGCACGCCGGTGCCGGCCGTACGGGCGGCCACCATCGCGGTGAGCCCGTTGATCGCCGCCTTGGACAGCGAGTAGCCGGGCGCACCGGCGAACAGCGCGCCGCCGAACTCGGCGGTGGTGCCGCTGGAGACCAGCACGACCCGCCCCCAGCCCCGCTCGATCATCGGCGGCAGGAACGTCTGCAGGACCCGCCAGGCGCCCAGCAGGTTGATCCGCAGCGTCGTCTCGACCAGGTCCAGCGGGGCGCCGAGCGGATCGGTGCCGGCGTCCAGCAGGACGCCGGCGTTGCACACCAGCACGTCGACCGGGGCGAGCTGCTTGCCGGCCTCCTCGACGTCACCGGGTTCGGTCACGTCGAGCCGGTACGCGGTGGCGCGGGGGCCGATCTCCGCTGCGGCGGCCGCCGCCGCCGCGCCGTCGCGGCCGGTGACGACCACCCGCAGCCCCCGGGTGTGCAGTTCCTGCGCGACCGCCCGTCCGATGCCCCGGTTGGCGCCGGTGACCAGAGCCGTGCGGTCGTTCACCAGGTCACCGGGACCGCGCTGAAGCCCTCCATGAAGCCACCCAGCGCCCGGGGCAGGCTCGCGGCGGGGACGGCGAGCCGGATGTCCGGGAACCGGCGCAGCAGCGTCTCGGTGGCCACCTGCAGCTCCATCCGGGCGAGCGCGGCACCGACGCAGTAGTGGATGCCGGCGCCGAAGGTCATGTGGTGGTTCTCCTGGCGGTGGATGTCCAGGGTGAAGGGGTCCTTGAAGACCTCCTCGTCCATGTTGGCCGACTCCTCGGACAGCAGGACGCTCGATCCCTTTGGCAGGATCGTGCCGTCGGACAGCTCGATGTCCTCCAACGCGAACCGCAGGGTGCCGATCGAGGACCCCATGATCTGCGTCCGCAGCATCTCCTCGACCGCCGAGGGCACCAGCGAGTAGTCCTCCTGGATCTGCCGCTTGAGGTCCTGGCGGTGCAGCAGGACGGCGGTGGCCGTGCCGATCTGGCTCGCCGTGGTGACGTAGCCGGCGATGAGCAGGCTGCGGGTCCAGTGGTGCAGCTCGTACTCGGAGAGCCGGTTGTCGTCCTCGTCGCGCACCTTGATCAGGCTGGTGATGAGGTCGTCCTCGCCCGGGTTGGCCCGCTTGTAGTCGATGAGTTCGACCAGGTAGTCCCAGAGGCCGGTGCGGCACTCCTCCACCTCGGCTGGCGGCAGCTTGGTCACCGACAGGAAGCCGTCGACCAACCGGCGGAACTTGGTGCGGTCCTCCGGCGGGATGCCGAGCAGCTTGCAGATGACCAGGATGGGCAGCGGGAAGGCGAGCGCCTCGTTGAGCTCGACCGGCTTGGGGCCCTTGGCCATCTCGTCGATCAGCTCGTCGGTGACCTGCTGGGCGTACGGGCGCAGCAGTTCGATCCGGCGCGCGGTGAACGCCTTGGTCACCAGGCCCCGCATCCGGGTGTGGTGCGGCGGGTCGCCGTCGATCTTCGGGTCGACGAACAGGTCGTTGTCCTTGGTGATCCTCGCGACGTCCGGCCGGGCGATGTTCTTGCTCAGCCGGTCGTCGGCGAACAGGCTGCGGACGTCGGCGTACCGCGTCACGAGCAGGGCGGTGTCGCCACTGGGCAGGCTGACCTCCACCAGCGCGTCCTCACGCAGGCCCTGGAGCGCTTCGGGGACCTCCATCACGGGGGTCCAGGGGAACGGGTAGGGGATGGCACTCTGCGTACTCACGTCGCTGCGCCCTTTCTGGTCGGCTCCTCGTACGGAAGCTGATCGCGGTGGCCCCCGGCCGATGCGGCGCAGGCCTCGGCGAACGCCCATTCGTAACGGACGCCGATGGAGAACTGCTCGATGATCAGGCGCCGCCCGCGCGGCCCGGCCGCCGCGCCGGCCCGGTCGACCATGTCGAGAAATGCCTGTACCGCGTAGCCGTAGTCCGCTCCCGGGTGGTAGGCCTCGATCCACGGCAGGTAGCGGGATCCGGGCGTCGCCGCCGCGACCAGATGGTCGGACACCTCGGCGTTGAACCACACCATCGGCAGCAGGGCGCCGAGGCCCGCGTGGAACGAGTCGGCGGTGGCGGCCGCGAGGAACGAGGTGTGGGCCCGGGTGGCGGGGTCGATCGGTGGCGCCTCCCGGTAGGCCGGCACGCCGAGGCGGCCGGCGAGCTCGCGGTGGGCCCGGCGCAGCCGGTCCCGGGCGTCGAGCGTGCCGACGATCGAGTGACCGAGCAGCAGGACGTCGCCGTCGTCGGGCGCGGCGGCGGCGCAGCGGGCCAGCGCCCGGGCGTACGCCGGCAGCAGACCGAAGGTGTCCTGCTCGACGAAGTGGGTCAGGGCCGCGCCGGGCAGCGTCCCGTCGCGCAGCCCGGCCCAGAACCGGTGGTTCTGCACCCGACGCAGCACCGGATCCCGGATCTCGCGTAGCTCCTCGTGCACCATCGGCGTCCTCTCGACGGGCGGTCGTCGGGGGCGACGCTAACCACGTCGGCTTGACCCGCCCTGGAGCGACGACCGAGCGGACCGGCCCGCGGCGGCGTCCGGCGAGCAAACGTCGAGTCCGGTGACCGAGGGTGAAGGGCACGTCAGGCATGCCGGAAAAGCGAGGCAGGGGAAACGCGATGGATCTCGGTTTGAAGGACAAGCGCGTGCTCGTCACGGGCGCCACGCGGGGGATCGGGCTCGCCACCGCTCGGGCGTTCGCCGAGGAGTCCGCACGGGTGGCGATCACGTACCACTCGGCGCAGGACGCCGCGGACCGGGTGGTGGACGAGCTGGGCGGGGCCGACCGGGCGCTGGCACTGCCGTACGACCTGGCCGACCCGGCGAGCGCCCGGGCGGCGGTACGGGCCGTGGAGCAGCGGTGGGGCGGGGTGGACGTCCTGGTCGCGAACGCGCAGACCTGGGTCTGGACCAATCCGGAGGAGACGCCGGCCTACCACGAGCTGCCGATGGAGTACTGGCTCGATCGGTTCCGGGAGAACGTCGAGGGGCACCTGTGGACGGTCCGGCAGGTGCTGGGCGGCATGCGCGAGCGGGGCTGGGGGCGGATCGTCCTGTTGTCCTCGGTCACCGCGACGCACGGCAATCCCGGCTCGGAGCTCTACAGCGCGGCGAAGGCGACGCTGCACGGTCTCGTCCGCGGTCTGATGTGGACACGGCACGGCGTCCTGGCCAACGTGGTCGCACCCGGGGGCACGCTGACCGAGAGCCTCGAGGCGGTGGACCCGGCACTGCTCGAGCGCGCCACCGAGGACACCCCCAGCGGGCGGCTGAGCACCGCCGCCGAGGTGGCCCGGCTGATCGTCTTCCTCGGCTCGGAGGCGAACGGGAACGTCAACGGCGAGGTGGTGCACACCGCCGGCGGCAAGTGACCCGCCGGCGGCCCGGTGCCGCCGGCAGGTCCCCGGCCGCCGCGGCTGCGGCGGCCGGGCTCACGCCGACACGGGTCGGATGAACTCGCGGTTGAGGCGCTCCCGGGCGTAGAGCCGGACGAGCCGGTGCAGCTGGTACCGGACCGTGTCGGTGCCACGGTCGGACGACGCCTCCAGCAGGTGGTAGTTGACCAGTCGGCCGAGCTGGTCCTCCACGGCGTCCGCGCCGACACCGAGCAGGCTCGCCGCCGTCGCGACCGTGAAGGTGGGTGGCGGCAGCAGGCTGATCAGCCGCAGCGCGCTGCGGTCGTGCGGCGCGAGCCGGAAGTACGTCTTGTCGTAGTTGGCCCGTACGTCGAACTCGGCGAACCGCAGCTGGTCCAGCGGCGCGGGGCCGCTCTCCAGCAGCGCGGCCATCCGCTGCAACGTCAGGGTGGGCGCCGCGGCCAGCCGGGCCCCGACGCAGCGCAGGGCCAGGGGCAGGTTGCCGCACCGGTGGATGATGCGTTCGGCCTGTTCGCGCTCCGCGGCCACCCGGTCCCGGCCGATCATGCGGCCGAGCAGCTCGAGGCTCTCGTGGGGGCGCATGACGTCGAGCTTCATGACCCGTACACCGGGCAGGTCCTGCAGTCCCCACCTGCTGGTGATGACCACGGCACTGGTGGGTGTCGCCGGGATCAGCGCGGCGATCTGTGACGCGGACAGCGCGTCGTCGAGCACGACCAGCAGTCGCCTGCCGTCGCTGACGGTGCGGAAGAGGCTGCTGCGCTCCTCGAGCGTCGGTGGCACCTGTTGTTCCGGCACCCCCAGCGCGCGCAGGAAGCCGGCCAGCACGTCGGTTGGCGTCGCCGCTCCGCGGGGAGACGGCCCGCGCAGGTCGGCGTAGAGCTGCCCGTCGGGGAACTGCGCCTTGTCGACGTGAGCGGCGTGCAGGGCCAGGGTCGTCTTCCCGACACCGGCCATGCCGCAGATCGACACGGCACGCGCCGTGGTGCCGTTGTCGTGGCGGACGGCGAGCATCCGGCGGACCCGCTCCAGCATCTCGGCGCGTCCGGTGAAGTCCGGGGTGTCCGCCGGCAGCTGCGCCGGGACGACGGCCGGCCGGGTGGGACGCCCGGGGCCGGTCCGGACCGGGCTCGCCGCGCCGTCGGCCGGTTCGGCGTGCAGCAGGGACTGGTAGAGGCGTTGCACCGAGGTGGACGGTTCCAGGCCGAGCTCGTCGGCGAGCAGGTCGCGCAGTTGCCGGTACACCTCGAAGGCCTCGTAGCGGCGTCCCGAGCGGTTCAGCGCCGTCATCAGGCTGGCGTGGAAGCGCTCATGCAGCGGGTAGGACCGGACAAGCCCCTTCAGCTCGCTGACCAGCTCCTCGTAACGGCCCAGGAGCATGTCCCCCTCGATCCGCATGCCCAGCACCCGTAGCCGGTTCTCCTCGAGCCGGGCGACGTGGGCGGACAGGATCTGCCCGGCGGTCACCCCGGAGAGCGCCCGACCACGCCACATGCTCAGGGATTCACTGAGCAGCTCGCTGGCTCGGGCGGTGTCCCCGGCCTCCTGGGCCGCCCGGCCCTGCCGGGACAGGCTCTCGAAGCGGCAGACGTCGAGCTGGTCGTCGGCGACGTCGAGCAGGTAGCCACACGACTGCGTGTGCAGGTTCGCCAGGCCGGACAGCTCGAGAACGTCGCGGCGCAGCTTGTAGATGTACGTCTGCAGGGTGGTCATCGCACTGCCCGGTGGGTTGCTGCCCCACAACTCGTCGATGAACTCGCTGACCTGCACGATCTGGTTGCGTCGCACGAGCAGGAACGCCAGGACCTGGCGGACCTTCGGTGCCGTCGGCGTGATGTCACGGCCTTCGTGGCATACGGATAGTGACCCGAGGATTGAGAAACCCACTATGCCTTCCCCCCTCATCGCATTGGCCCGGGGTTGCCTCACCGTTGATGCCCAGCAGTTCGAGTGGCCCGGTGCGCGCAAATTCCACATCGTGTTCAATTCCTGGCAGCCATTCGGCTATTCATCGTTGAGTTACGCAGTGGAGTCATCGAGAAACGTCAACCTGGAGCGATGTACACGCATTTTCGATTGATCGGCCGGATCACCCCCAAATGCCCGATAAACTCGAATCGCCGCCGATCACCAACGGTCATCAGGCAGCTACGGAGTGCGGGAACGTCATGAACGGTAAGCGTGACTGCGCTGGCCGTCAAGACCGTCTGCTCCGTCAGACCGCTGCCACCAGGCCCATTTCGGGCCCATTAGGATGAGCCGTGCCCCACGGCGCTCCGGTCGTTTTCAGAACTTTTACAAACGGGCGCAGGATTGACAAGGACAACGATCGACGTCAAACCGACTCCTGCCCCGTCGTCGAGGAAGCCTCGAGCGCGGGTCCGGCGGACCCGACCCGGCCACACCGCCGCCAGCCGGACACCAGTGCCGTCGGATGTGCTGTGCGGGCGGCCGCCGGAACGCCGGCGGTCGGCCTTACGCGCAGAGAGGACGGCGGACCATGTCCGATCGGCAGGCCCAGTCAGTTCCCGGCGGTGCGTCCGGTTCGCCGCCGTCGGCAGCCGCGCCGGGCGCGGCGCGGGTGCGGGTCCTCATCCACGCCGCCGCGCCGCCCACCGAGCAGGGCGCCGTCGAGGAGGCCTACCACCGGATCAGCGCCGACCTGGCCGGCACGCCCGGGTTGCTGGGCAACGAGCTGCTGCGGCTGGCGGACGATCCCGGCAGGTTCGTGGTGATGAGCGAGTGGGAGAGCCTGGCGGCGTTCCGGTCCTGGGAGGCCGGGGCGAGCCACCGGGGTACGACCGCGCCGCTGCGCCGCTACCAGGGGCCACCCCTCGACCGCCCCTTCGGCATCTACGAGGTCGCCGCCGCCTACTGAGGGGCGGCGGGCCGGCACGCCGGCCCCGCCGCACGCCACTCAGAACGATCCGCTGAGCACCTCGCGGAGCACCCCGGTCAACACCTCCGCCCGGCCGTCCACCGGCCCGGCGCTACGCCAGGCCACGTAGCCGTCCGGACGCAGGAGCACCGCGCCGTCGGCGGGGCAGCCGTAGCGGCTCTCCCAGACACCCTCCACATCGGCCAGTTCGGCGCCGATCCGGTACGCCCGCAGCGGCGCCCCGGTCCGCTCGGCGCAGCGGCCCGCGGCGCTCACCCAGGCGCCACCCGTGGCCCCGGTCAGCAGCACGAACGAGTCGTGGCAGAGATCGTGCACGGTGATCCGCTCGCCCTCGTGCTCGAGCCACAGGTGCGGCGCCCGGGTGCCCGGCGCGGCGTCCGGCGGCAGGTCGGACCCGTAGACGGCGTCATGTCGCACGCCCAGCATCGCGGTGGACCGGTAGCGCTGCCCCAGGGTCAGCAGCACGTCGTCGACGTCGTCGAAAGTGGGGTCGCCGCCGCCGAACCGCGCCCGCTGTCGGCGTACGGTGATGTCGGCGAGCGCGAGCGCGACCGGGCGCCGCTCGTCCTCGTACGAGTCCAGCAGCCGGTCGCCGGCGCAGCCGCGCAGCCGCGCGGCCAGCTTCCAGGCGAGGTTGTGCGCGTCCTGCACCGCCGCGTTGGCGCCCATCGCGCCGGCCGGCGGCCAGACGTGGGCGCTGTCGCCCACCAGGAAGACCCGGTCGCTGCGGAACCGCTCCGCGACCCCGACCGCCTCCTCCCACGCCGCCACGTCCAGCACCTCGACGGGCACGTCGACGCCCAGCACGGCGGTGGCCAGCCGGGCACACCGTTGCGGGGTGTAGTCGGCGCCGGTCTCGACCGCCGGGTCGTAGGTGACGCTGACGGCCCACTGGTCCGGCTCGGACGTGGTCAGGAAGGAACCCTGGCCGATCTCGTCGTTCACCACGATCCAGAACATCGCCCGTTGCGTCACGATCCGCGACAGGTCGGCCCGGATCACGAACGTGACCCAGTTCTGGGTGGTCCCCGGCCCCTCCCGGGTGACGCCGGCCTGCGGCCCGACCTTCCCCCGGAAGCCGTCCGCGGCGATCAGGTAGTCGCAGCGGACGGTACGCCGGGCACCGGTGCCGGCGTCCTCGAGCACCGCGGTGACGCCGTCGGCGTCGGCCGCGACCGACACGCACTGGGTGCCGAAGCGGATGTCGGCGCCCCGTTCGCCGGCCGCCTCGATCAGCAGCGGCTCGACGGCGCGCTGGTCCGCCATGCCGAACTCGCAGGCGGTCAGGTCGGGCAGCGGTTTGCGGGTGTCGTCGGACAGGATCCAGGACCACTCGCCCGCGAGCGTCTCGCAGCGCACCACACCGGACTCGTCGTCGAACGGCCGGCCCGCCGCGCGGATGGCCGGCTCCAGGCCGTACGGCCGGTACAGCTCCATGGTCCGCTGGTTGATCCCACGGGCCCGGCCCTGCACCGAGACCGCCGGGTGCCGGTCCACCAGGACCGTCCGCACCCCCTGGTGGGACAGGAACAGCGCGGAGGCGAGGCCCGCGTACCCGCCGCCCACGACGAGCACCTGGGTGTGCTCGTCCTCCGGTCCGGCGCCGACGGCGTCCGTCGGCCTGGCGTCGCTGTCGGTCGGCATCGCTTCCTCATCTCGGTCGGGAACACGCGGTCGGGTACCGGGCCGGGGCCCGGGATGGGGGAAGGCGCACCCGCCGGGTCCGGCGCCTCCCTTCGCGGGCACAGCATCGGGCCCGCGCCTCAAGGGCCGGTTGACGGCCGGGCGGCCGGCTCGAGGCGATACAGCGCGCTTCCATCGGCCGTTGAGCCGGACGGGCCAACCTGCCGGGGTGAGCCTCTCGACCCTTACCACCGAAGCGGAGTGGATCAGCTGCGGCGGCTGCCGCGGACTGATCTACGGACCGCGTTTCGACCGAGACCTGCGGGTGTGCTCCGGGTGCGGCCGGCATGGCCGGCTCACCGCGGACCAGCGCATCGAACAACTCCTGGACCCCGGCACGGTGCAGCGGCTCGAGCCGCCCGTGGTGGCCGTGGACCCACTCGGATTCGTCGACTCGCAACCGTACGGCCGACGGCTCGCCCGGGCCCGCGACGAGACGGGCCTCGACGAGGCCGTCGTCTGCGTCACCGGCGAGCTGATGGGCCGGCCGGTGGTGGCGGCGGTCATGGACTTTCGGTTCCTGGGCGGCAGCCTCGGCGTCGGCGCCGGCGAGGCCATCACGGCCGCCGCCGAGACCGCGCTGGAGACCCGGCGGTCACTGATCATCGTCACCGCCTCCGGCGGCGCGCGGATGCAGGAGGGCGCCTTCTCGCTGATGCAGATGGCGAAGACCAGCCAGGTGCTCGGCGAGCTCGACGAGGCCGGCATCCTGACCGTCTGCGTCCTCACCGATCCCACGTATGGCGGCGTGGCCGCGTCGTTCGCCACCCTCGGCGACGTGGTCATCGCCGAACCCGGCGCACGCGTCGGCTTCGCCGGCCGCCGGGTCATCGAGCAGACGATCGGGCACGCGCTGCCGGACAACTTCCAGACCGCCGAGTTCCTGCTGGAGCGGGGCCTGATCGACGCGGTGGTGAGCCGCTCCGCGCTGCGCTCCACCATCGGCGCCGTGCTCGAGACCCGGGCCGGGGACGCGCGGCCGGCCGCCGCGCCGGCGGCGGCCGGGCTGGTCCGCGACCCGGACCAGCTGCCCGAGGTGGCGCCCGAGGACGTCATCAGGCTCGCCCGGCATCCGGGCCGGCCGTGCATGCTCGACTACCTGGCGCACGTGACCGACGGCTTCCTGGAGCTCAAGGGCGACCGGATCGGCGGCGACTGCCCCGCGCTGATCGGCGGGATCGCCCGCATCGACGGACGGTCGGTGATCGTGCTCGGCTTCCAGAAGGGCCGGGACACCGCGGAACGGGTACAGCGCAACTTCGCGATGGCGCTGCCCGAGGGCTACCGCAAGGCCGCCCGGCTGATGCGGCTCGCGGCCAAGCTCGGGCTGCCCGTCGTCACGCTGGTGGACACCCCCGGGGCGCACCCCGGAATGGCGGCCGAGGAGGGCGGCCAGGCCTGGGCCATCGCGGAGAACCTGCGGCTGATGTCCGCCCTGCCGGTGCCGATCGTCGCGGTCATCACCGGCGAGGGCGGCAGCGGCGGCGCGCTCGCCCTGGCGGTGGCGGACCGGGTGCTCGCCTTCGCCGGTGCGATGTACTCGGTGATCAGCCCCGAGGGTTGCGCCGCGATCCTCTGGAAGGACCCGGCCGCCGCTCCCCGCGCTGCCGCGGCCCTGCAGATCGGCGCCCGCGACCTGCTGCGGCACGGCATCATCGACGCGGTCGTGCCGGAGCCGGCCGACGGCGCCCACCAGGACCCGGTCGCCGCCGCGGAGCAGTTGCGCGCGGCGATCGCCGAGACCCTGCGCGAGGTCGCGGCCATTCCCTCGCACGACCTGGCGGCTCGCCGCCGGCGACGCTTCCGGCAGTACTGACGAGAAGAGCCGAGGTACAGATGACAATCGAGGCAACGGACGACGTGCCAGCCGGGATCAACGAACTGTGCCGGTACGCCGAACGCCTGACCGAGTCGACCCCGGGACCGCTGAAGAGCCTGCGGGTGCGCTCCGGCGACCTGCTGGTGGAGCTCGAGTGGTCGCGTCCGGGGGTGGTGGCGGTCGCCGAGTCCGGGCTCCCCGTGGCCGCTGCGGCGACGGATGCGCCGCCGGGCGCCGAGGACGGCACGTTCGTCGTGTCGGCACCGCTGGTCGGCACCTTCTACCGCGCGTCGTCCCCGGGCCAACGTCCCTTCGTGCAGGTCGGCGACGTCGTCGCGGCCGGGCAGCAGGTGGGCATCGTCGAGGCGATGAAGCTGATGAACCCGGTCGAGGCCGACCGGCCCGGCCGCGTCGTCGACGTGCTGGTCGACGACGGGACACCGGTCGAGTACAGCGACGCGCTGATCGTGCTCGCCCCGGCGTGACCCACGAGGAGGAACGCCCGTGTTTTCCACCGTCCTGATCGCCAACCGGGGCGAGATCGCGCTCCGGGTGGCGCGTACCTGCCGCGAGATGGGCATCCGTACGATCGCGGTCTGCTCCGACAGCGACCGCGAGTCCGCCGTGGCGCGGTACGCCGACAAGTGCGTACGCATCGGCCCCGCCGCGCCCCGGCTGAGCTACCTCAACCCGGCCGCGCTGGTCACGGCGGCCCTGCAGAACGGCGCGGAGGCGGTGCATCCCGGCTACGGGTTCCTCTCCGAGGATCCGGACTTCGCCGAGATCTGCGAGGCCAACGGGCTGACCTTCGTCGGGCCGCCGGCGGCGCTACTGCGCCGGCTCGGCGACAAGGCGCAGGCGAAGGAGATCGCCCGGGCGGCCGGCCTGCCGGTCCTGCCCGGCAGCTCCCGTTCGCTGCTGACCACCGAGGAGGCGCGGGAGGTCGCCGAGCGGATCGGCTATCCGCTGATCGTCAAGGCCACCGCCGGTGGCGGCGGTCGCGGGATGATGGTGGTCCGCGACAGCCGCGACCTCGGCCGGGCCTGGGGACAGGCCCGCGCGGTGGCCCAGGCCACGTTCGGCGACCCGCGCCTGTACGTCGAGCGGTTCCTGGAGAACGCCCGGCACATCGAGGTGCAGGTCCTCGGGGACGGCCGGGGCGGCGTGGTCGAGCTCGGCGAACGGGACTGCTCGGTGCAGCGCCGCCGGCAGAAGCTGATCGAGGAGACGCCGGCGCCGGGCCTGCCGCAGGAGCTGTCCGAGCGGATCCGGGCCGCCGCCGTGCACGCGGCCCGCGAGGTGAACTACGCCGGCGCCGGCACGTACGAGTTCCTGGTCGACGACGGCGACTTCGTGTTCATGGAGGTCAACTGCCGGATCCAGGTGGAGCACCCGGTCACCGAGCTGGTCACCGGCATCGACCTGGTACGCGAGCAGATGCGGGTCGCGGCCGGCTACGGCCTGTCGGTGACCCAGGCCGACGTCCAGCCCCGCGGCGTGTCGATCGAGTGCCGGATCAACGCCGAGGATCCGCGGCGGGACTTCATGCCCACGCCCGGCACGGTGACGGAGTTCCTGCCGCCGAGCGGCCAGTTCGTGCGGGTGGACACGCACGGCTATCCCGGTTTCCGGGTCACCGCGGACTACGACCCGATGCTCGCCAAGGTCTCGGTGTGGGCACCGGACCGCCGCCAGGCCATCGCCCGCGCCGACCGGGCCCTGCAGGAGTTCCGGGTGGTGGGCAAGGGCGTGCACACCACCCAGGAGTTCCTCCGCGACGTGCTGCGGGACCCGGCGTTCCGGGCGGCCAAGCACACCACGGACCTGGTGGACACCATGACCCGGCAGGAGCCGGAGCTCGGCTGAGGCCGGGCGCCGTACCACCGATCGACGGTCTCCCACCCGGGAGGCCGTCGATCCGTTGTGCGCGGCGGCCGGGCCGGGTGGGCGGACCGACGGGCACGGGGAAAGGCAGCCACCGCCCGGGGGCCGTGACTGCCTTTCGTCCTGGCCGGGTCAGGCCGGTTCGGCGGGTGCGTAGGTGTCGCGGGACAGCTGCGAGACGCAGCGCATGGTGGCGTTGCGGAAGTAGTGCTGGAAGCCGTCCACGTTGCCGGTGTCCCGCTGCTCGGCGAGGTAGGGCGCGAGCTTCTGCTCCAGCAGGTGCACGCCCTTCTGGGCGGCCATGTGGCGACCGATGGCGGCGAAGTCGCCGCTGTAGTGGATCACCCGGACCATCAGGTCGTCCTTGATGAACACCGCGGTGCCGAGCAGTTCGCCGACGGACTCGCCGGCCTCGTCCGTGAGCACCGGGGAGTCGACCCGGCGGAACTTCTCGAAGATCTCCGCGATCTCGTCCTCGTGACCGGGCTTCACGGAATAGGTGATGGCGGCGTAGGGCATCAGATTCCTCCGTCCACATGCAGGGTTGCTCCGCTGACGTACCGGGACTCGTCACCGATCAGGAACAGCACGGCACCGGAGACGTCCTCCGGCGTGCCGAGGCGGCCGAGGGCGGTCATCCCCTTGATGATCTCCGCCACCGGCGGCGGCGGGCCCGGGTCGGACTCGGTGACGATGACGCCCGGTGCGATCGTGTTGACCCGGATGCCGCGGCCGCCGACCTCCCGGGCGAGGCTGCGGGTCAGGCCGATCAGCGCGGACTTCGCGGCGGCGTAGTGGGCGCTGTGCGGGCGGCCGCGCAGCGCCGCCGACGCGCCGATGGTGACGATCGAGCCGCCCGGGGTCAGCAGCTCCAGCGCGGCCTGGGAGACGAGGAACGCCGCCGTCAGGTCGATGTCGACGACCCGGTCCCATTCCTGCGGCGTGAGTTCCTCGAGCGCCGCCCGGCCGTCCACCCCGGCGTTGTTGACCACGGCGTCCAGCCCGCCCAGTTCCTCGCGGCACACCTCCGCCAAGCGCCTGACCTCCGCCTGGCTCGTGACGTCGGCCTTCACCACCCGGTGCGGTCCGCCGCTCTCCTTGAGCTCGCGGGCCACGTCGTCGGCGCCGGCGTCGTCGTGCCCGTAACACAGCACGAGCCGGGCGCCGCGACGGGCGCAGGCCAACGCCGTGGTGCGGCCGATCCCCCGGGTGCCGCCGGTGATCAGGATGCGCTTGCCGGCCAGCGCGCCGGCCTGCTCCGGCGCGCTCATGCGACCGCGGCGGCGGCGCCGGTCATCCCGTACACCACCTGCATGGTCGTCATGGACCCGCTGGAGCGGTACGGGTGCAGCTTCGTCCGGTGCTCGACGTGCGCCGCGCTGTGCTCGAACTCGCGGAACCGCGGTTCGTCGACCCAGTCGCTGACGACGTAGTACACCGAGCCGTCCTCGTCGATGCCGCGCGACAGCCAGTGCCCCAGGTTGTCCGGGTGCTGCACGATCACGCTGCCGACCCGGTGCCAGGTCCGCTCGAACTCCCGCTCCATGCCGGGGTGGATGACCATCCGCAGCATCACCCGGAACGGGCCGGGCTGCGCCTGATCCGTCATCAGATGCCTCCGTCCACGTTGATGGTCTCGCCGTTGATGAAGCTGGCCTGGTCGCTGACGAGGAACTGCACGACGGAGGCGATCTCGTCGGTACGGCCCAGCCGGCCCAGCGGGATCATGGTCTTGTAGCGCTCCAGCACGGCCGGCGGCGTCTCGGCTTCGGTCTGGATCGGTCCGGGCGCCACCACGTTGATCCGGATGCCCCGCGGGCCGAGCTCCTTGGCCAGCGAGCGGCTGAGCCCGACCAGGCCCGACTTCGCGGCGGTGTAGTGCGCTCGCAGCGGGATGCCGACGGCCGCCACCCGCGAGCCCACGTTCACCACGGAGCTGCCCTCGCCCAGCAGCGGCAACGCGGCCTGGACGATTCGGGCCGCGGCGGTCAGGTTGCTGTCGACGACCCGGCGCCACTCGTCGATCTCCAGCTGGGCGAACGGGATGTGGCTGATGACGCCCGCGTTGTTGACGATCGCGTCGAGCCGGGTGAACCGCAGCCGGCACTCGTCGATCAGCGCGGCCACGTCGTCGGCGTTCGTGACGTCGGCCCGGATCACCTGGTGGTCGCCGGGGATCTCCTTGAGCTCGGCGACGAGGCTGGCCACCGCCTCGCTCTCGGTGCGGTAGCAGGTGATCACGTCCGCGCCGGCCCGGGCCAGGCCCAGAGCGATGGCGCGTCCGATGCCGCGGCTTCCTCCGGTGACGAGCACCTTCTTGCCCGCAACATGCACGGTGTTTCCTCCTCGTGACTTGGTCGCGCCGCTACAGCAGCACGCTGACAGCAGCCAGATTCGTGGCGAACGCCAGCACGGCGAGCGCCGTGCGGACGAGGTTCCAGTTGCGCCATCGGGTACGCGGGTCCATCCGCGCCCAGTCCGCCGGCTGGGCCTGCGGGTCCAGCGACATGACGTACCGGTTGATGGGGACGTTCTTGACGACCGAGATGGCCATCACCACGACCAGCAGCACGCCCGCGGCGCCGAACAGCGCCCGGGCGGGCGGGTCGTCCACCCGGGCCAGCAGCACGAGGTCGAGCACGCAGGCCAGCGTGTTCATGATCGGCATGAACGGGTCGTAGCGCTTCCAGAGGTACTGGATGGTGGCGACGTACCGCTCGTAGGGCACCGCCAGGCTCATCGGCGCCAGGCCGATGACGGTGGACACCATCACGCCCACGGCGATCCCGTTGGCCAGCAGCGCGATGGGGATCAGAAGTCGGTCCACGTCCTCCTGCCTTCCTGTGGGCCGTGACGGTTACGGCGGGACGCGGGTCAGGTGGTGATCACGCGGGCGTTGTTGACGTAGTCCACGATGCTGTCGGGCGTGGTCAGCTCCGCGACCTCCTCCTCGCGGATCTTCACGCCGTACTGCTGCTCGATCCGGGCGGCCAGCTCGAGCACCGCCAGCGAGTCGTAGCCCAGGAGGCTGAAGTCGGTGGCGCCGATGTCGCCGTCGATGTCGACGGACTCGTCCACGCCGGCGCTCTCCCGCAGCAACCGCCGGATGTCGTCGATGTTCATCTCGTTCACGCTCTCTTCGTCGGAGTGAGGGTCGCCGACCGTCTCTGACCCGGGTCGGGCGTCCGGTCCGGCAAGGCTGTCGGCCGGACGTCGGGTGTCACTGGAGGACCGCTGGATCGGCCGTGCCCTGCCCGTTCACCGCCCGTCGGGAAGCCAGGAAGGGCGCGCCGAGCCGGCGGCGGTTGACGACGAACAACACCGCCACGAGGCCGGCCACCAGACCCAGCGACAGGTAGTAGACGGGCGCGGAGAGCACGTCGATCAGGGCGGCCACCTGGCTGCTCAGGCCCCCGCCCATGGCGGCGAAGAGCCAGTAGACGCCGATCGCCTGGCCGAGGAACTCGCGGGGCACGAGGTCGGAGATGGCGCTGATGCTGACCGCCGCGACGACGATCTCGCCGCAGGCGTGCATCAGGTAGACGGTCAGCAGCCACAGCGGCGAGACGCGTTCCCCGCCGGCGGCCGCGACGGCGGCGAGCGCCATCACCAGGAAGCTGACGCTGGCGACGGTCAGCCCGAAGGCGAACTTCGCCGGCACGCTGAACCGGGCGCCCAGCCGCGGCAGCTGCCAGGCGAAGAGCGGCGCCAGCAGCAGCATGAACATCGGCGTGGCGCCCTGCAGCCAGCTCGCCGGCAGGGTGAAGCCGAGCACCTCGCGGTCGGTCGAGTCCTTGGCGAACAGGGTCAGCACCGAGCCGTCCTGCCCGGCCAGCAGCCAGAACACCGTCGCGGCCAGCAGCAGGCGCAGCATCACCGACAGCCGCCACCGGTCGGCCAGGTTGAGGCCGGGGTGCCGCCGCAGCTTGGCGTACGCTCCCCAGGGCGCGGCGATCAGGCCGAGCCCGATCAGCATCAGCGCGGCCATCGGCGGCATCAGCCCGCTGCCGAGCGCGCCGACCAGCAGCAGCACCACGACGAGGACGACCGGGATGACGCGACGGCGGATCCGGCCGGCCTCTTCCGGCGACAGCGGCCGGCTCGGTCGGGCCCCGACCGGGCCGTACGCCCGCAGGCCCGCGTAGACGGCCCCGACGCCGATGGTGAGTACGACGCCGATCGTGGCGAAGGCGAGGCTCCAGCTCACCCGCTCGCCGATCGACCCGACGACGAGCGGCGCGAGCAGTCCGATGACCTGGGTGCCGACGAACAGCGCCGCGATGGCCGCCTCGCGCCGTCCCGGCGTACCGGCCAGCATGTTGATCAGTGCCTGGTGGTTGGGCTTGAACAGGCCGAATCCGCAGGCGATGAGGAGCAGCCCGACCGGCGTGAGGGCGTCGGGCGGCAGCGCGAGGCTGAAGCAGCCGAGCGCGATGAAGCCCGGCCCGAGCATGATCGCACGCTGCTGGCCGATGACCCGGTCGGCGAGCCAGCCGCCGGGCAGCGCCAGCATGAAGGTGATGCCGATGTACCCGCCGAAGAGCGCGGCGCCGCTGCCCTCGGACAGGCCCAGCCCGCCGTCCTCGGCTGGTGCGACCGCGTAGAGCACCAGGATGGCCTGGACGCCGAAGAAGCCGAAGCGCTCCCAGAGCTCGGCCAGGAAGAGGTTGCGGAACCAGCCGGTGGAGTAGAGCCGGGGCGTCGGTGGCACCGGCGCACTGACGGGCGGATTGAACGACGTTGTCCCGACCATGGGGGCACCAACCTTCCGGACCTGTCGTTGGACGGGGCACAGCGTCGGGCAGCGCCATCGAACCGGGATTGAGCGCGGCTTGAGCCGGCCACCGGCGCGGTACGGGACGGTCTGAGACGACAACATGACAGACGGTACGGATTAGTTGACGCCGACTGGTCGATACTGGATAGTTGATATCGACTAAGGAGCAACACACATGGAGCACCGACGCAAAGTGCCCAACCCGCTGGCCTTGGTCGTGCTCGCCTGGCTTCTCACGCAGCCGCTGCACCCGTACGAGCTGGGGCGGAGGCTGCAG
The DNA here is from genome assembly GCF_049844475.1 of Micromonospora sp. DT47. Lineage (NCBI taxonomy): Bacteria > Bacillati > Actinomycetota > Actinomycetes > Micromonosporales > Micromonosporaceae > Micromonospora > Micromonospora sp. DT47. The sequence continues at coordinate 61,833 of NZ_JBNCLC010000014.1, read as the reverse complement.
GGCAGCGGCCAGGACCGGCACATCAAGTACACGCGCAGCTCGCTCTACATGGTGGTGGAGCGGCTCGAGAGGGCCGGCTTCATCGTGGAACAGGAGACGGTGCGCGACGGCCAGCGGCCCGAACGCACGGTCTACGCGATCACCGACACGGGGCGCACCGAGTTCTACGACTGGTTGCGCGAGCTCGTCGCGCAGCCGCAGGAGGAATACCCGCAGTTCGCAGTCGCTCTGTCGCTGCTGAGCCTGCTCGCCCCGCGGGAAGCCGTGGAGCTGCTCCGGAAGCGGCATGAGGCACTCACCGTCAAGGCCGAGGAGACCCGCAAGCTCATGCAGGAAGCCATCGACAACGGCGTGCGATGGATCTTCCTGGTCGAGGAGCGGTACGCATTGGCCATAATGGACGCAGAAGGCCGTTACCTCACCGAGTTGACCGACTCGCTCACCGATCCGGACTACATCAGGTCCTGGCAGGAAACCTTCGGGAGTCTCACATGACAGCGGTAAGAACTGCACTCGTCATCGGCGGCGGCGTCGCCGGCCCGGTGGCCGCGATGGCTCTGCGGAAGGCGGGGATCGACGCCACCCTCTACGAGGCCTACCCCACGTCGGCCGACGGCGTCGGCGTCACCTTGACGCTCGCCCCCAACGGGCTCGCCGCGCTCGGCATCATCGGTGCGGACGACGCGGTCCGCGCGATCGGCCAGCCAATGAACCGCACCATCGTGACCGACGGCTACGGGGTGCTCATCGGTGAGATGCCGAACCCGGGGGTCACGCCCGAGACGCTCGGCGTCTGGCGCGACGAGCTGTCCCGCGTCCTGCACGAGCAGGCCGTGGCCCAGGGCATCCGGGTCGAGTACGGCAAGCGCCTCGTCGACGCCACGGAAACGGCCGACGGCGTCACGGCGCACTTCGCCGACGGCACCACGGCCACCGCGGACGTCCTCGTCGGCGCCGACGGCATCCGCTCGCGCGTGCGTACCATCATCGACCCGCAGGCTCCGAAGCCCACCGTCATGCCGATCCTCAACTTCGGCGCGGCGTCGAACTACGTCCCGCCGGCGGCCAAGCTCGGCACCATGTACTTCTCGTTCGGCAAGAAGGCCTTCTTCGGCCACTGGACGCAGCCCGACGGCCGCACGGCCTGGTTCGCCAACGTGCCGGACAAGCGCCCGATGACCTTCGCCAAGGCCAACGAGACGTCCAAGGCGGAATGGATGGAGGAGCTGCGGGAGGCGTTCGCCGAGGACGTGCCGGCCCGGGACATCCTCAAGCACACCAACGCCGAAGACCTGGTCGCGATCGGTTCCATCGAGAGCATGCCGAAGGTACCGCACTGGTACCGCGGCCGGATGGTCCTCGTCGGCGACTCGGTCCACGGCCCGTCGCCGAGCTCCGGCCAGGGCGCGTCGATGGCGGTGGAGAGCGGCATCCAGCTCGCCCGCTGCCTGCGGGACCTGCCGGACGTCGGCAGCGCGTTCGCCGCGTACGAGAGCCTGCGCCGCGAGCGGGTCGAGAAGATCATCCTGCGGGGCGCCCGCACCACCAACAGCAAGACCGTGGGCGGCTTCGCCAAGACGATGATGCGGATCATGATGCCGCTGGCCCTGAAGACGTTCCTCAACCCGGAGAAGACGCTCGGTCCCGAGCAGCGCTACCGGATCGACTGGGACGCCCGAGTCACACCCCAGGCGGCGCAGGAGGCCCCGTCCCGAGCGGCATGAACCCGGTCCGGCCGGCCCGCGCGGGTCTCCCCCGCCGGGCCGGCCGCCACCCCGGCGCTCCGGCCGACCCGTACCGCGGTCGGCGCGCCGCAGCCTCACCCCCGGCTGCCGAGGCCCGGCCGCCGGTCGCACACCCCTGGGCGCTGGCGCAAGGCGCCCGGGCACCAGCCGACGAATCCGAGCCGCCGACCCTGACCGGAGGTCCGCCATGACCGACACCGATTCCCGCCGCATCGACTCCTTCGCCTGTGCCGGGCCCGTAGACATCCAGGCGCACCTCAACGGCGGCGAACTGCTCGTCGAGCTGGTGGACACCGACGTGGTCGCCGTCGTGGTCTCAGCCGTGACCGACCCCGACCGGCGGCTACGTGACCTGCTCGGCCGATCCGTGAACCCCGACGCCGAGGCCGCGGCCGACGCCGTCCGCAAGACCAAGACCCACTTCACGCGGGGACACCTGGTGGTGCAGGCGCCCAGCGGACGGCTCAAGTCGGTGCCGATGCGGGTCGTGGTGCGGGCACCCCGGCGGTCCAAGCTCCACCTGACCGGCGGCAGCGCCCGCTTCACCGTGACCGGACAGGCCGCCAGCCTCCTCGCGACCTGGGACACCGGCGACCTCACCGTGACCGACTCCGTCGAGGGCGCCACCAAGGTCCGCGTCGGGAACGGCCGGGTCCAGCTGGGCACCCTGTTGGGCGCCGCCGACCTGAAGATCGGCACCGCCACGCTCCAGGTCGGCCGCTTCGCCGCGAAGGCCACCGTGACCACCGGCAGCGGCACCGTCGAGTTCGGCACGGTCGAGGCCGACGTGGCCCTGACGACGGGCGCGGGCACCATCACGGTCGCCGATGCCGCGGCCGGCGCGCTGACCATCAAGACGGGCCCGGGCTCGATCCGGATCGGCGTCCGGCCCGGGGTGGCGGCCAGGGCCGACCTGTCCAGCCGCGGCGGCACCGCTCGCAACGAACTGCCCCAGCCGAGCGGCCGGGTGGCGCTGACCATCGACGCCGCCTCGACCAGCGGTGACATCGTGGTGGCGCCCGCCGCCTGACGCCTTTCCTCACGGCCCTCCCGAGCGGAACTCCGCCGCTCGGGAGGGCCTCTTCTCGGACCGGGCCACAGCACGGTTCCAGCCCGCCTCGACCCGGACCCGAGACGATGACGCCCACCGAGGCGAACAGGAGAACCGAGGCGATGGCGGCACCGAGGGTAGCGATGGTCAGCGGCGGATCACGCGGCATCGGGAGAGCGACGGTACTGCGGCTCGCGCAGGACGGCTACGACGTCAGTTTCTCCTACCGCCGCGACGAGGACGCCGCAGCGGTGGTGACCAAGCAGGTCGAGGCGACCGGCCGCCGCGTGCTGGCGGTCCGCGCCGACATGACCGACCGCGCGGCCGTGGAAGGCTGGGCCGACCGTACGGAACGGGAGCTGGGCCCGGTCGACGTCGCCGTCGCGTCGGCCGGCGTGATCCGCGACCGACCGCTGGCGCTGATGGCCGACGACGAGTGGCACGACGTCCTCGACACCAACCTCGGCGGCGTCTACCACCTCTGCCGCGTCCTGGTGCTGCGCATGACGAAGCGACGGTCCGGCTGCCTGATCAACATTTCCTCGGTCGCCGGCGTCCACGGCGTCGCAGGCCAGACCAACTACTCCGCGGCGAAGGCGGGCATCATCGGCTTCTCCCGGGCGCTCGCCAAGGAGGTCGGCCGCTACCAGGTACGGGTCAACGTCGTCGCCCCCGGCTACATCGAGACGGACATGCTGGCGTCGGTGCCGGACGCGGCACGGGAGAAGGCGCTGACCGCCGTGCCGCTGGGCCGCGCCGGCCGCCCCGAGGAGGTCGCCGACCTCGTCGCGTACCTGGCCGACGAGCGGGCCTCGTACATTTCCGGAGCGGTCGTGCAGATCGACGGCGCCGTCGTGCTCTAGCGCGTCGAGTCGGTGATCCGGCCGCCGGGACATGCTGCCGGTGGCCGCGCTGCACCAGCAGGATCCGCGTGAAGCCCTGTCACTAACGCGCGGTGCGGTGTGTCAGTGCAGTGAGGACCTCAAGACACCTCCGGTCGGAGCAGGCCCTGCACCGGCATCCGGAAGACGAGGAGCAGTTCTGATGCCCACCGCCTACATCATGGTCACCCTCCTGGCCGCCGCCATGGCGGGCTTCTCGGCCGCATCCGTGTTCTTCCGCGCCAAGTGGGTGGTGGTGGAACCCCTGGCCGACTACGGAGTCCCCCGCTCGTGGTGGCCCTGGCTCGGTACGGCCAAGGCCGCGGGGGCGGCGGGCCTGGTGGCCGGCCTGTTCGTGCCGGTCATCGGCGTCATGGCCGCGATCGGCCTGGTGCTGTACTTCGCCGGGGCCGTCGTCACCGTGGTCCGGGCGCGCTCGTACTGGCACACCCCGTTCCCGTTGCTGTACGTGGCGCCGGTTGTGGGAACCCTGCCGCTGGGATTCGCCGCCTGAGCGCCGTCTCCCGGTCGGTACGGTGTGGTTACCGCCCTCCGTACCGACCGGGAGACCTGCGCCGGATAGGTGCTGACGGCACCTGGCTACCGTCACCGTTCACGACCGCGCTGTCAGCCGTGCTCGATGACGCCAGCGTCCTCCGGGCGTCGACCCCCAGGGTCAGCGGGTGGCCTTGCGGGCTGTCCGCCGGTTGCCGAAGGATTCCATGGTGGCGGCCTTCGTCGCCGGCGCCCGGGTGGCCGTGGTCGTACGGGCGCGCGCGGGCGCCGCCTTCTTCGCCGGCGCCTTCTTCGCTGGCGCTCTCGTCGCGGGCGCCTTCTTGGCGGCGGTCGCCTTGGCGGTCGGTCTGCGCGTCGGCGCCGCCGTCGCGGAGGTGTCCTTCTTCCGGGCTACGCGGGCCGTCGTCGGGGTGGGCTTCTCACCCGGCGTCTTGGCCGCGCTCGCCGCGGTGGCCCGCTTCGTGGCGGTCGCGACCTTCTTCGCCGCCGCCTTCCGATTCACCGGGGCCTTGCGGGCCCCGGTGGCCTTCCGGGCGCCGGTGGGCCTGGTGGCGGCCCCGGTCGTGCTCCGTCGAGCGTCGGCCATCGTCGCTCCTCCTCGGGATGTGCTACCGAGGCCCGCACCGACGGGTGCTGCCGACGGGACAGGCCCTGTCCAGCCGGGTCGGGCCGACCGGCCCGCTCGGCGCCCGTGTTTTCCCCCGCCCCCGGCACCCAAACTCTCCGGCCGGCTGCTGCAACAAGGGTCGGGGGAAAACCTGCCGCCGCCGGCTACCCCGCCGCGAGCCGGCTCGCCGCCGCCGTGGCCACCATCCGCGCATACTGCTCGTCGCGGTCGGGCGAGAACATCACGGTGCCGACCAGGTCGCCGACCCGGACCACCGCGGTGAGCGTCACCATCGGTTCGGGGGCGAGCGTCTCACCCTCGTAGTACCACTGCTCCTCGCGGACGAGCAGCGCCTCCTCCCCGCCGAAGCCGGTGCCCACGATGGCGAACCTGCGGGGAGGCGGAGCACCGGGTGCGGTCGCCGGTGTGGTCGTGCCGGCGCAGGTGCTCAGCACGTGGCGCACGTCGTCGAGCGCCCGTGGGCCCCACCCGGCCGCGTACCGGTGCAGGTGTTCGTAGACGTACCCGGCCGAGCCGTTGGCGTACCCGGTGAAGTCGAGGTCGGCCTGCCGCCGCAGCGACGGGTAGTCGGTGGTGCGGTAGGCCGCGCACAGGTCGGCCCAGCGCCAGGTGTCGCCGGAGAACGGCTCGCTCGGCATCTGCTTCCGCCATGGACCGGGCCCGAGATCCGCCGGCCGGAGCATGAGGGTGCTCAGGTCCGCCACGCCGGGGTCGGGCCTGCCGCTGCCGTTCGGGCTCGGCGGGGCGCTCGTTGCCGGGGTCGTCGGGCTCGGCGCCGCGCTCGGCGACCCGGTGCCGCTCGGCGCCACGGTCGTCCGGCTGGCGCCGGGGGTCGGCGAGTGGTCGCCCGGCCCGAGGTTCGCGGCCCAGCCGGCCCCTGCCCCCGCGACGGCGACGACGGCCAGGCCGGCGACCAGCGCCTGGCGCTGCGAGCGGTGCCGCCCGCGGCGGCGGACCGCTTCGGGGAATGCGAACGGCGCCGGCGGCTGCTGTCCCCGCAGCGGCGCGAACGTGCTCTCGAATCCGTCAGACATTGTGCGCCTCCGAAGATGTCACCTCGAGCAGGTTGGCGAGCGCTCGCCGCCCCCGGGACAGGCGGGCCTTCACGGTGCCCTCGGGCACGCCGGTCTCCCGCGCCACCTCCGCCACCGGCAGGCCGATCAGGTGGTGCAGCACCAGCGCGGTGCGCTGAGCTGGTGGCAACTGGGCGAGCGCGCCCACCAGCATCACGCTGTCCGGGTTGGGGCCGGGGACGTCCGGCGGCGGGCCGGCCCGACGGTAGGCATTCAGCGCCGAACGGGCTCGCCGCCAGCGACTCACCGCGACGCGGCGGGCGACCGTCCGTACCCAGGCCTCCGGATCGGCGTACTCGCCGACCGTCGACCACCGCTGCCAGGCCCGCGCGTACGCCTCGTGCACCGCGTCCTGCGCCTCGACGGCGTTGCCCGTGAGGGCGTACAGGCATTCGTAGAGCCGTTGCCTGCTACCTCGGTAGAACGCGTCGAAGGTCTCCGCGCCTGACATACGCCCCCTCCATCCCGCCCGGGCTTGTCGTACCCCTAGTCACGCCGCACCCCCGCCGGCGGTTGCCTGCCGGGGCGGGGTTTCGCTCCGATGCTGGCGGGGGGTTACGCAGTGTGCCGGAAGCGCGGCCACGGAGGTCGTCCGGGGGGGACTCGCCCACCCGAGATCCCACAGCTGGGCCGGCACCTCACGGGCGGGACCGACGCAGTTCATGCCGATGGTCTCCGGAGGCCATCGGTGGCAGTGATGATGAAACCGGCTTCCGGCCGACCTCCTGGCCGGGGCGTTACAGCGGCGACGGGGACGCGGCCGCCGGTGGGCGCGGCCCGCGACGTCGTGGCGACGCAGCTGAGCCCTGGCTCCCACCGGCATCTCTTCCCGAGGGTGCGTCACGTTGTCGCCGTCCCCTACGACGCCTTCCCGACTTGGGCGGAACCGACCCGGGGTAGCGGACACCACCACTAGCGTCGGGACCATGCCCGCCCGTCCGTCCCGCTGGTCGACGCCGCCCCGGGTACTGGAGGCACCGTCGTACCTGCAGGCGTTCGTGCTCTCCGGAGTGGTGACGGTGCTGGTCACCCGGGCCTTCCTCCAGGCGGCCGGCTACCCGCGGTTCGGCGGCGGTGGGCTCCACATCGCGCACGTGCTCTGGGGTGGCCTGCTGATGACCGCCGGTTTGGGTGTCGCGCTGGTCTTCCTCGGCAGCGCGGCGCGCGTCCTCGGCGCGGTCCTGGGCGGGATCGGGTTCGGGCTCTTCATCGACGAGGTAGGCAAGTTCGTCACCGCCGGGACCGACTACTTCTACGCCCCGGCCGCCGGCATCATCTACGGCGCCTTCGCGCTGCTGGTCGTGATCACCCAGGCAATACGGGGCCGGATCCGGCTCTCCGGCCCGGAGCGGACGGCGAACGCGCTGTACGCGGTGGTCGGTGGGCTCCGCACCGGCCTGACCGATGATCGCCGCGCGGCCGCGGCCCGGCTGGTCCGCGGTTGCGGGCCGGGCGTGGAGGAGGCGGTGGCCCGGCTGCTCGACGCCGTGCCCCGACGCGAGACACCCGGCCCCCGGTTCTGGCAGCCCTGGCTCAGCCGGGCCCGCCGGGCCGTGATCTGGGTGACCACCCACCGGTGGGTGGTCACGCTGGTGGTGCTCTACCTGGTCGGCGAGCCGTTCATCGTCGTGTTGAGCGTCGTGCAGGACACGGTTGCCGGCCAGCTGCACGACCAGCGGGAGTGGCGTGCGGTGCTCGGGGTCTCGGTCTCCGCGCTGATCACCGCGGTGCTCAGCATCCGCGGGGCGTCGCTGCTGCCTCGCGACCGGACGCGGGCCTTCCGGCTGTTCAAACTCGCGCTCCTGGTGGACCTGCTGTTCGGGCAGATCTTCAGCTTCACCGTCGACCAGTTCGGGGCGCTCTCCGCGCTCGGCGTGGACCTCTTCCTGCTCGGCGTGGTGACCGCCGAGTACCGCCGGCTCTGCCGGCAGGCTCCGGCGTCCGGTCGCTGAACTCCGCCGACCACGACGCCGGCCAGTCCCGCGCGTGAAGCCGTTCGCCCCAATCCCTCACCCCATCGATCGCATAACGCCTCAGGCACTCTGAAGTGTCGCTCGCACCGTGGGGTTGGGGTCGCTCAGTCGGTCGCCGACCGCACCTGCGCCGGTACCTGCAGCAGGTCCAGGCAGTTACGCCACAGCGCTTCGAGTTGGGCCGGATCATTGAGCAGCTTCGCGAGCAGTGCGCGTCCCTCGATCTGGGCGACGATGGACCGTGCGCTGTCGCGTGCGTCGACCGACCCGCCGGCCTGGCCGCGGTCCTTCGCCTCGACGACCACCTGCTCGATCAGGTCGATCTGGGCCTCGAAGATCTGCTGTAGCCGGCTACGGACCTTGTTGTCCTGGTTGCTGAGCTCGACGGCGAGGTTGCCGAACAGGCAACCGACGACCAGACCGGCCTTCTGCTGCCCGGCGCGCTGCACTTCCTCTGTGGCCTCGAACAGGTCTCGCAGGCGCCGCAACGGATCGTGATCACTGCTGAGCAGCTCGACCCACTGCCGTCGCTGGGCTGCCCAATGGTCGTCGATGACAGTAAGCGCGAGAGCCTGCTTGGACTCGAAGAAGTAGTAGAAGCTGCCCTTCGGCACGCCTGCCGTCGAGCAGATCTCGGCCACGCCCAGCGCCGAGTACCCGCGCTGCTCGATCAGCGTCGCGGCCGCGTCGAGGATCTTGCTCCGCGCGTCACTCGTCCGTCCCATGGTGTAGACGATACACGACCGGTCGGCTACCTTCCTAGTCGACCAGTCGCCTAGTGGTCATCCAGGCCTCGGCCAACCAAGGAGAAGTTCGTCATGGGCACCAATCAGGGACAGAAGGTCGTGGTGATCACCGGTGCGTCTCAGGGCATCGGAGCCGGCCTGGTCGACGCGTACCGCAAACTCGGCTACGGCGTCGTGGCGACCTCACGCTCGATCGCCGCTGCCGAGGACCCGGAGATCGTCACCGTTCGGGGCGACATCGCGGACGCCGACACCGCAGATCGGGTGATCAGGGGGGCGCTGGACCGCTTCGGCCGCATCGACACCCTGGTGAACAACGCCGGCGTCTTCATCGCCAAGCCGTTCACCGACTACACCGATGACGAATTCAGCCTGCTCATCGGGGTCAACCTCGCCGGGTTCTTCCAGCTCACCCGGCGCGTGCTGCCGCACATGCTCGCCGTCGGCGGGGGTCACATCGTCAACATCACGACGAGCTTCGTGGACCAGCCCAATTCGAACGTGCCGTCCGTGCTCGCGTCGCTGACCAAGGGCGGCCTCAGCTCCGCCACGAAGTCTCTGGCCATCGAGTACGCGACCCGAGGAGTACGGGTAAACGCCGTCTCCCCGGGCATCATCAAGACCCCGATGCACCCGGTCGAGTTCCACGAGACGTTCGCCGGTCTGCACCCGGTGGGCCGGATGGGTGAGACGAGCGACATCGTCGACGCCGTCGTCTATCTCGAGTCCGCCCCGTTCGTCACCGGCGAGATCCTGCACGTCGACGGCGGCCAGAACGCCGGTCACTGACAAAACCGCTACCCGTAGTAGGGACCAGAAGATGCCAATCGTCACGATCCAGATCACCCGCGTGGGAACCACCCCCGGTGAGTCCGCAGCGACCGCAGAGGAGAAGGCGGCGCTCATCCAGGGCGTGAGCAAAGTGCTGCTCGACGTCCTCCACAAGCCGATGGATTCCACCTACGTCGTCATCGACGAAGTCGAAACCGAGAACTGGGGCCGAGGCGGCCTTCCCCTGGAACAGTTCCGGAAGCAGCAGCGCTCGCACTCCCCGGAATAGCGGCGCCCGGGTACTCAGGCGACGTGATCCCGACGCGCTCAACAAGTGGGGATCACGTCGCCCTGAACCTGGAACGGAGCGGGGGCGCACCGAGCGCCGTTCAGAGCAACCCGCTGCGCCCAGCCCGCTCCCCCATTCACCGGCCGAGCCGCCCCTCCACGGAGCTCGAAGGTCCCGAAATCTCCTACAGCTCTCGCCTCTCGCCCGGCGCAGAGCTTCCGTTGGCTACCCCCTCCGGGCTTGTTGCTGTCGCGGTTGCTGTCGACAGCCATCGCGAACTCTGTGTCGTACTTGCGTGGGAGCATGACTTCATGGCGACATCGAAGCAGCCGGTGACGGTCCCGACCGACGCCAGAGTCGACGACTTCCTGGCCGCAGTCCCCGACGAACGCCGGCGCGCCGACGCGGAGCGCCTCTGCGCGATCCTGCGCGAGGTGACCGGCGAGTCCGCGGTGATGTGGGGCCCGAGCATCGTCGGCTTCGGCAGCTACCGCTACACCTACGGGAGCGGGCGCACGGGCGACTGGCCGCTGGCGGGCTTCTCGCCGCGCAAGCAGCAGCTCGTCGTCTACCTGGTCGGTGGGTTCGAGGAGCGGCACGCATCGGTGCTCGCCCGGCTCGGTCCACACAAGACCGGAAAGGGATGCCTCTACCTGAAACGGCTCGACGACGTCGACGAGAGCGCGCTGCGCGAGCTCATCGACCGCACGGTGCGGGTGCACAAGGGCGTCGACCGGGCCAGCAGGAGCCGACGGTAGCGGGGTAGCGGGAGGCGCCTACCTGCGGAGGCCGTCGTTGCTGCCACCGTTGCTGTCGATCCTCGCCACAACGGCCCGAGCGCGCCTTCACCGTTACTCCCCAGCCACGACAACGACGACAGACGCCGCCATCTTCATGGCGGCGTCTGTCGTCTCTTGAGTATCAGCGGCGGTTGTAGCGGTACATCGTCAGCGCGCCGAAGACCACCACGAGCCCGACGCTCCACAGCAGCGTCCACATCATGCTCGACGGGTCGGACGCCCCCGACATCACCGCGCGCACCGACGCTACCAGCTGCGTCACCGGGTTGACCTTGACGAACGCCTGGAGCCAACCCGGCATCGTGCCCGGCTCGACGAACACATTGCTCAGGAACGTCAGCGGGAACAGCACCATCATGCTGACACCCATCACGGACTTCTCGCTGCGCAGGACCAGACCGAAGAACGTCCAGACCCAGGAGAACGCGAACGAGAAGACCACCAGCAGGCCGATCCCGGCCAGCACGCCCAGCAGCCCGCCGCCGGGCCGGAATCCCAGCGCCAGCCCGACGCCGAGGATGACCAGGGCCGCGAGGATGTAGCGCAGCAGGTCTCCGATGATCATGCCGACCAGGGCCGCCGGCCGCCAGACGGGCAGCGTCCGAAAGCGGTCGAAGACGCCCTTCTCGATGTCGGTGTTGAGCCCGACGCCGGTGTACATGGTGATCATCACGACGCTGGTCACCATGATGCCTGGCAGGAAGAACTGCAGGTAGTCCCGCGGGCTGTCGGCCAGGGCGCCGCCGAACAGGTAGGTGAACATCAGCACCATGATGATCGGGAACGCCGTCACGTCGAACAGCTGCTCCGGCACGTGCTTGATCTTCAACATGGCGCGCCAGCCGAACGTGAGCGACGCCGACAGCGCACTCGGCCTGGGCGGTCGCGCCCCCGGCGCGAGCACAGTCCCCAGGGCCTCTGCGGACGGCACGTAGACGGACGGGGCGAGCCCGGTCGTGGTAGCGGCGTTGCTCATCGGGCTGCCTCCAGCTCGTCATCCCGCTCGTCGGTGGGAACCGCGGGGTGGTCGGTCAGGGCTAGGAAGACCTCGTCCAGGCTCGGCTGGCCGAGGGAGAAGTTGTCGACTGCGATGCCGGCGCGGGCCAGGTCGGACAGCGCACGGGCGGCCTGCTCGCTGGCGTCGAGGTCCGTGCCGTCTCCGCCGACACGGGCCGTCATCGCGACCGGATCGGGCTCGAGCTGCACCGGAACGCCGAGCGCCGCCTGCAGCACCTTCTCGGCCTCGGGCCGCTGCCCCGGGTCGCGCAGCCGCAGGTGAACGGTGCCGGAGCCGACCGACGACTTCAGCTCGCCCGGCGTGCCCTCCGCGATCACCCTGCCGTGGTCGACGACCGCGATGCGGCCGGCGAGCTGGTCGGCCTCGTCCAGGTACTGCGTGGTCAGCAACACCGTCGTGCCGTGGGCCACGACGGCCCGGACGATCTCCCACACCTGGTTGCGGCTGCGCGGGTCGAGACCGGTCGTCGGCTCGTCCAGGAACAGCAGGTCGGGGGTGTTGAGGATGCTCGCCGCGATGTCGATGCGCCGCCGCATGCCACCCGAGTACTTCTTGACCTGGCGGTCGCTCGCCTCGGTCAGGCCGAACGCCGCGAGCAGGGCTTCCGCACGCTCGCGGGCGGCCGGCTTCCTCAGCCCGAGCAGGCGACCGAGGAGCACCAGGTTCTCCGTCCCGGTCAGGTCCTCGTCCACCGAGGCGTATTGGCCGGTCAGGCTGACCCGGGCGCGAACAGCGTCGGCCTCGGAGACCACGTCGTGACCGAAGACCCGAGCCCGGCCGCCGTCGGGACGCAGCAGCGTCGCCAGCACCCGTACCGCCGTGGTCTTGCCTGCCCCGTTCGGACCGAGCAGGCCGTAGACGGTGCCGGCGGGGACCTGGAGGTCGATGCCGGCCAACGCGCGGGTGTCCCCGAACGATCGGGTGATGCCTTCGGCCTCGATGGCCAGGCCGGTGGTGCGTCTGCTCATGAGCTTTACCTTCCTCGCGCGCATTCAGAAGACGTAAGGGCGCGTTGCGCGGCCGTCGCGCAGCGCCAGGCCCGACCAGCAGAGCTGGTCGAGCAGGACGCTGGCCTCCTGGCACAGTTGGTCCGCGCCCAGTGGCGTCGGCTCGCCGCAGAGCAGGTCGACGCCGACGATGCGTCGCGCACCGTCACGGCGTGCAGCGCGGTGAAGACCGTACGGAGCTGGTCGACCGCGTGCATGCCTATTGAACAGCAGCCGTACGACACGAAGCCGACCCGCTTGGCCTGCCACTCGTCGTCCGCGTAGTCGATCGCCTGTTTCCGCACACCGCGCGGGTCGGGGTGCGTCTCATGGTCCACCCGTCACCGCCGTCGGGCGACATCACGGGCTGGGATGCCTGCGCCGAGGCGACGCTGTGGTCACCGGGTGAGGATTCGGGCTTCCGGACGTTGCGCGCTGACGACCTGCCAGCCTGCTGCTCCCAATCTGCTCCCCCGTGCCGGCACATCTACGCGCTTGGCGTTCGGGGATCACCGCTGTCTGGGTGCTCAAGTCAGGGCAGATCGGGGTCCCGGTGCTCCGTCACGAATCGCGTGGCCGTTTCGTCGTCGACGAGCGAGTTGTCGGCGAGCCATTCAACTGCCCGACGCTGGGCGCGGACATCGCGGAAGGTGTGCCACACCGGCAGCAGGTGCGGATACTCCTCGTGCAGCTCGTCCTTGAACCGGCGGAAGGCGCCCTTGCCCCGGATGGCTCGCGCCAGCCTCCGCCCGACTGCCTCGTCGCTGATCCTCTCGGCGAAGTCGGCCATGTCCTGGTACCAGACGTAGGACGGCAGCGGCTCGATACACACCAGATCCAGATCGTCGAGGTCGACCGGCGTCCGCCCATCGACTCCACCGTCCGCCGTCCAGAACACGATCTCGCCCGTCTGCGGGTTGATCAGCCATCGGTGCTCGTAGTCGGTCTGGTCCGCCAGCGCGGTGGCGATCTCCTCCAGACCCGCTCGTGATCGGGGGCCCGAGCATCGTCCGCGTACTCCCGGCAGCGCATCGCGGGCGAAGTGACACGACCGTGTCGAAAATTGCGAACAGCCCCTTACCGCCGCTCCGGCGTCTTCACGATGAGAAGAAGGTTGGGGTCGAGAGTCAGAGGGATGGTGCGGTATGAGGCGTCGACGTAGCAGGAGAGTGCCGCTGATGCAGGCGGCGGCGATGTCCCTGGCAGCGGTGGTGGCGGCGGCGGCCGTCGTACGAGCCAGCCGTCGCCGCTCGATGGGTGACACGACGGCTAGTGATCTTCCTGCTCGGCGGGCGTTCGCCGATGCGGGCCTGGACGCGTCGCAGCTCACCGGCGCCCCGGCCGTCCGGAACAAGGAAACGGCGTCATCGGCAGGCGCAGCGCCGTGAGGACGGCGAGCGCCGCCGCGCAAGCGTTCAGGCACGGCGCCGGCTCGGCGTGACGAGGCAGCGCCCGCTGGGCGGCATCCGGTTACCGCGCCCCGGCGCGGCCTGGTGCGAGGTGCTGAATCTGTCTTTGGAGGTGACGACCCATGGGTGACCCGCCCAGCCGAGACCGGGCGGCCGATGGGCTACAAGAGGAAGCCCTTCGCGGCAGCGTCACAAACAGTTCAGTGGCCCAGAGGGGGGGCCAGCCACTGGCCGTGCACGCCGCGGCCGGCTGGTCGGGATTCGATCGACAGCGCGCCGCCGCCCCGTCCTGATCGTCGCCGCCGCTGCCACCGTTGGCGCCGCCGTCGCCATGCGTCAGCACAACCTGGGCCAGCGCCTTGCCGCTCGCCGTCGATCCTGACGCAGGCCCGCTGTTCACCTCGCTTGTCCTGGAGGACCCCCTATCGACGACATCGATAGGCCGACAACGCCGGAACGCGCGGAGCGGTGACCATGAGCGATGCAACCCTCAATACCGAACGTCATGGCGGCAGTGAGTACGCGGACCTGTCCCGCCTGATCCGCCGAGCGGGCCTCCTGGATCGGCGACGCGGCTACTACGCGCTGCGCATCACTGCCCTCGGCGGGTGCTACGTCGGGGCGTGGACGCTGTTCGGGTGGCTCGGTGAGTCGTGGTGGCAGCTGGGCGTCGCGGCGGCCCTCGCGGTGGTCTTCGCGCAGGCCGGGTTCATTGGTCACGATGCCGGTCACCGCCAGATCTTCCGATCCCGTCGCGCCAACGACGTGGTCGGCCTTGCCCACGGCAATCTCCTGATCGGCCTCAGTTACGGCTGGTGGGTGGACAAGCACAACCGGCATCATGCGCACCCGAACACCGAGGGCCGGGACCCGGACATCGTCGTCAGACCGCTGTCGTTCACCCCCGGCCAGGCGCGAGAGCGACGTGGGTTCGGCGCGCTGGTGGTCCGGTACCAGGCGTACCTGTTCTTCCCGCTGCTGTTGTTGGAAGGTCTGCACCTGCACGCCAACAGCGTCAGGGCTGTCGTCGGCCGGAGCAGGATCAAAAGACGCCCCGCAGAGGCCGCGCTGCTTGCGCTACACGCCACCGGATACCTCGGTGCCGTGGTCCTTGTCCTGAGCCCGATGCAGGCCGTCGCATTCATCCTCGTCAACCAAGGCCTACTCGGCCTCTACCTCGGCTGTGCCTTCGCCCCCAACCACAAGGGGATGCCAATCCTCGCCACCGACGAGCGCCTCGACTACCTCCGACGCCAGGTTCTCACCTCACGCAACGTACACGGCGGCTGGTTCATCGACACCCTGCTCGGCGGTCTCAACTATCAGATCGAACATCACCTCTTCCCCAGCATGGCGCGACCCAACCTCCGCCGCGCTCGACCGCTGGTCCGCCGGTTCTGCGCCGAACACGGCATCACCTACCACGAAACCACCCTGATGCGTTCATGGGCCCAAGCGCTGAACCACCTACACGAGGTCGGGCCAGGTCAGCCAGCCGACGACGCCGGCGCAAGCTGAGGCATGGCCTGGTCCCCGGTTCTCGCTCCGCGACACGCTGCCGACGACGGACGGCGCCGCCGACGATGCGGGTCGCCGCTGCGTTTACCGAACTCGCCCAAGCGATCTGGCCGGGGACCCGGCGCAGGGTTCAACGTCCGTCGGTTCCACACGCAACGGCGTCTTGGTGACGCGTCCGGGATCTTGAGCCGGCACCGTCAAATCGACCGCTCGGCATCTGATTGGTCGGATTGCCACCTGACACCGAGGCTGCCCCGGTCCGAGCAGACGAGTGCCACCCACGTCGCCCCGCGTGTTCTCGCGTGGCCCGGTGCCGTTGCTGGCAAGTGCCTCAGCGTCGTAGATCGTCTCGGCTCTCGCGTGCCTGACCCTGGACGTGCTGGGCGGCGGCCGTGCCCTGGTGCCGTAGTGCGGATGCGCTCTCGCCCGCTCTCGACATCACCGATTGCGCGGCTTGTTGTGCTGGCTGGCGGAGGTTGTCCTGTACCTGGTGGGCCATCTGGCCTGCCTGCTGCTTTATCTGACCGGAGTGCTGCATCGCCTTGTGTTTCGCCTGCTGGGCCACTTGCTGTTCACCTTGGCTCGGTGGGATGAGTGACGAGGCGAGCAACCCGACGCCGAAGGCGATCAAGCCGACGCCGAGTGGGCTGCCCTCGGTCCGCTCCCGCGCCATCTGCGGCACCGCCTGAGCCTGATGGGCGACGGACGAGGCGGCATGGGATGTCCGGTCCGCGGCACCGGAGACAGCGCCGGAGGCCTGATGGGCGGTGTCGGACAGGCGGTGACGGGCCTCTGCGGCCGGGTGGCCGCCGTCGTGGCCGGCCTTCGTGGCCGTGCCCATCACCTTGTCCTTGATTTGGCCGAAGCGGCCGCGGGCGCGGTCCATCCGTTCGGTCGCGATCCGTCGCGGGTTGGCCTTGTAGGTCAGCGCGTCCACGTCGGTGCTCAGCTCGACCCTGGTGGTTTCGATCTCCTGGCGAATCTGTTCGGGATCGTTCGACATCACGTCTCCTCTCCTGCGGTTCAGCGGCCGCGAAGGGCGTTCGGTATCTCCCGAGCGGTCTGTTGCGTCCGTGGTAGCGGCCCCAACTGCCGCATCTGCTTGCGCGCTCGCGCGACGAGAACGGCTCCGATCACCGCCCATATCGCGCCGACGATCAGGGCGGCCCAGCCCTGGTCCATGACGTTGGACAGGCCCCACCACAGCGCGCACGACAGGAAGAACAGGGTCAGCAGGCCGGCGATCGCCGCCGCACCGAACATCCCGGCGACCTTGCCGGCCGTCTTCGCCTCCTGGCGAACTTCGGCCTTCGCCAGTTGCACCTCCTGTCGCACCAGCGTGGAGAAGTCCCGGGTGACCTCGCCGAGCAGGTCTCCGATCGAGGCCTGGGACCGCTCGGCGGTGGCGCTGGCACTGTGCGGCCTCGAATCGCTCACGGGGCCACCTC
Organism: Micromonospora sp. DT47; assembly: GCF_049844475.1. Taxonomy (NCBI): domain Bacteria; kingdom Bacillati; phylum Actinomycetota; class Actinomycetes; order Micromonosporales; family Micromonosporaceae; genus Micromonospora; species Micromonospora sp. DT47. The sequence continues at coordinate 44,981 of NZ_JBNCLC010000014.1, read as the reverse complement.
CCTGCGCTGTACGTGGGCCGTCCCCGCTGCTTCGCTGATGATCTGCCCAGAATCCGGCGATGCCTCGGACGGCATGCCAGTTCGCTGAGAGCCCTGACCGGTTCGTTGGCCGTCCCCTTGGCCGCCCTCCTCGTGGCCGCTAGCGGCGACGTTGCGGGTCAGCCGACCCACCAGCAGGCCGGCCACGACTGCGCCGGCGAGGAATGTGCCAGGATGCCGGCGTGCGTAGTCGCGCACCTCGTTGACAAGTTCGCCCGGTTCACGCCCCTCAAGCCATCCGGCAGCCTGCTCGGCGGTGCCCGAGGCGCGTCGCACCATATCGCTGGCCACACCGTCCTGCTCGCTCCTGCTGGCCATCGACTGCAGTTCCGCGCCGAGCGAACGCAGGCCGTCAGCAGCGCGTTTCTGCTGTGCTTCCGCCTGCTGCCGCAACTGTTCGGACGCCTCCCCGACCAGGTTCCGCGCCTGCCGGCCGGTCTCGGTCGCGACCTGCTTGCCCTGCCCGGCGGCCTGCCGCGCCACCTGACCGCCAGCCTGTGCCGCCTCATGACCAACCTTCGTGGCCTGTTCCTGAGCCTGTTGTGGCTTGCCACCCGCACCGGGCGATCCGGAGCCACTTTGCGTCGTCATCCGATCTCCCCTCTGGAACTCCCCGGCCTAGAAGGACGGGCACCCCGCTTACCCGGCCCTAGGGAGGGCATGCACCGGGACAGTCGAACCGGGCCGCGACGTCGACGATCAGCTGATCCGGCCACCGGTCGGCCGGCGATGACCCAAACTGGAGACGACCGAAGGCGGCATGCACGCCGCCGGTGAGCAGTGGGAGACGTGATGTCATCGGTTACCCAACGCATCAAGGGACTTCTCAACGCCCCACAGACGCGCAAGCTGATGCAAAGCGGGCGACGCCAGGCGGCGAAGCCGAGCACCCAGCAGAAGCTGCGGCAGATCGCGGAGCGAATGACCGGCCGGTCATCCCCCCGCCGCTGACTCCAGCAGCATCTGCAACCTGCACCCAAGACAACTCGCCGCCAGCACCTACTACAAGGCCAGAGCGATGCCGCTGTCAGCGCGGACTGTCCGCCGGCGAGGTCCTGGCGGAGATCCGGCGGTCCGCAACGGCCTGCGCTGAGCCGACCCCGACGGCCCCGGGAAGCAGGCATCCGGCTGCGGATCGGTGTTACCTCCTCGGGGCTTCGGGTAGACGCAGGGCGCCCCCGCCATCAACACGAACCGTGCCGTGGCCGAGAGCGGCAGCGGGGCGAGGGAGTGCAGGGAACGACTCATCGCACCCGAGGAGGAAAGATGAGCACGCAGGCTGCATCCACCAGGCAGATGAATCGGCCGCAGGAGGCGCCCAACCGGGCGGCGATGCAGGAAGCACCCACCGGCCCGATGCCGATGATGGACGGACAGCGACTGCCGGTGCAGGCGCCCGGAACGGAGACCAAGCCGTCGCTGCGGACCACCGAGTTCTGGGTGTACATCGCGGCCGTGATCGCCGTGCTGGCCGCTTCGCAGTTGGCCGGCAAGAACTCCGTCGGCGTGGACATTTTCCGCGCCAACCAGGCCTGGTTCTTCATCACACTGCTGACCCTCGGGTACCTGGGCAGCCGCGGTCTGGCCAAGGCCGGAAGCAACTGGCGCAGCGCCGAGGAGCGCAAGGCTCGGCACTGAGTGAGCGACACCTGAGAGCGACGGTGGCCGCCGGGAAGACTTCCGGCGGCCACCGTCGTGCCTACTCGAAGTCGCCGCCGAAATCGCCGAAGTCGCCATATTGGGGCCGCAGATCAGAAAGCACGGGCCCGCTTCGGTCTTCACTGGGAGGTCAAGCACGTCAGCTCGCCACATCGTTGCTGCTCAGCGCCCCGCCCCGGGCGAGGCCAGTTGAGCGCTTCGCTAGTGATGACCACTTCGGTGGCGTGCACTCAATCTGCTCCCAGCGCAAGGCCCAGCCCGCCGACTGAGGCGTTACCGCTCTGACCTGCGCACACTCCCTCACCAGGCGAGATAGAGCGCAGTTGAAGTCCGTTCAGCGCCGTTGAGCACTGCTGTGTGAAACCGGACGCCGCACCACCTCTGAGCAGGGAAAATGTGGGGCCGCAGGTTGCGACGGGTGCCGTTGGGTGCAGTTGAGCGCTGTTTCCCGCAGCGGGGATCAGGCCGGGCTCGGTCAGGATCCGCCGGATCCAGGCCTCGGCATACTCGGCGTCGTCCATCTCGGTCCAGGCAGATGGCGGTGGCTCGGCGAACCTTTCACTCCCGCCCGCATCCTGTCAACGGCATGAGCGTGCATCGGGCAGGCCCAGTCGTGGTTGGGCAGCGGCAGCCCGCCGACGTCGCTGGCGCCGCCCCCGTACGGGAGGGCCTTGCGCACTAACTCTATCTAGGTAGATAGTAGCGTCATGGCACGCGCACGACGTCCCTCCCCGCAGACCGCGGCCGTGCTCACCGCCCTCGCCGAGAAGGGCGCGGGCTGGAGCCACGGCTACGACCTGTGCCGCGCCCTCGGCCTGAAGGCAGGCACGGTATACCCGATCCTCATCCGCCTCACCGAGCGCGGGCAGGTGGAGACCTCCTGGGAGGCCGACCCGCCGCGCGGGCGGCCGGCCCGGCATCTGTACCGGCTCACCACCGCGGGCGCCGAGCTCGCGCGCACCGTTGCCGCGTCGGCGCGTGCCGGCGAAGGCGCACCCGCCCCACGCGCGGCCCGGCTCGCGCCCACGACCACCTGACCGCGACCGCTCGACCCGGCCGCCCTGCCGTTCGGAGGCCCTCGATGCCGGAATTCCTCCTCTTCCTGGTGGTGCTCGCACCGGCGCCCCTGCTCGCGATCGTGGTGCTCGCGGTCCGACTGCCTGACGCCCGGGGCGGTGCGGGCACGCTCGCCGCCCGCGCCCGCGCCGCGTGGCGGGATGGCACCGGACGCCCCGTGTGGCCGGGACTGATCGCTGTCGCCGCCGGGGCCGCGGTGCTCACCGTCGGCCTGGAGCGCTCGTACCTCGCCACCGTCACGAACGGCCCGCGCTGGGGCTTCGACATGGTGCTGCTAGCCATCGTGCTCGGACTGCTCGCGTCGGTCGTGTGCGCCGTGCTCGCCGGCCTGGCCGCGGCCGCCGTCTCCCGTGCCCGCGGATTCGGGGCCGGAACCGTCGCCGGGCTGCTGGCTCTCGTCGCCGTCGCCGCCGGCACCGTGTCCGCGCACCTGCCGCTGCGCGCCACCTACCTGGCGGAGCCCGAAAGGTTCCCCGTCGTCATGAACCTCGCCGACGGCGACCTGCTGGCACCATTCGAGGTCTTCCTCGCCGCGCTGATCTGGGCCCTGCCGTGGCCCGTCCTAGGAGCCGCGCTCGGCGCCCGCACCGAGACCGCGGGCCGTCGGCACGCGGTACGCGACGTCTGGCAGCTCCTGCTCGACCTGGCCACCACCGACCTGCCCGAGAACCGGTCCGCGTGGGGTGCCGCGCTGCAGGCCGAGCTCGCGGCGATCGAGCCGCCGGCCGAGCGGCGCAGGTTCGCCCTCGGCGGAGCGTGGGCCGTACTGCGGTCCGGGCCGCCGCACGGCGCGTGGGTGCTGGCCGCCGGGGTGGCAGTCGCCGTGGCGGGTGGGTCGTTCGCCGCCTCGCGCTGGTCACTGGCGCACGACCAGGGCGGTGTGCTCGGCTTCTGGATGGCCGTCCCGAGCGTCCTGTTGCTCGCCGTCGCGCTCGCCACGGCCTGGCGCACCCGATCCTTCGGCTCAGGGCTGCGCGCCGGAGCCCTGGCCGGGCTCGCCGCCCTGGTGGCGGTGCTCGCCGTCGGCATTCCCGAGGCCGCGGTCTGGGCGCACCAACAGGCCGGCTACCTGAGCACCGGCGACGCCGTGCCGCCGACGTGGCAGTCGGCGGTCCGCGACGTGCTGCGTCCGGAGTTCCTCGTCGGCATGATCGTCTTCTGGACTACGGGTGCGGCCGGCGGCGCGGCCCTCGGCGCGGCTTTCGGACGCCTGCGCAGCGGCGCCCCCGACGACCCCGCCACCGCCGCCGCAAGCTGACGCCGAGGCGCTGTTGGGTTGTGGGATCGACGGACACGTTGAACCGGGCGTCGGGTCCGAGGTCGGATCGCCAGGGCGAGGTCGGCGAACGCCCCAGACACCCGCGTCGCCGGCGGGACGTCGACGGCGAGTTCGTAGTGTCCGCGGCGCAGGTTCTGCATGAACACGTGCCCGGCGATGATCACCTGTGCTGTCTTGTCCGTTCGTAGGCCGCGCATCGCGGCCGCGTCGGTGACGACCTCGCTGGGTGTCACCTTCAACGTCGACAGCGCTCGTCGGAAGAACCTGTTGGGCTCGAGAATTGGGCTAAATCCGCTGACCTGCGGTTCGGCACATGCTCGCCGCCGGCGTGGCCGACACGATGGAGGCCATGACCGCGTCCCTTCTGTACCTGCTGCTTCGCCAGGTCCTGCAGATGTTGACCCAGATCGCCCGCGATGGCGGGGCCAAGGATGTCGAGATACTTGTCCTCCGCCACCAGGTGGCGGTGCTACGCCGACAGGTGCATCGCCCCGATCTCGAACCGGCCGACCGGGTGGTCCTGGCCGCCTTGTCGCGGCTGCTGCCCCGCCCGCGCTGGGCGGCGTTCTTCGTCACCCCAGCGACCCTGCCCCGCTGGCACCGACAGCTGATCGCCCGGCACTGGACCTACCCGCACGCCCGGCCCGGCCGACCAGCAACTGCCGGACCTGGTGCTGCGACTCGCCGCGGAAAACCCGACCTGGGGACACCGCCGGATTCAGGGTGAGCTGGTCGGCTTGGGCTACCGGGTGGCGGCCAGCACCGTATGGAAAATCCTCAACCGGGCCGGTATCGACCCCGCGCCGCGGCGTGGCGGGCCGACCTGGAGACAGTTTCTGACCGCCCAGGCGCACACGATCCTGTCCTGCGATTTCTTCACCGCCGATACCGTGTTCCTCCAGCGGATCTACGTGCTGTTCTTCGTGGAGATCGCCACCCGCCAGGTCCACGTCGTCGGGGCGACGGCGCATCCAACCGGCGCCTGGGTGGCCAAGCAGGCGCGGAACCTGCTGACGGACCTCGCCCAGCGGGTGACCAGCTTGCGGTTCCTGCTTCGCGACCGCGACACGAAATTCACCGCGGCCTTCGACGCGGTGTTCGCCGACGCCGGCATCCAGGTGATCAAGACCCCGCCGCGGGCGCCCCGGGCGAACGCGTTCGCGGAACGCTGGGTGGGCACCGTACGCCGGGAGTGCACGGACAGGATGCTTATCGTCGGCGAGCGTCATCTGGCGGCGGTCCTCAACAAGTACACGTCGCACTACAACGGCCACCGTCCACATCGTTCGCTCGGCCAGCAGCCACCGAATCCTGCGCCGCACGTTGTTGACCTGAACGCCCCCCGGGTTCAACGGCGACCGATCCTGGGCGGCCTGATCAACGAGTATTCGCAGGCAGGTAGCCGAACCGGCTTTACGAGCCCCACAGGCTCCCCTCGCGAACCGAGCTCGCGCATCGACTTGCCGCTTCGTCCGGAGCATGACACGGGATTTCCCCGATGCCGCCTCATGAAGGGGCGCCCTACCGTCCCAGGTATACAGGCGACCGGCGTCGTGGCCGCGAGGAGGAACCCATGAGACGGCTAGGCATCAGAACAATTTTCACCTGCGCGCTTGTGCTGATCTTGACCACGGCGTGCGGTTCAGATCCGGTACCTGACCCCGACCCAACCGTGTCGCCGACCCCTTATCCTGTCTATTCTCACAACGACGCCGACCTCTCCCCCACTCCCAACTCTCCGCCCGTCGAACCCCCCGGGTCAAGCATCCCTCAGCAGCTCGTAGGCTTCTGGTACACAGAAAACTTCCTGGCTGCAGGCATGAAGGGCACCCGCTCCTACACCTTCTACGCCTCCGCAGAATACCTATTCGAACAATCTCTGTGCGTCCAGAACAGCTGCGAAATAACGCAGCGCGAGAGCGGACTGGCATCCGTCGAGCAGGATGTTCTGGCGTTCCATCCGATCGGTGGCGACGTCCGCCAGACGCGTTTTTCCGTACAGCGCGAATACGCGACAGATGCCATTCAACTGTGGCTGCACGACGCACTCGGCCCCGGTGCGGCCGACATCTACTACCTGCGGAGTTAGCCGCTCCCCGGCTGAGCGCAGCAACCGTCAAGGAGCCGCCTGTCTGTCGCGTGGCCGACACCGTGCGTGAGGCTCGGAGGCAAAGCTGTATAGCAGGTCATCGCCGACGTCATGACCGTCATCACACCCCACCTACCCGCTCAGCCCTCCTAAGGCTTCCTCGATCGCCCGTCCGCGGCCGTTGGGGCCGCAGGTGAAAGGGGGCATTCATGTGCGCTGCGATCCCCCGCCCGGCCAGCAGTCATCCCGGCCTGGTGCGACCCCGTCTGCTCGATGAGCTGGCCGGGATCACAAAGGCACGGTTGGGGCTGGTGGTGGCGCCCGCGGGCGCGGGGAAGACGACCCTGCTCGCGCAGTACGCGGCCACCTGGTCCGGTCCGGTCCGCTGGTGGCAGATCGAACGCGCGAGCACTGCGGCGAACCCGCTGGTCGATGCCTTCGTGAGTTGTATCCCGGGGCCACGGTTGCGGGGGCCGCTGCCGGACACCGATGCACTCCTGGATACCTTCCGGTCGGTGCGTACAGCGGCCGCCACCCTGCTGGTGATCGACGACATCCACCTGCTGTCCGGGAGGGATGCGTGGGCAGTGCTGGAGAAGGTGGTGTCCGGCGCTCCGGCGTGGCTCCATGTGCTCTGCGCGGGCCGGCGGATGCCGGACGTCAATCTGTCGCGATTCGAACTGGCGGACACCTGTCTGGTCGACGCCGAGCAGTTGCGGTTCCGTTCGTGGGAGGTAGAGGATCTTCTTCGCGACGTCTACCGCGAGCCGCTGCCGCCTGATGATGCCGCCGCGCTCACCCGACGGATCAGAGGATGGGCCGCGGGCCTGCATCTGTTTCACCTCTCTACCAGGGGGCAGCCCTTGGCGGAGCGAAGGCAGACCGTTGCCGCCCTAGATGGTCGATCTGCGCTGACCCGTGCTTACCTGGCCCGCACCGTCCTTGCCGAACTGCCGGTCGAACTGCGGCAGTTCCTGGTGCGGACCTGCGTCTTCGAAGTGTTGACGCCACATCGGTGCGAGGGTCTGCTCGGTAACCCGGGCACCAGCCGGCTGCATCTCGAGGAGCTGGAGCGCCGGCGAGCGTTCACGTGCAGCCCGGACGGCGGCCGCACGTACCGTTACCACGAGGTGCTGCGGGCACATCTGACGGTGACGCTGGCCGAGGAGATCGGCGATGACGGGGCCCGGGCGTGGCATGCGCGGGCCGCCGCGCTGTTGGCCGCCGAAGGGGCCGAGCTGGAGGCAGCTCGGGCGTACGCGCGTGCTGAGGACTGGACGGCGGTGCGCGGCCTGCTGGCGAAATTGGGTACCCGGGCCGCCGACGAGGGCGTGGAACCGTGGCGAGACGTGCTGCCCGACTGGCTGGTGGCGGAGGACCCGTGGTTGATGCTCGCGGAGGGGCGTCACCTGCTAGGGCGGGGCCAACTGCTCGCGGCGGTACGGCATTTGCGGGCCGCCGAGGACAGCTTCTCCGATGAGCGGGCCCGCAGCCGCTGCAGATTCACCCGCCGGCTCGCGGCGACCTGGTTGCCGGGGCGGGTCGCCGTCACCGGGCACTACTCGGCGTCACTGCGGGAGGCCACGCGCCACCATCCCACCCTGGTCGCGGCGGGCACCGCTGGGGAGCCGCTGGTGCAGGCGGTGGGCTATCTCCTGGCGGGCAACGTCGCGGAGGCGTACCGCTCGCTGCCACTCGAGGCCGCCGAGGACGCGGAGGCCGCCGGGCTCGGCGTACGACTGCTGCAGGCCTGCTGGGGCCTGGCCGCCGGTTCGCACGATGGACGCCAGCAGCTGGGCGAGGTGATGGCGGCCGCCGAACGGGCCGGGCTGCCGTGGTTGACCCGGATGGCACGGGCGGCGGCCGCCCTCGACGGCAGCGCACGGGGATCGGCTGAGGCGCGTGCGGTGGTGCGGGAATGCGACCGCGAGGGTGACCGGTGGGGTGCGGCGCTGGCCCGTGCGGTGTTGTGTCTGGTCCATTCCGCGGGGCGGACCGTCGAGACGGCCGACGTGACGGAGGCCGGCGAGCTGCTCGGGCACTGCCGTGACCTTGATGCCGGAGTGTTGGAGGTGTGGGCTCAGGCGCTCGTCGCGCTCACCTCGGCGGCTGCGGGACTGCCCGACGCCGAACTGGAGGTGCGCCGGACCGAGGGCATGGCCCGGTCGGCAGGGGTGCCGGGTGCCCGGGTGGCGGCTGCTGCGGCGGCGGTGCGCTGCGGGTTGGCCGACACCGACCCCCGGCCGTTGGCGGCGCAGTTTGGGATGCCACTGGGCCTGGTCGCCGGGTGGGCGGGCATCGACGGCGGGAAACGGGCGCGGGTGACGGAGCCGGTGCCGGTGCCGGTGGAGGTGCACTGCTTCGGCGGCTTCCGGATGCGGTTGCGGGATCGGGTGCTGGACCTCTCAGCGGTCAAGCCGCGCACCCGCACGGCGCTGCGGCTGCTGGCGATGTACGCGGGCCGGCCGGTGCACCGGGAGACAATGATCGAGGCGCTCTGGGGTGACCTGAATCCGACCGCTGCCACACACAACCTGCACGTGACACTCTCGAGCCTGCGGGGCTTCCTGGAGCCCGGCGGTCGGCGGGGCGAGTCCGGCCTGGTGACGCGTAGCGGGGACGCATACCGACTGGCGCTCCCCGACGGCGGCTACAGCGACATCGCGGACTTCGCCTCGGCGCTGACTGAAGCACGGCGGGCCCGGTTGGGGGACGACGTGACGGCGGCGCTCGATCCACTGCGCCGGGCAGTGCTCGCCTACGCCGGTGACCTGCTGCCCGAAGACGGACCGGCGGAGTGGGTGGTGCACGAGCGGGAAGCCCTGCGCCTTCAGGCGGCGGAGGCAGCCGTCGGGCTCGCCACCATGGCCCTGGCCTGCGGCAGGGTGGAGGAGGCCGTGACGGCCGCCGAGCGCTGCGTACAGATCGACCGCTACTGCGATCCCGGCTGGCGGCTGTTGGCGGACGCTTTCGATATGCTCGGCAATCCGGCCACAGCGGCACGTGCCCGCCGGGACTACGCTGACGTGCTCGCCTCGCTGGACCGGCTCGCCCCGCGGCCGGAACTTCCACGTCCACGCTCACCGGCACCGGTGGCGCACCGGGCGACGCGATCATCCGCCTGAGGCCGGGCCGTTCGCGCTGCTCACCACCTCCACGGTCAGTCGCACGTGAGCCGGCACGATCTCCACGATCGCTTCGCGCAAACGCCGTTGATCGAGCCGCTCGATGTTGTCGACCCGGACCCGCACGACCACTTGCGGCGGGCCGTCCCCCGGCATCGGTCCACCGGCCCGGTCCGACCAGGCGCACAGCCCGCTGTCGGCTATGTCGACCTCGCCGCCGGTCAGCAGGCGTACGTGCTCAACGAGCCCACGTTTCGTGCCTCGCCAACGGTGCAGCTCCACCGCGTGCGCGACGAGTTCGCGGGTCTGCTCGGTGGTCCATCTCTCGTCAACCGCGAAGGCCACCCAGTCGGCCAGCCAGGTCAGGAAGTCCTCGGGCGCAAGTCGCGGGTCGACGTAGTCGGCGAAACAGTCGAGCGTGAGGATTATCGGCGCCAGCACGTCGTCGAGGGCACCCGTGAGGCGGGTGGTGAAATCGTCGTCGAGGTAGACGGCCGGTAGCCGCTCCCGGATCGGCACCGGGGTGGGCAGGCCGGGTACGCCACTTCGCATGGCTCACCCCCGGGAAACCCTGATCTGGTGACCGTAGGAGAGGATCAGCGCGTTGCGCGGCAGGTCGAGACGCTGCAGCGGGCTCTTGCGGTCTTCTCCGAACAGACGGACGTCGTCGACGAGTTCCACGCCCGGGAGGCGCTGCAGGACGGCGAATATCTCGCCCGCCTGCACGGGGCGGCCGAAGGGCCAGCCGTTGCCGTCCGGGCCTCCGCGCAGTGGATCGAGGTACGCGTACAGCGCGCGGACAGCCCGCTCGCGTAGAGCCTCCGCCGAGGCGCGGCCCCGGGCCTGCACCTGCGCGACCACCGTCACCCGCTGGTAGAAGGGGGGCTCGACGGAGATGCGGGCGCCGAGGCAGCGCCGCTCCTCGAGGTAGCGGGCGATCCGGCTGAGTGTCTCGGGTTTCGGCTTCAGGTCGCTCGGTGCCAGTTCGACGGTCTCCGGGCAGGCCGGCACGATCAGCACCCGGACGCCCTCGGATGTTTCGTCGACCGGGACGCACCGGACCCGCGCCACCTCCGGTGCGGCTTCGCGCGCCAGCTGCTCGTAATCCTCGACGGTGACGGCCCGCTCTCGGGTGCGAAGCATGAGTGGACCTCGGATGGCCGCGTCGCGCACCGACTCCCCGTCCACTCCGCCACTGATAGGGCGCCGGTTGGCGACCGTGCTGACGAACGCCACCGGATTGCGGAGGACCTCCAGCACGTTACGGGCCACATTGCCGCGCAGGCCGCCGCCCGTGCGGTACTCAGGCACCCGGATCGGTGCGCCCTTGGGCGGGACGCCGCCGTAGTACCCGAGGGTGCCGTCGGGCCGGCGGATCGCGGGGCCGAACACCACCTCTCCCGCAACCCGGTCCAGGACCACGTGCCGGTCGTGCTCGCCGGAGTGGGCGAAGGTGGTCACTTCCCGCCACTCCTGCCAGCCGTCGCCGCCGGCCACCTCCACGATGAGCGGGCCGTCGCTGGCCACCACCGGGCGGCGGGCCAGCGGGAATCGCTGCCCGGGTACGCCCTCGGAGATGCCCAGCACCTCATCGAGGACGACCTCGGCGTGGACGACCGTGACGGTGCCACCGATCGTCGCGGCGGCCGCCGTCGAGATGTGCGGTGACGCCCGGTAGAACGGCTGGCCGGATGTCGGAGGTACCACCCGGCAGCGCAGCCAACCGGCACGCTGTCGTCCGACGAGCGAGGCGGAGTGGGCCTCCGGTACGTGCAGCAGGACGTCCCCGGCCCGGTTGAATCCGCCGGTGGTATCCCGCTCGACCTCGCATTGCGCCCAGCCGTCGCTCTGCCAGACCTCCCAGAGCCAGGGCGGGTTGCGCGGATCCACACCCTCCCCCCTGGTAGCGCAGTCGAGGCGAAGCAGCAGGGCACAGGAGGGAACCGGGCTCGACAGACCGAAGTAGATCGCGTCGCCGACCCGCGGCGTCGCGGCGAAGCAGTCGAGGCCTGCGCCGGCGAGCAGCTCGTCCGTGCGGTCCATCGGGTGGCCCTCCGGTCCGGCGGTCATCACCCGCGACAACTCACACGGCACGATCGACAGGGTCCGTTCGGTCGTGAAGACAACGGGTTCCTGGGCCACCGTACGGACGCTGGCGACCTGCGCCCCCGCTGGCACCGTCACCTCGTTCTCCCTGGCCGCCGAGAGCCAGAAGGTGACCTCGCCGCGGGCTGCGGTCGGCGGGAAGAGGCGCACCCCGATCAGCTCCAGGAAACGCAGATAGTGCAGGTCGGGGACGCGGTTGAGTCGGTACACCAGCTGCTCGACCATCGAGGCGAACGTCTCGATGAGGGTGACTCCCGGGTCGGAGACGTTGTGGTCGGTCCACTCGGGGCAGCGTTGCTGGACCCGGCGTTTCGCCTCGTCGACGAGTTCCTGGAAGCTGCGGTCGTCCAGGTTGGGCGCGGGTAGCGGCATCAGCCCTCCACCTCCTCGTGCGACGGGATGACGTAGAAGGGAAAGACCAGGTTGCGTGGGTCGTTGCTGCCCCGCAGGGTGTACCGCACGTCGATGAACAGCTTGCCGGCGTCGCCGGCGTCGAACTGCACGATCACGTCGGCCAGTTCGATGCGGGGTTCCCATCGCTCAAGCGCCAGGCGCACCTCGTACGCGATCCGCCCGGCGGTCGCGGCGTCGGCGGGGGCGAACACCAGGTCGTGGATGGCGCACCCGAACTCGGGCCGCATCGGCCGTTCACCGGGTGCCGTTGCCAGGATCAACCGGATGCTCTCGATGATTTCCCGCTCGCCGCGCACCAGGGCGATGGAACCGGTGGGGTCGGTCCGCAGCGGAAAGGCCCACCCTGCGCCGATGAACTCGCTGCTCACGGTCATCCTCCGATCCAGACGGTTGGGCAGCCGGGCGGCAGGATCGGGGCGCCGCAGGTGGCCAGGTCACCGGCCCGCGCCGCGGGCTGGCCACCGATCAGCACCGTGGGGCAACCGGGCGGCAGGATCGGGCCGGGCGGGTGCGGCGGTGAGGAGGGGAAGGAACAGGTGTGCAGGTCGCCGACCCGGACGGCGGGTGCGCCGCCGATGAGGACCGTGGGGCAGCCTGGGCCGGTCACCACACCGGGGTGGCCGGTCGGATCGCCCGCGCGTGCGGCTTGCGGCATGGCCCCTCCTCAGTTCAGCCTGATCAGGGCGCCGCGCACGGTGACCTGGCCGTTGGCGGTGAGTTCGGCCTCCGACAGGGCGGTGATGCCAACTTTCTGCCCCTTGAGTTGCAGTGGGCCGGTGCCGGCGTCGATGGTCACTCCGCTGCTGCCCTTGACCTCGACCACGCCGTTCTTCTTGTCTAGGCGGATGGTGAGCCTGCCGTCGCCGGTGGCCAGGACGATGCCGTCGTTCTCGATCAGCTCGATCCGGTGACCGGTGCGGGAGACGAAACCGCGTGCGGTGATCTCGCCGCTGGCCGCGTCGATCGGGTCGGTGGTCAAGGCCGGGACGGCGTCGGTGCCGTTGTGGAGTCCGCCGAGCACGTACGGTTCGTCCATATCGCCGCCGGCGAAGCCGACCAGCACCTCGTCCCCCACCTCGGGGAGCACGAGACTTCCGCGCCCCTTGCCCGCGCCCGTCTGCACCGTGCGTGCCCATCCGCTGCTGAAATCCTTGCCGAGCCACGGGAAGGTCAGCTTCACCCGACCCTGCTTCAGCGGATCTCGTACGTCACTGACGATCGCCGGCGCCAGGCGACCGCCCAGGCCCGGGCCATCGGCGGTGCCTCCGCCGGTGACGAGGCCGTGCAGTGAGCGCTCCTGCCGGCCGGACACCGTGAACGCGGTGGTGTAGCCGGCCTGTTCGCTGAAGAGGTGCCGGGTGCTGGTGAGGGTGTATTTCCCGGCGAAAGGTTCACCCACGTTGACCAGCGCCACGGCCGCCCCGGCCCGGAGCTTGACGTTGCCCTTGGCCACTCCCTCGAGCTCGGCGCAGGCCCCGCCGAGCTGCCCTGCGATGGCCTCCGCGACCGCCTTGACGGTGCCGGGCGTATGCCAGGAGGCGTCCGCGGCCAGGTACGGCGGGGCGTCGAAGGCCTTGGCGAGGGTGACCGGATCCGCACCCGGCACTTCCGCCCCGGCGGTACGCGGTGTCGCGCTGGCGGTGACCTCCTGCTTGTGTTCGAAGTCCCAGCCCCGCGCCTCCACACGGGGCACCTGTTCGGCGGCGCTGACGCACGCGCGCAGGGCCACCAGGTTGCGGTGGGCCTCGAGGACGAGTGGGTCGGTGGTCGCCTTCGCGGTGGTGTCCGGCGCGCCGGCCGGCTGGGCCGGCAGCAGGAAGTCCAGGGTCCCGTCGATGACGGTGAGCTGAGCGCCGACGAGATCGGCCAGGCGGGTGAGGAACTGCCAGTCGCTGATGTTGTCCTGGCTGAGCTGGGTGTCGCGCTGTCCGCCCACGCCGGGGAGGGCGCTGATTTTCCCGGGCTTGAGTCCGGCGCGCTCGGCCACGGTTCGTACGACGTCGGAGACGGTCATGTTGGGGTACGCCGCGACGCGTCGTCCGCGGAACAGGCGGTGCGCCATGTCGAGTCCGCGTACCTCGACGACGGTGCCGCTGCGGTCGAGGTCCAGTTCAACGGCGGTGACCTCCCCTGACGTCAGCGGCTGGGGGCCGCCAGGATCGGCCGTCTGCACCTTGAGGGCCACCTTCGCCCCGATGGTGAGCCGGGCTTTGGCGAGGACGATGTGCTGCGGGTCGCGGAAACGCAGCACGAACATGTCGGGCAGGTTGCGGCTGTCCTCGACGTACGCGTAGGTCATCAGGGCGGCCAGGTCGGCTGGCAGGGGGTTGCTCTCGACTTCGACCAGCAACGTGTTAGCGAAGCTCTCATTGACCATGTGGACCACCCGGCTCGTCGGGCGCGGGAATCAGCAGCCGGGTGCCAGGGCGCAGTCGCATCGGGTCGTCGATGTTGCTGGCCTGTGCGATCCGTCGCCACAGCGCCGGGTCGCCGTAGGCGCGGAAGGCGACGGAAGCCAGCGTGTCACCGGCGACGACGACGTGGATGTCGCGGGCGGCGACCGAGCCGGAAGTGGGATTCTGTCCGCTCTGCTCCCCGGATATCTCCTCGAGTGTCACGGTGCAGAGCGCCCGCACCGGGGTTCCGCTCGGCGTGAACAGGGTGTATTTGGCGGTGACGCTGCTGACGTACGCCGGGAAGCTGGTGAGCCCGCCCCACCGGAAGACGACCCACGGGGGCGAGCCCTTCTTGTCCTGCCGGCTCTTCTCGGTAGGGACGCAGCAGGAGAAGAGCTTCTCGACGGCCTTGACCACCTTCTCGTCCATGCTGTCGGTGGCGTCGAAGAACATCTCCAGGCTGAGCTTGCTGGGGTCGGAGCCGGTGAACTCCGGCGGGCCGCTCTTGCGGGCGTTGCGCTGCGCCTCCCGCTTCCACTTGGCGTTCTTGGTGAGGCTGAGCTCCTTCGGGTTGAACTGGAACTCGATGATGTCCAGGACGGCTCTGCCGGGCTGGCCCGTGCCGCCCCCCGCCGGAGGTTCGAGCAGCTCCAGCACAGCGTGCTGCAGGCTGGCGGGGGCGCCGGCGCTGGGCGGTGCGGTGCCGGCGGCGGTGAACGTGACGGGCGAACTCATCTCAGCCCCCAGCCGGTGCCAGGAAGCCGTGGTGCGCGAGCTCGATGGTCTCGGTGGCGACTTTGGCGGTGTCCGGGTTCAGCTGCGGCCCGCTCCACCTCACGGGCACCACGTCCATGAGGCTCCACCGGGCCACGATCGCGCCCTCGAGGGTCCGCGCCTCGATCGTGGCGGTCTTGCGTCTGACACCGGCTGCCATGCCGGCGAACCATTGCGCGATCTTCGCGCTGTCCTTGGTGACGGGGCGGGAGAGCTTGACGTTCGAGTACTTGATTCGGGTGGGCAACTGCCACACCCAGCCGTTGTTGCCGCCCTCTTCACGTTGCTCCATGACGAACTCGCAGCCCAGGCCCTCGCAACTGTTGAAGGCGCCGAGGTTCTCGTCATCGATCTTGACAACGAAGCACACCGCGACGGCTTCGACGATGTCGGTCATGGCCGCTCCCCTCGATCAGTGTGGTAGGTCCGTCAGCCAGCCGCGGCGGTCCCGGTCGATCCGAAGTTCCGCCTTGAGCCGGCGCAACATCGGGTCGAACAGCTTCGCCAACAGCTCCTCCGGCTCCGCCCCGATTGCCGCCTGGGACGCCACGGCGCCCATCGCTTGCGGCACCGCGCCGGCTGCCGCCGCCACCGCTTCATCGACGGCCGAGGGAGTCGTGGGAGGTGCGAGCTCTGCAGGCGGAGCGATCTCGGGCACGGCCGCGACGGCGGGCATGTCCTGCCGCTGCACCGGCACGGGGGATGGACCGGGAGGGCTGATCGGAGGAGGCAAAGGCTGGCCGGTCCGGCCAGTCGCCGGGGCCACGATCGCCGGGGGCGGCGCGGAGTCCGTGGTCGCGAGCGGATGCGGACGCGCCAAGGACGCTGCGCTGGCGTCGATACCCTCATCCACCAGGCGGAAGACCGGCGTCCGCGGTGCGGCACGGTCCGGGCCGGAGTACGACGGGCCGGCCGGCCGCCCCAAGCCGCTGGTCACCGCTGGTCGCTCCCCGATCAGCCGGACGACGGCGAGTGGCTGCCGATACGGTTCGGACCGCGCCAGCCGCACCATCGGTAGGTCTGTGACACCCGAGGCGGCCGGCGGGGCCTCGACCAGGGACCGTTCCGGCACCTGCGTCGGTTCGACATTCCGCTGCACCGGCAGGATGTACGGCTGCACCGGCAGGCTCTGACCGCCAGCCGAAGCGGCGGGGGCGGGGGCGCCGAGCGAGGGCACCCCTGGATCTCCGGCGTCCGCGGGGCGCCCCCGGGCCGGTCCGGGCGCCGATGGCGGGTCGGCCACGGTGCCGGGCCGGTCGAGGTCGGGAGTGATCGGCGCGCCCAGTCCGAGGCGCCTCGGTGCCGAAACCAACGGCGCGGTCGCGGCGACAGGATGCCGTTGGACGCCGGTCGCAGGCGGGCCGCCAAGATCCGGCCCACCGCCCGTACTGGTCATCGGCTGCGGCGCCATCGTCTCCGTATCGGCCCGACGCGGGACGTCTACTCGCGGCAGATGACTAGGGTGGCTGCCCTGATCCCGCATCGAGGGCTGCGGGACCTCCCTGCCTGCATACCGCTGAACGCCTGTGGCGGAGGCGCGCTGGGTGTCGGCTCCGAGGGCGGTGGTTGTGGTCAGCGGCGGGTGGGCTGCCGTGCGGACCTGGCGCTGGACCCCGACCGCAGACGAGTCGCCGACGTTCGTCGCTTGCTCCACGGCCGTGATTGGGTGCGGCGCGCCGGGGGTCGACGGAAGCGACGCCGGCGGACCGGCGGCCGGTGCCGACGCGTCGTGGTGCTCGTGGGCCGACCCGAGGGTGGGTGCTGAACCGGCCGACGTCGGCTCGGGCGACAAGGCTTGCTCCTCCCCCGGCGATCCGTCCGCGGTCTCGACGAGATCCGGCGGGTCGGCCGACGGCGATACCGACGACGCGGCACCGGGTGCGTCCGGGTCGGACAACCGCTGCACCGAGGCAGGGACGGCCGGTGCCGCCACCGGCAACCCGTCGAGCGCGCGAGCGGGTCCGGGCCCGGACGTGGACGACGCGGCGGGGGCGGACGGAGTCTCCGCATCGCGGCCGTCAGCCGAGACGGGTGCCGTCACGGGAAGGGACGCCCGCGCGGGCGGCGCTGGGGGCCCGACGAGTCGCTGGACGGCGCTCGACAGCCACTGCGCGGGCGAGGCCGTCGGCCGGGGCCTGGCCGGCTGTCGCAGCGCCTCCGCCAACGGCAGGTAGGTGGCCTCGGCCCGGGCGTACGTGGATGGCCCACCGGTCAACCCGATCACTCCCGACGGCTCGTCCGGGGCGATCACGTGCTCGAGAGGAGCGAGGAAGCGCGGATCCTGCCAGGCCGCCAGCGCGGCGCTGAACCGCTGGACGGGGTTGACGAGCGGGGTGTCGGCGAGCGTCCGCTGGATCGGTGCGACGGCACTCCACTCCTGGTGGGTGGGAGTCCATGCCGGGGCCGCTGGCTCCTGTGCCAACCGGCGGCGCCGCCACGGCCACATCGCAGCTCACCTCCCCTGGCTGATGCGGGTGTTGATTCGGGCGATCTCGTCGACGTACCGGCGTCGGTCCGGGTGCTCCAGGTCCAGGATCTCGTCAAGGCTCCAGTGGAAGTGGTAGGCGACGTACGCGACCTCCTCGTGCAGCCGGTCGACCACGTACGTCACGATTCCCCCAGGCGCCCGCCGGCGAGGTCGACGGCGAACTGGTGCCGGCACTCCGGGCACGCCACGGCGGCCCGGGTGTGTCCCTCGCTGTTGATGCGCCGGTACATGTCCTGCAGGAATGCCAGGTCGGCGGCGAAGAGATTCTCCATGATGCCCACGTGCACGTCGGTCACCGTGCCGATACGGATCACCACCCGGGCCAGGAGAACGACCGTCAGGTACGCGGGGTTCTCTCGGACCCGGTCGTCGCGCAGCGGGACGAGCTCGTCGCGGGCCGTCGCGAGCCGCATGACGCCATCACGGTGGACCACCCCCGCATCGTCGACGTAGCCGCGAGGCAGTTCGAAGACGAACTCGGTGCGCAGCGGTTCGCGGGGCCGTTCGGGTGGGTGATCGGCGGCCGCCGGCCCGGCCAGGGAGAGGCTTCGGCGCATCGGACTACTCGACTTCCAACTGCTCGTACGTGATGACGAGCTTCTCGGTGAGCACGCTGGTGTCGCCCGCCTTCAACGCGCCGATCTCCAGGCTCTTCGGCCACGCGTTCATCAGCTTGTACCGCTTGAGCGGGTTCCCCTCGTAGTCGTAGACGATGATGGCGCCGCCCTTGCGCGCATCGGCCATTTTGCCGAACTGCGCGTCCTTCACCCACTTTTCGAAGCTGTTGTCGGCGGTCAGGCCGCGGGTCAACGTCACCTCCCCCGCCTTCGGCCGGCCGGGCAGCTTCTTGATGACGTACTTACCGTCCGGGGTGTTCTGCTTGAGCTCGATGGCCTCCTGCTCCATCTTCAGGCCGCTCACCTCGGAGATCTGCTTGATCACGATCCCGTCGATCTCCAGACCGAAGGAATGACCGACCGAGGTGTCCAGATCTGGCAGTGCCATGGCCCTACCGCCCTTCCTACTCGTTGACCAGGCTGGTGCCGCCGGAGATCTGCGCCAGCTGGAAGACGACGAACTCGGCCGGCTTCACCGGCGCGACCCCGATCTCACAGGTGACCTGTCCGGCATCGATGGCCTCCGCCGGGTTGGTCGCCCGGTCGCACCGGACGAAGAACGCCTCGTCGGGGGTGAGCCCGAACAGCGCCCCCTTGCGCCACTCCATGACGAGGAAGGCGCTGATGGTGCGTCGGATGCGCGCCCAGAGTGCGTCGTCGTTGGGCTCAAAGACGACCCACTGCGTGCCGGCGAGGATCGACTCCTCCAGGTAGTTGAAGAGCCGACGCACGTTCAGGTAACGCCATGCAGGATCGCTCGACAGCGTGCGCGCCCCCCACACCCGCACGCCACGGCCGGGGAACGTCCGGATGCAGTTCACCCCGATCGGGTTCAGCAGATCCTGCTCGTTCTTGGTGACCTGGGTGGCGAGGCTGATCGCACCGCGGACGACCTCGTTCGCGGGCGCCTTGTGCACCCCCCGGCTGGCGTCGTTGCGTGCCCAGATCCCGCCGATGTGGCCGCTAGGCGGCATGTACTCGTTGGTGCCGGTCGCCGGGTCGAAAACCCTGATCCAGGGGTAGTACAGGGCCGCATACTTGGAGTCGTAGCCGGCGAGGTCCGTCCGCCACTCCTTGACCTGCTGCGGCGACAGGCCCGGCGGGGCGTCCAGGATGGCCATCCGGTCGCCCATTAGCTCGCAGTGCGCGATCATCGCCAGCTGGACTGCCTTGACGGTCTCCAGGTCCACCCCATTGCGCCGGTACGCACTCATCAGGTCGGGCACCGCCACCATGGTGACCTCGTCGACGGCCTCCAGGCCGCCGAAACCGGTCCGCTCGGCGACATCGCCCACGTAGTCGTCGGCGACGACCTCCTGCGGAATCGGCGCCGGCGCCGCAGCCGGGCGCAGCGCTACCGTGCCCTTGGCCAGCCCGGTGCCGGTGGTCACCTCCTCGACGTTGATCAGCTTGGACTTCTCACGCACGACCGTGACCACGTTGTCCTTGCCGCGTTTGGTGGTCACCTCGTGGGTCTCGGCAGGCTTGCCGCCCTGCTTGACGACCACGGTGTAGCGGTCCTCGCCGGCACCGTCGCCGGTGGCCTCGCTGACCTCGACGCTGATGTCGCCGGTCTTCGCGCCGGCTGCGGGCAGCTCGCGTGCGACGAACCGGTAGCCGCCAAGGGTCGCTTGGGGCGCCGCCGCGACCGCCCGGTTGTCGCCGTTGCCACCGTCGGCATCCTCGGTACGCTCGCCACCCACGCGTACGACGTAGCAGGTACCGCCGCCGTTGAGGAAGAAGCCGTAGACGGCATGCGCGAGGTAGCAGTTCTCGGCGAACTCCCCGAAGATCTGCGTGTACTGGCCCCAGTTCGTCACCAGGGTCGGCCGGTGGAAAGGCCCCTGCGGCGCGAACCCGACGAAGGCGGCGACGGCGGTGCCCACTCCCTCGATCGGCCGCGAGCCGGCCGCGACCTCTTCGACGTACACCCCGGGCGAGAGATAGCTGGGCATCACGCCTCCTCGTCGACTGGCTGTAGACCGATGCTGTGGCCGCACGGGACGGCTGCGTAACGGCCACCGGGCTGTGCGGGCGGGAAGAACTGGGTGCCCGAACGGGCAGGCGAAGGTTGTTCTTCATGCTGCGGCGCCGCTGTCACCCCCGTGAGTTCGGCCGACAGGTTCACCGAATGCCCCTTCGGGCAACCGGGAGTGCCCCGGGGAGTGCCCGGGCGCCGGACGTCGAGCGGAGTCGCTTTGGCCACCCTCAAGTCATGACCGGCGCGCGTCGGACAGCGGAATCTGCGAGGGTCGAGGTCGGTGACACCCTCGCCAATGGCAGGCAAAGGGCCGGCGGCAACGGCCGAGGCGCCGCGGTTGGTCCGCATGCCGTTCTGGCGCTGCAGAGAAGCGCCGGCAACGCGGCAGTCAGCGCCCTCATGGCCGCGAGGCTGAGGTCGCCCGGCGAGCAGGCTGTCACCGACATCGACGCCGCTCTTCGAGAGTTCCGCCGCGACGAGCCGGTGATCGACACCGTCGGGAAGGGACTGAAGGCGGCAAAGGCGGCCGGCGTACCGGTCGACCTCGAGGGCCCGAAGCCGCCGGCCTCCGCGCTCGCGGTGACGGTGACGGGCTTCGGGCCGGCCGCGGTAGCCGCGAAGAAGCCCGTTCCGCCGCCCAAGCCCGTACCCGCGGTCAGCCCGCTCGGAAAGGCGGGCGCGAAGGCGCGCGGGAGGGCGGGCGGCAAGGCCCCCGCGAATGCCCACGGCGGCACAGCCCTGGCGGCCGCCCTCAGCGGAGTCGGGGCGACCGCGATGGCCCCTGCTCCGCTGTCCGCGGATCACCTGCTCCAGCCGCCCGTTTCACCCACGACGGTGCGGCCGGACGACGACCCGGCGTTCGCGGCGGTGAAGGGCAACGTGACGGGCTTCGCACGAGCCAAGAAGGCCCATCCATCGGCCGCGTCGAAGGCGAAAGAGGCGCAGGACGCGGCGCTCGCCCCGACCGACGACATCGCCGGGCAGGCCAAGGCGGCCAAGGTCGACACGATGGACGCCCAGCAGGCAGGCACGTTCGACAAGAGGGCCTTCATCGCGGCGGTGAAGGCGGCCATCGGGGCGAAGTCACCGAAGACGCTGAAGGAGGCCGACGACTACAAGTCCTCCGGCAAGGCGGGCGAGGTCAAGGGCGAGGTCAAGGGCCTGGTCACCCAGGGCACGCAGGGCCAGGCCAAGGACATCGAAACGGCCACTGACGCGGCCCCGGACCAATCCAAGGCGGTCGCGAAGCCGGTCGCGCCGATGAGCGAGGAGCAGCCGGGGCAGGCCGTGCCGATCCCGGCCGTAGGCGCCGTACCCAAGCCGGCGCCAGCCGAACAGACCAACCTGGAGGCCGGCAAGCACCAGGTCAACCAGGAAATGGCCGAGGCGGAGGTCACCGACGCGCAGCTCGCGCAGTCCGGCGAGCCCGCGTTCGAGTCGGCCCTCGCCGACAAAGAAGCCGCCGCCGCGCACGCCGACACCGCGCCCGCCGAGTTCCGCCAGCACGAGCAGGCGGTCATCCAGCACGGCAAGGCCGAGGCCGCCGCCGAGACCGCTTCGGGCGTCGCCAGCATGCAGGGCGCCAAGGGCGCGGCGCTCGCCAAGCTTGTCGCCGACAAGGGCAAGACCAAGTCGAAGGACGAGGCGAAGCGCGCCGAGGTCACCGCGAAGATCCAGAGCATCTTCGCCGCCACCGAGGCCGGCGTGAAGAAGATCCTCGACGGCATCGACCCCCAGGTGGAGTCGGTTTTCGAGCAGGGCGAAGCCACCGCCCGGGCGTCCTTCGAGTCGTACGTGGCCGCAAAGATGTCCGCGTACAAGAAGGACCGGTACGGCGGTTGGCTGGGCCGACTGCGCTGGGCCAAGGACAAGCTGCTCGGGATGCCGTCGAAGGTCAACGAGTTCTACGAGGCCGGTCGCGAGCTCTACCTCAAGCAGATGGACGGCGTGATCTCGCGGGTCGCCGACATCGTCGGCAACGACCTGACCGCCGCCAAGAAGCGGATCGCGGCCGGTCGGGCCGAGATCGCGGCGTACGTGAAGAGCCTCCCCGCGGATCTGAAGAAAGTCGGCGCGGAGGCGTCGAAGGAGATCGGCGACCGGTTCGCGCAACTGGAGCGCGACGTCGAGGAGAAGCAGGAAGCGACGGTCGATGCCCTCGCCACAAAGTACGTCGAGGCGCGCAAGGGGCTCGACGAGCGGATCGAGGCCCTGCAGGCCGAGAACAAGGGCCTGGTCGACAAGGCCGTCGGCGCGATCAAGGCCGTCATCAACACGATCCGTGAGCTCGTCGCAGTACTCAAGAACGTCCTCGCCCGCGCGGCCGGTGTCGTCGGCGAGATCATCAAGAACCCCGTCGGGTTCCTTGGCAACCTGATCGCAGGCGTGAAGGGCGGCATCCTCAAGTTCAAGGACAACATCCTCGACCACCTCCGCAAGGGCCTGATGAGCTGGCTCTTCGGGGCGCTCGCGGAGGGCGGCGTCGAGTTGCCCGCCACCTTCGACGTCAAGGGCATCATCAAGCTACTCGCGTCAATCTTCGGCCTGACCTGGGCCAACATCCGCAACCGCATTGTCCGGCAGATCGGCGAGCGGGCGATGACCGCCGCGGAGAAGGGCGTCGAGATCTTCCAGGTCCTCGCGAGCCAGGGCGTTGCGGGTCTGTGGCAGATGCTCATCGAGAAGCTCGGCGACATCAAGGAGATGATCCTCGAGCAGGTGAAGGACTTCGTGATCACGAAGATCATCACGGCCGGCATCACGTGGCTTATCGGGCTGCTGAACCCTGCGGCGGCGTTCATCAAGGCCTGCAAGCTGATCTACGACGTCGTGATGTTCTTCGTGAACAACGCCAGCCGGATCGCGAAGTTCGTCAACACCGTGCTCGACTCGGTCGCCGAGATCGCCCGCGGCAACATCAGCGGCGTGGTCGAGAAGATCAACAACGTGCTCGGCCAGATGGTGCCGATCCTCATCGGCTTCCTGGCCAGCGCGATCGGCCTCGGCGGCATCGGCCAGAAGATCCGCCAGATCGTGGAGACGCTGCAGAAGCCGGTCAACAAGGCTCTCGACTTCGTGATCAAGACCGGCCTCAAGCTCGCCGGCCCGATCATCCGCGGTATCGCGGGCATCAGCGGCAAGGTCAAGGCCAAGGTCGCCGCCGGCAAGGCGTGGGCCAAAGGGAAGATCAAGACTGGCGTCAGGAAAGTTGGTGAGACGCTCGGAATCGTTCGGAAGCCGTTCAGAGCAGGTGCTGAGTCGCACACATTGAGCGTGGATCCAAAGACGGGTCAGTTCCGCATGGCCTCAACGGAAGGCCCGTTGAGGGAGAAGATCCGGGCCCGGGTAGCCGCTCTTCAAGGACGATGGAGGAAGGAGGGGCGGGCCATCGACGTGGAGTCTCATGTAAACGCTGTCATGGCGCAAATCGACAGGGCTCAGAATACGATTACCTCAGCGCGCGCAAATGCCGGGCCTGCGGCGCAGGCCCAGCTCGACCGGCTCGCACCGCTCGTGGCCGACCTACTTATCAGAATCGGTGCGGCAGGCACGCAAACCAACCGCGATCGACCCAGCGGGCTCGGCAACATCGCACCTCATGGTTCGCAGCCTTCGCGACATTCCGGCGACGTGCCGGAGCGGATGCTGGAGTCCGAGCACATCATCCCCGTGAGACTCGTCTCCACACTGCTCGAACAGCTCGGCGAGACCGAAATCATCGAACGCGGCAGCAGTGAGGACAATCGTCAGCACACAATCCTAATCTACAAGTCGGCCGCGACTGCCAAGACTCGTGGGATTGAGGGGGCAGACTGGAACTTTATCCGTCAACTCAAGGCGATTGCGGCGCAGGGCACACCGACGATCGAAGGGCGAAACATCACCGCTAAGCGCATCAGGCAGGGTGGCGCCGAAAGACTCGCGGCCGCGCGTGCGAGCTTCGCGGCGAAGCGAAACCAGTTGAAGTCCACTCTTGTCCAGAAGCTGCCCGCGCTGTTCACTTCCCGGATCAAACTGACGGCCAACAAGGTCCAGTCCGACCACGCTGACAAGGCCAAACAGGATCTGCGCGGCCACATGGAGCCACTGCCGACCGAAGACAAAATCCGTACCGCCGCGGCACTTCAAGCACAGGACATCGTCGCCATCGTCACCGACCGCTTGCCGGACCAATGACATCGAGCGTGACCGGACATGGACAACACGGACCAGGTCCGGGTCCCACTGCTCCCTGCCCCGCACAGTCCCAACCTAACGCCCGCCGCCCACCCGGACGGCGCGAAGGCACGGTGGCCAGGGGTTGTCCACCCACCACCGGTAGTGAGTCGCTCGGCCACACCGCGAGGATCACAAGACCCAACCGGAAACCAGATGACATCCATCGCCACGGGCAACGCGCTGCCGAGAAGGGGGTCGGAGGCTAGCGGACCAGTTGGAAGTCGATGGTCTGGCTCGGTGGGACGGTGATGGACACCGCCAACTCACCGTCCATCGTTTGGAGATCTTCGCCGATCTCCGGCTCCCGCGAGCCCGGGCCGGAGTATTCAGCAAACACGCGGTATACGCCCTCCGGCAGGCGGTAGGAGTACGAGCCGTCCACCCCGCTCTTCGCCTGGTAGAAGGACCCGAAGCTTCTCGGCACGACATAGAAATAGACATCCACGCCGGCCAGAGGCCTTCCCTGCGGGTCATATGTATGGCCGTCCACCACGTTGTCTCCGAGTCCAGGGTTCTGGCCTTGTGGCCGTTCACCGCTTGGTTCGGTCGCCCCAGCGCCATCCGGCACCACCGTGACCACGCTCTCCGGCCGGGCCGGTTCGGACTCCCCGCCAGCGCACGCGGTCAGCATCAGCAGGAGCAGGGCTGCGGCGAGCGAGGCCCACCCCGCCCGTTGCCCGTATCCCTGACGCTCGCTCGGCAACAGACACTCACGCCTGCTCATCTTTCTCCTCTTCCTGGCGCTGGACATAGGTCTGCGCGGTCTTGTCCTCGTCCTCGGCCTCCTCTTGGCGCTGCACTGACGCGCCGCCGTCCGCGGAGCGCTGCACGGCCTGGGCGGGACCGGTGGAGACGACCGGAGCCGGGGCGGACAACAGCCGGTCCGCATTCGCCACCGCCTCGCGCTCGAACCGGTCGGACGGGTCGCTGACCTTCACTCCCGCGCCGGCCTCCGTGCCGTCGACCGGTCCGCTGCGCTGCTGCACCACGTGGGTCAGCTCGTGCGCGAGCATGTGCCGGCCGCCCTCAGAGGCGGGGTCGTACTTGTCGCGCTGGAAGACGATGTTGGAGCCGACGGTGTACGCGTGGGCGTTGACCGCCCGGGCCGACTCGTGCGCCGCACCGTCGATGTGGACCCGCACATCGCCGAAGTCGTGACCGAAGCGGGACTCCATGTCGGCACGGGTTTCCACGTCCAGCGGGCTCCCACCGCCGGAGTTGACCACATCGAGCACCGGCGAGCGCTCCTCATCGACGAGCGCGTTCACGCCCGCGTTGCCGATCGCGCGTTGCAGGCCGAGCAGCCCGGCCGGGCCGAGCACGTCGGTCCGCCCCGCCGCCGCGGCGCGATATGTCAGGTCACCGCCGTCGTCGCGCTCAATGCGGTCGCCCTTGGGACGAAGGCCGCTCTCCAGGTCGTGGTCGTGCCCGCGCATGGCAGTACCTCCGCTCGTTGCCCGTACCGCCTCAGCGTGCGGCCGTCCGCCAGCTGGACGCCAGGGGTGCCCGCGCGCACCAACGGGCAGATCCGCGCGCCCTTTAGGGGCAGATCCGCTCGCGTCGACGGGCGGGTCACCGGAGCCAGTACTCGGCTATGTAGTCCCGGCGGTTCGGCCGGGCGTTGTCTCGCCCGATGAAACAATGCTTGCTGTGCGCTTGGGCGACGATCAACGCGTTCCTCGCGTCCTGCTCGTTGTCCAGGATGAGCATCCGCGACGACCCGTCGGTCAGCAGCCAGCCGCTGTCACCCTCGTCGACGATCGTCAAGCCCGCCTTGCCGTACGGGATGCAGTCCGGCGACTCGATCGTCGTCGTCTGTCCGGACGCGCCCTTCCAGTACTGGACGAGGTAGTCAACGTGGTTGGGCCGGGTGTTTCCGCGCCCGATGAAGCAGAAGTTGGTGGACCGGCGGGCGACCGTCAGCGCCGCGGTGGCGTCGGCCTCGTTGTCCAGTATCAGCATCCCGTGCTCCTGCCCGTCGGCGAGGGTTTCCACCAACCGCCAGCCGATCGCTCCGGCGTCGTAAATCTTCAACTCTTCGGGGTCGTAGGGCAGGCAGTCGGCCGGCTCGATCTTGTCGAGCGGATCCGGGGCGGAGCTTGGCGGCTGGCTGCTCGGCGTGGCGGTAGGTGGGGGCGTCGAGGATTCCCCGGTCGATGGCGTAGCGGGCGGCGAAGGTGTTGGCGACGGGCCAGTCGTCGGCGGCGGGCCGGTCGTCACCGCTGGCGGCGTCGACGTCGGCGACTGGGCCGCCGGGCCAGGGGTCCTGTCATCGCCGCTGGCGAGGGCGAACGCGGCACCGCCGCCGCCGAGCAGCAGCGCCGTGACCAGGGCGGCGGCCGGCACCCAGGGCGGAAACACCGGTACGACGTGCCGGGTGCCGTCGGCACGCAGCGGAGCACTGGCGCCCTCCACGGCGACGGTGGCGTGGATCGGCACGGCGCGGGGTCGGCCGAACCAGCGCCGCGGCACTCGTACGGTCAGCGGGACGCTTGCGCGACCGGGCGGCAGCTCGACGGCGGTCCGGCCGAGCACCATCCGGAAGGCCCCCTCGTCGTCGGCCGCGCTGAGCCCGGCGCGCTCGACGATGTTGCCGCGGTTGTCCACCACCACCTGGTGCTTCGTGGCGCCCCGCCCGGACGAGCTGGGCGGAACCAGCTCGGCCGCGACGTCGTGGTACGCGGCGACGGCGGCAACGCCGTTCGCCGTGACGGTGAGCTGTCGGTGGACGGTCGAGTCGAGTCGCACCACGTACCAGGCGTGGCCGGCGGGACAGGACGAGGCCCGCGGCGGCGAGAAACGCAAGGTCACCGTGCCGGTCTGCTCGGGATAGATGGACAACTCCGCCGGCTCAACGACCGTCCAGGCCGCGGCCGGCCCGGTCACCGTGATCTGGAGCCCCTCGACCTTCGTGCCGGCGTTGTAGACCGACAGCGTGGTCGAGGCACTGGAGCCGGGCGTCACCTCGACGACGTTGTCGGCCAGCGTCGCACGCACCCCCACGCGCTGGTCCCGACCGTCGTTCGGTCCACCGCCTTCCGCCGGGAGTCGGCCGAACTGGGCGGTCGCACCGAGCGGGACGGTACCGCGGGCGGGGTGCGGAGGAGGCGGCTGCCCCTGGCTCGGCCGATCACCCGCCCACCCCAGATACTCGCCGCAGTCCGGGTTCGCGCAGAACTGAGCACCGTCCGCGTTGGCCCGACCGCAAGCTCGACATGTCACGCTCATCGCTGCCCGCCTCCTCTTCTCCTCGCCGTCGGCGTCGCCCCGCGGCCGTCAGGTCGCCAACGCCAGGTACTGGCCGAACTCGCGGTCGAGGCACAGTCGGCCGAGTTTTCGGTACTCCCGGGCGACAGCGCCGACCACGTCGGCCATGCCGACCGGCCGTCTCGCCTCGGCCGCGAGATACGCCGCGGTCACCGCCGCCGAGCGGATGTGACCGCCCGCCAGCTCGAACGCCGTGGCCAGAAAGTTCAGGTCAACGTCCGACGAACGGGGCAACCTGGCGCCCAAGCACCGGTCCCACAACGTCAGACGCAGCTCCTCGTCGGGCAGCGGGAAGTCCACGACGACGTCTAGCCGTCGGGTGAACGCCTCATCGAGGTTGGCGCGCAGGTTCGTGGCGAGGATGGCAATGCCGTCGAAGGTTTCCATGCGCTGCAGCAGGTACGCGCTCTCGATGTTGGCGTACCGATCGTGGGCGTCACGCACCTCGGAACGCTTGCCGAAGATCGCGTCCGCCTCGTCGAAGAGCAGGACTCCGTTGACACCGGCCGCTTCCGAGAAGATCAATTCGAGGTTCTTCTCGGTCTCCCCCACATACTTGTCCACCACCGTGGCGAGGTTGACGGTGTAGAGGTCGAGACCGAGCGAGGCGGAGACAACCTCCGCGGACATCGTCTTGCCGGTGCCCGAGTCGCCGGCAAAGAGGCCCGTCACTCCACGGCCGCGACCGCCGCCGGGGCGCATCCGCCACTGGTCGAGCACCTGGTCGCGGTAGCGCGCGCGGGCCGCCAGCTCGCGGAGCTGGCCGAGCACCGCCGTGGGCAGCACGAGGTCCGACCAGTCGACTGCGGGCTCGACGCGACGGGCGAGCCGTTCCAGGCCGGCGGCGTTCTGGCTGCGCGCGCCCTGCCGCAGCAGGTCGGCGGTGACGGTGCCGTCCGCGGCGCGGGCGGACAGCACGGCGTCTTGAGCGGCCCGCCGGATCTGCAGCGGCCCGAGCGTGAAGTGCGCGGTCACCGCGGCCGGGTCGACGCCGGAGGCGAGCCGTCCGTCCAGCGCGTCCCGCCACGCGGCGACCCGTACGGCCGGCGGGATCGGGACGGCGTCCACGCGGAGCGGCGAGCACCGGCTCTGGCGAGGGTCCCAGCCCACCACGCCGTACAGCAGTAGCGGTACCTGCGTGCGGGAGAACGCCTCCACGGCAGCGCTCACGTCAACTCGGTCGAGCGGGCCGAGTACCACGCCGGCTCCGCTGAGCAACGCTTCGCAGACCAGGGGCCGGGCGAGCTGCGGCGAGTCCGCCAGGCGGGCCGCGTCGACCGCAAGCGCCCTCATGCCGGACCGGGCGAGCGCGCTCACGCCCAGGGCGAGGCCGCTACCACCCTGGCGCTCCCGCAGGTACGCCAGGCGAACCCCGTCGCCGAGAGCGCGAGCCAGCAGGTCGGCGTCGGTCAGATCGGGCACCGGCCGCACCGCGTCGTCGAGCAGCGGGTGCAGGTCCGGGTCCGTCCGGTCGTCGCCGAGAAGGTGACCAACCACCCGGTCGGTGAGTCGCAGCGCACGCGACAGGAACGGCCGCTCCGGCTCCTCGACGGCGAGCAGGCCGGTGACGATCAACGGCGCGTCGGCGGCGAGGCGGGCCCGTCCCGCCGCTGCCGCCTCCGGTACGCCGCAGAGTCGCAGGGCGAGCCCCACGGTCGCCCGGCGGCGGGTGACATCGTCGTTGAGGTAGCCGTAGAACTGCTCGAAGCGGCTGTCGACGTCGGGCGCCAATGCCACGAGCAACAGTTCGGTGTCCAACGCGCTGAGACCAGCCGCCGCCGGCAGCAGCGCCAGACCCGGCGGCGGCGCCGGGTCGGGCAACCGGGGCGCCTGGAGCAGCCCGTCGATCGCCTGATCGGACAAATACAAGCCCAGGAACGGGTCGTCCGGGCTAGGATCGGTGGCACGCCGGGCGGCGACCGAGTCCCGCACCCGCCGCTCCAGCGCGGCCAAGCGGGCGAGCAGCTCGGCGGGAGGGGCCATCTACTGCCCCCGTACCCGACTCATGGCCGGTCGCGGCGCGGGCACCGTCGGGCTGTGGTGCTCGACGTCCCGGCGATCGCCCACGCGCCCGTCCCCGTCGACGTCCAGACGCATACCGTCGGTGGCCACCTGGGCGGCCGGGTAGCGACGTCCAGCGTCGATCGGCACGCTGACCACCACATCGAGTGATGGCTTGAGCTCGCCGCCCAGTGCCGTCCACACGTCGGCGAACGCCCGGTCCTCCGGTGGGGGCAGCGCCACGGTCATCGGCACCGGCAGACCGAGCGCCGCGAGGGAACCGGTGAGCACCGCAGGCGGGAGGGCCTCGTACCCGAGCAGGGTGAGCAGCAGCGACGACAGCAGCCGATGCTCGTCCTCTGGGCGCTGGGTCCAGGCAGTGATGAGGTACGACATCTTGACGTACCTGGGCGGCAGGTGTCGGGCGGAGACCCGGCCGTCCGGGCCGTACTCGTTGAGCAGGCCCCGCTGGCGACGGCGCAGGTCTTCCCGGATGTCGTACAGGTACATGTTGACCGTCGGCGCGTTGCGTCGGGCGGCCCACTCCTTGGTGGGCGCGTCGAGGGCGATCTCGACGTCGTTGCCGGTAAGCGCCTCGGCGCGCAACACCCGGCGCAGCGCGTCGTCCACCTCGTGGATCATTAGTGCCTCCGATGGCCGAGCGACGGTTAAATGAGCCCGTGGCGCAGGGCGTACGCGACGGCGTGCGAGCGGTTGCGCAGGTGGAGGCGGCTGGTGACGTCGTGCAGCACGTTCTTCACGGTGCGTTGGGAGTACGAAAGCTTCAGGGCGATCTCGGCGGTGTCGAACCCGTCGGCGACGAGCCGCAACACCTCGATCTCACGTTCGGTCAGGCCCGAGAAGGTCCACCCACGCGGTCCGAGCACCTGCCGTTGCAGGCGCCCCACCTGATTGAGCAGCCGGCCGAGCAGGTCCGGCGGCACGCTGCCCTCGCCCTGCGCGGCACTGGTGATCACAGCCACCAGTCGGTCCGGCGTCGCCTCGACGCGGCGGATCACGCCAGTGACACCGACCTCGATGACGGCGGCCAGATCAGCTTCGTCGAGTTGGGTGGCGACCACGACCAACTGGGGTACGCCCCCACACCGCAGTTCACGCAGCACCCGCAGCGCCTCGTCGTCGATCGAGTCAGCCACCACCAGCCCGACGCCAGCCTCCCCGACCTCCTCGGGAGCGAGCACCCGAACCTCGGGCCGAGGTCGCAGTTGACCGGCTACACCGACGTACGAGATCGGGTCATTAGCGTGCAGGTAGACCGGAATCCTCCTGGTTGCCATGCGAACCGCCTCCTGGTGCCCTCCCAGTCGCCTTTCAGTAGCGTGCGACAAGGCAGCAATCACCCAGTCAACGTGGACTCAACGGGGCGAGGATTTCCTCCCCCGGGCGACGTCATGTGCGACCTCGGTCCGGGGCAGATCCCGGACGTCCCCCTCCGCACCTACCGACGTGGTGAGCGTGCGGCTTCGCATGCAAGCACAACCCGCCGCCCGTTTTGCCTCCTTCAGACTGAGTCCCTGTCCACCCTCCGACAGATCGATATCCGACGCATTCCCCTCCGCCCTACGCTGTCGCCAAACTCACGTGGCTCCTAAGGGCCCGTGGCGGGCGGTCCAGGGAGTACGTCGTGGACGGGTCGGAGGGCAACCACGCAACCAGCGGCGAGCCGGACAACGATGTCGGGGCTCCGGTACACGTCGAGGTGGTGCCCGATCCAAGGTTCCTCGGGCACCTCGGGCCGGCCGATCTTGTGGAGCGATTCAGCGATCGCGCTGCGGAGTTGGGGGCCGCGATCGGTGCCGTGGGCGAACAACTGCGTCGCGCCCTGGAACTGCGGATGGCTCAGGCGCCGCAAGGGGCGTGGGAGCTGTCGCAGATCAGTGTCGAATTGGCACTCAACCTGGAGGCGGAGTCCGGCGTCATCATCGCCAAGGCGAAGAGCGCGGCGGCATTCCAGGCATCGTTGACGTGGACCCGGCGGTCGCCCGCCCGGGCACCGGCATCCGGCGAGGAAGCGGGCGGGCCGTCCGGCGCTGCCGATGCGGAGCAGAAGACATGAGCCCCCGTGCGGTCGGACGCCTACGCGGCCCGGACGGAAGTTGGCTCGGCACCGCCTTCGCGGTCGCCCACGACCGGCTGATCACCTGCTGGCACTGCCTCGCCGCGCGCAGCGACCTGGACCGACTGCGGTACCCGGACGTCGACGTCGTCCTCAGCAGCGACGTCAGCCTGCTCGCCCACTACCTCGACCATGACCCGCGCCTCGACGTGGCCCTGCTCGCCGTCGACCCGGCCACCCCGATTCCGGCCGGCTGGTCGATCGTCGGCCTGGACACCGGCCTGTCGCCCGCTCGCTTCACCACGGTTGACGTCATCGGCTGGCCCACCGATAATCCCTCTCTGCTCGACCCCCAGGTGATATCGGCGGAAATCCGCGTGTCGAGCACAACCATCGGCACCGGGCAGCCGGTGATGCGGCTCTACTCACCGGAAGTCGCTGCGCGCCTAAGGCCGCACGGGTTCAGCGGCGGACCCGTGCTGGCAGCGTTCCCCGGCTCACATCCCGCAATCGGTGTGTTGCGGTGGATGCAGTCGGAAAGGAACGACCCAGGCATCGCCGTCGGCGGTGCCATCTACGCGGTGCCGGCAGGAGAAGTGCTGCGCCGCTGGCCCGAATTGGGCTCGGAGCCGGCCGCCGACGCCGTCGCCCGGCTCACCGGCGATCCGGGCGCACCCGGCTGGTCGGTAGTGGCCAACTTCCTCGACAGCCATCTGTACGGATTGGCTGGGCCGCTGCCCTTCGCCGGCCGCGACGCGGAACTAGCCGCCTTGCAAGAGTGGCTGAGCGAACCGCAAGCCCCTCAGTACCACCTGATCTCCGGCGGGGCCGGAGCCGGCAAGAGCACACTGCTGGCCCGGTGGGTTGCGGCGCTGGCCGAGCAGCCGGTATCCGGTCTGCACGTCATATTCGTGCCGATCAGCGGACGGTACGAAGCAACGAGCGCGCAGGACGTCTTTCGCTCGCTGCTACACCGCGTGGCCCGGTTGCACGGAGTGCCGTACGACCGGATGGCGAGCGCGGCGGCGTGCCGCGACCACTTGAACGCCCTGCTCGCGGCATCCGCGCCCGACGGATCGACACTGCTGGTGGTGATCGACGCGCTGGACGAGGCCGGCGACTGGGAGCCTGGCCCCCAGCACCTCCCACGCCGTCTGGGCGAGCGGGTCCGGGTCGTCCTCTCCGCCCGTCACACCAGGCAGCGGCCCACCGCCCGGCACTGGATGGACCTGCTCGACCTGGACATCGGCCGGTGCACCTCGACGGTGCTGGGACCGCTGCGCCCCGAGGCGACCGCCGTCCTGATCGACCAGGTGCGAGGCACCGCTGATGGCAACGCGGAGCTGGCCGCACGGCTCCATCGACTGACCGACGGGGAGCCAGTGACCACCGCCCTGTACCTGCGCGACCTGGCCGAGCAGCCGGCGGCTCTGCCGGCGCGATGGCCGGAGGAGTCCGGGACGGTACGGGTCGGCATCGCCGGGTATCTGGCGCGTTGGCTGACCGAGCAACGCCGACAGTGGGACCGTCGTGATGCCAAGCGGATCAAGAGCGCGCTACGGCTGCTCAACCTTCTCGCGCTCGCCGAGGGACCACTACCGAGAGCTCAACTGCGGCCTCTGCTCGCCCGTGTGGGCAGCGACGTGGACGCCGAACGTTTGCACCATGCGCTGAACCTGCTGGACCGGTTCCTTCTTTCCGGGCCGGAGCGAGATTCGGTGGTCCTGGCACACCCGCTGATTGCCGAGGCACGCCGCGAGTGGCTGCGTGAGAATGACGAGTACGAGAGCTACGCCGGGGCCTATGTCGAGTGGGCCGAACGGGTGCTCGACGAGGTTGTCGGCGGCCGACTGCTCCCCAGCATCGTGCCGACCTATCTGGTTCGCCACGCGTCGGCGCACCTGCTGCCCACAAGTGCGGTAGACGGAGTCGCCACGGCGCTGCCGATGGCGAGTGCCTACCGACTGGTGCATCCGAAGTGGCGGCAGGTGCAGGACCAGAACGACGACGGCGTCGACGGCTATCGGAGGGACGCTTCGCGGGTCCTGGCGTACGCGCGCGCGGTCAACGCAGCGGCGGTCGATGCCGGCCGCGCGCCGCCCTATCTGCCGGAGCAGATCTGCGGCGCGGCGTCGCTCGCCGGTGAACAGTCTGCGCTGCAGGGTGGGATCAGCCCCCGACTCGTCGGAGAGCTGGTGCGGTACGGGCTGTGGCGGCCCAGCCGGGCGCTGGCCTACGTGGCCGGCCTAGTCAGTGACGGTGGTCGCGCCGAGGGGGTGGTCGCGCTGGCCGCCCACTTGGACTACCGGGAGCTGAGCGCGCTGCGTCAGATCCTCGAGTCACTAAAGGCGGCCTACTCGGAGGACCTGGCCTGGGCCAGCGGGGCGTGGGCTCGCCGGCTGCTCGACCTCGGATTACCGGACGAGGCTGTCGAAGCGGCGGGTTGGCTGCCGCAGGACCATCGCTGCCGCGACATGGTTCGGGTGTGGGTGCTGGCCGAGCTGATACCGGCTCTGCCCGCGCCTATGGCGCGCCAAGCGTTGGCAGCGGCGCTGGAGCTGATCAATCCCCATGGGCAGGGCTTGGTGTACGCCGCGTCGCACCTGACCCGCCGAGTGCCTCGGCAGCTCGCAGAGGAGTTGTGGCACCGGGGTGAAACCCGGACCGGGGACATGCCCACGCAACGGTTGATCCACGCGCTGCAAGGCGAGATCACGCGCCGAGCGCCGTTCCTGGACGAGTGGCACGGGGGTGGGATGCTGCACAGCCGGTCCCTCGTCGCCGCCGCGCCCTGGCTGCACGATGACCTGCTGGATTACGTGCTCGCCTGGGTGTTCGCCGACCGGGAAGCATCGCGTCGGTGGGGTGATCTCTCCGGCAGGGCCGTGTACGATCTGGGCCCGGGCCTGCATTACTCGGGGCTGATGAGCATCGTCCCGGCCAGGCTGGCACCGCTTGCCGCGGACTGGGTACGCGAGAAGCTTGACGGCAGCGAGCGAGCCGTGTGCCTCCTGCAGTTGCTACCCGTCCTGGCCACCGAGGATCGCGACCGAGCCGCGGCCGAGGCGTTCGCGGATCCGCGGGTGCTGTCCGATCTAGACTTGAACTGCGTGGAAACGGTGGCGCCTGCCCTGGCCGAAGCCGGGTTCGCCGATCGCCTGCTGGAGGCGATGGCGGATCGGCGCTTCACGGACAGCGAGCGGTGGCTGAAAGTCCTCGGCCCCGGTCTGAGCCGGGGGCAGACAGAGCATGCCTTGGCAATGTCCGACCGCGGCAACAAGGTGACCTCTGGTCCCGGCTACAGCCCCGCGGCGCTGGCCCGGCTCGCTGCGTTCGATCGAGACGCCGCTGCCCGGGCGCTGGACCTGGTTTACGAGAGCGCCGACGAGCGACTGCCGTCCCAGCTGCGCTCGTTGCTACCGGCTCTGCTCACGGACTTCACACCGAGCAGCCACGACGAGCCCGACCGGTACCCAGGTCCCGGAACCACCAACTACGGGGCGCCGTGGTGGGAGGATGGTATCTACCGCGGTGTCCCGTGGCAGCGGTACAGCAACCTCCGCGCGTACCGACGTCGGCCCGCCGACCGCGGGTCGTTGTGGGCGCTCATCGCCGCAATGCTGGCCGACGACGACCAGCGCGAGCCGATTGAGCAGTTGCTGATGCAGTCCCCGGCGCTGCGCGCGGAGGTGACCGGCGAGAGGCCAGCTGACGACCACGGCGCCACAGACGAACCCGGCCTCTCCCCTCGCGATACCGCGCGGCTGACTCGTACCGTTGTCGCCCTGGCCTTCGAGGCGGCAGGCGGCCTCGACCCGGGCGACCTGCCTGCACTACGGGCACTGGCCGCTACCCAGTCCGACCCGTGGGCGGCGCTCACTCTACTCGCCGCCGGCACACACATACCCCAGCCACAGGCCCACGCGGACATCGTCGCCGAGATCGCCGACGGGCTCCGGTCACTGCGGGACGCCTCGGCGGGGCGCGCCCGCGAGATGGAGTTGGAGGGGTTACCCCGGGAGTGTCCATGGCTGATGCGGATGGATGGCGACTGGTTGCCATTCTTCATGCGCATGCTCTCCCCATGCGCCTGGCCGAGCCTCAAGCCGCTGCTGTTCGAGGACGGCTACCTCGACGGCGTGCTACGCCGGCACTCCTGGTACATCGAGCCCGACGGCCACGAACGGCTCGATGACTGGGCACACAACGTCCTCGCGTACACCCCCGTGCTGGACACTGATGAGCTGCACCGCATCTCGGCCATCGGACGGCAGGTGCGTTCGGCCACGACCCGCGGCTGGTTCTATGCGGGTGTCATCACCGGATTCGCCATGCGCGGCGAGATGACCAAGGCGTACGAGGCGATGCAGTACATCGATGGGGAGCAATATATTGGCGCTCGGGAGGCCGCACTCACCGAGGTCGGCGCGCTGACCCCGGCGGCCCTCCTGCCGAACTGGCTCGACTACGTGCACAGCCGGCTCAACGACCCTGCCGACCGGGGGGCACTGTGGGGACGCGTGCTGCAAAACCGGTGGCCCGAGCTGTCTGCGGCCCAGTGCTGGAACGTGCTCGACCGCTGGCTGGCCGGGCCCCTGCGCAGCCGAGCCGATGTTTTGGCCGACGTACTTGCGTACGCCAACGCGGTACATCGACTGGCCGGCAGCGGCGAGGTCCGGCGGATCCTCGCGCTGAGTCGACTATGAACACGCCTGAGCCACTTCGCTAGCCATGTGCAGCAGTCAGGTGCCCACCCGCGGGGTCCCGGGCGTCGGGGATCTGCCTAGCTTCCACGTCTGGATGTCCGTAGCCCGCGAGTCAGTCGGCCGATTGTGATGGAACAGTCGACTGCGCAGATCGACTCGATCGGCTGAGCCAGCCGCGTTCGGCGGCTAGGCCGGCTAGTTGGCTCCGTGTCCGGACGCCAAGCTTGCGGTAGATATGCATGAGGTGGAACTCGATGGTCTTTGGCGATAGGAAAAGCTCAGCTGCTGCCTCACGGTTGGTTGCGCCGTTTGCGACCGCAAGTGCCACCTGTAGTTCCTGGGCCGTCAGGCTTTCTCCGACGCGGTCACGTCGACGTCGCGGCGCCGCACCCGTGGCATGCAGCTCGCTTTCGGCACGCCGAAGCCAGGGGTGAGCCCCCAGTTGCGCGAAGCCCTCGATTGCCTGCCGTAGCGCGTGCCGTGCTTCGGTCCGGCGGCCCTCGCGTCGCAGGCGCTCGCCATGGCACAGATGGGTGCGGGCGACCTCGAAGGGCGCGGGAAGGTCACCGAGATGCTCAAGCGCCACAGCGAAGGCTGCTTCGGCTTCGGCCTCCTCGGCGAGCAGGGCCCGGCAGCGGGCAGCGGTGCCAAGGGCCCAACGGCTACCGGCCTGGTCGGCCTGGTTTGCAAACTCGTCTATCGCGGTTCGTGCATCGGCGTGGCGGCCAGCTCGCACGAGTGCCTCGATGTGATCTGCGTGCCACGGAACAACGCCCGGCTCACCTAGCCCGTGCAGCTCGGAAAGGGCGCGCGCGGTGTCAAGGTGCTGGATCGCTGGCTCGATGTGGCCAAGGCCGAGTTCCAACAGTCCAAGGGAAGAATGGATGTATGTGCGACCCGGCTCGATGTGGCATCGCCCTATCAAGGTGAGCGCGCGGGCGGCGTTCGTACGGGCGCGGTGTTCGTGTCCGGCCACGGCGTCGAGTCGGGTGAGGCAGTCAAGAGCGAACGAGGAGATGACGTCCTGGCCCAACTCGTTGCTCAGCAACAATGCCTCTTCGGCCTCCGCGGCAGCCACCGCCCACCGACCAAGCCGGAAATCGAGCTCTGCCCTGCAGGTGAGCGGCCACGGCAGGGTGGCTGGGGCGCTGGCGCGGCGCGCCGAGGAGATCAGCCGATCTAACAGTGCCGCGGAGATGTCGTACCGTTCGAGCCAGGAGAAGCAGTGGGCGGCGTGAGTAATGAGCTCCGCAGCCTCGGTCAACGGATCGGCGCCGCCCAGCACGGCCAGCGAGGCGGTCAGCAGTTCCTGGGCCTGCGGGCGTTTGCCGTTGAGGATCAGGGCGGTCGCCAACATGGCGTCCGCGACGGCCTTGACCGCGGGTGCGCCGAGCGGGGCGACCGCGCTCGCCTTGCGCGCCGTCTCGAGCGCGTCGCGAATGTCACCGACCGAGAGACGGTCAAGGGAGGCCTGGGACAGCATCGCCGCGCACCGTGCTGGATCTACCTCACGGACCAGCTCCGCCTCCTTGGCCAGCATCCGATCCGCCACGTCCGCGTGGCCTCGCATGACCAGGATCCGGCCCCGCAGATGCTGAATGTCCGCGCGTGCTATCACGCTCTGGCAGTCGCTGAATGCCTCGTCGAGCATCTGCATTGCCTCGTTTGGCTGACCGGCGGTGTAATAGGCGCGCGCCGCCTCGGTAAGGCGGGCGACGCGCCGCTGTAAGTGTGGAGACAGCCGGGCCGCCCGTTCGAGCGCCGACGCAGCCGCGGCCGGTGCCCCGCGGCGCCGCGCATCCATACCGATCTGCTCCACCTGTCGGGCAACCGCCTCATCCTCGCCGACCGTGGCCTGGGCCAGGTGCCACACGCCCAGTTCCCCGGGCACAACCCGTCCGAGCGCTGTGTGCGCGGCGCGCCGTTCCGGACCCAGGGCGCTGTGATATATCGCCGAGCGCAGCAGAGGATGACGGAAGCTAAATGTTCCGCCGCTGACTGAGATCAGGTTCGCTCGCTCGGCGGCATCGAGAGCGCTCGGTGGCAACCCAAGGTCGCGGAGTGCGTCGATCACGGGCTGCAGCCGCCTTGCGCCGCTCGCCGCTGCCACCAGGAGCCCCTTACGCGTAGACTCTGCCAGCCCGGACACTCGCAGCAGAAATGCGTGTTCCAGCGTCGGTCCCACAGGCAGCGGCCCTTCGATGGGTCGCCGGCCGGCCAACTGGTCGCCGCTCAACAGGCGCGGGATCTCGAGCAGGGCCAGTGGATTGCCCTCAGTGCTCTCCGTTATCAGCTTGGCCACCCGTGGCGACACATTGCCGTGGGCGGCCCGCAGCAGTGCAAACGCAGCGGATTCCGGGAGGCCTGAGAGCTCGAGCCGATCGATACCGGCCCGGCGGGCCTGATCGAACTGCGACCCGGGCAGAGTGGCTACGAGAAAGGCCACTGCTTCTCTTCGAAGGCGGCGTGCGGCAAAGAGCAGCGCCTCCGTGGAGGCCGCGTCGACCCATTGCGCGTCGTCAACGACCACGAGCAACGGAGCTCGCTCAGCTACGACCGCCAGCAGGCTCATCACCGCCGCACCGATCGCCAACCGATGTCCCTGCGGCGCCGCACGCCGTGCGAGTGCCGCCTTCAACGCCACTGCCTGCGGTTCGGGTAACGCGTCCAGATGATCGAGCTCGGTCGCGAAGAGCTCAACGAGCCCCGCAAAGGGAAGGTTCGCCTCGGCCTCGACGCCACTTATCGAGAGCACTGGCAGACCGGCCGTCTCCGCGTCAGCCAACGCCCAGTTGCAGATCGCACTCTTGCCGATCCCCGCTTCGCCTGACAGCACCAACATGCTGCCGCGGCTGCGGTGCGCGGCATGCATAAGCCGAGCTATCTGTCCACACTCAGCCTCACGACCGGCGAGGAACAGCCTTCTCGAGTCCCACACACCGGCCGTTGGCGACTGGTGTCTGCTGGGGTCGGACGACAAGGTGACCTTCCCAAGGTTGACCTTGCGCGGATTCTACCGACCACCCGACCACCGAACTATCGCCTTCCAGTCAGGCTGAGTGGGATGCGCCGCCGCCCGGCGGGACGCAACCCCACCTGGTCGCGCTGGTCCGCGCCCGGCGCGTTCATCGACGCGCACAAGGAGCTGTTCGGCGGGGTCGAGCCGATCTGCCGTGTCCTGACCGGTCACGGCATGAAGATCGCCGCCAGCACCTGCTACAAGGCCAAAGTCATGCCACCGTCGGCGCGGGCGGTGCGTGACAGCGAGATCCTCGCCGAGATCCGGCGGGTGCATCAGGCCAATTACGGCGTCTACGGGGCCCGCAAGGTGTGGGCGCAGCTGCGCCGTGACGGCAATCCGGTGGCCCGCTGCACGGTCGAGCGGCTCATGCGGCAGGCGGGCCTGGCCGGCGTGGTGCGGGCCAAGAAGATCCGCACCACCATCGCCGACGCCGGGCATGAGCGAGCGCAGGATCTGGTGCAGCGGGACTTCACCGCCATTGCCCCGAACCGATGCTGGGTCGCGGACTTCACCCACGTGAGCACGTTCGCCGGCGTGGTCTACGTGGCGTTCGTCGTCGATGTCTACTCGAGGGCGATCATGGGCTGGTCCGCGGCCACCACCAAACACACCACCCTCGTCCTGGACGCACTCGACATGGGCCTGTGGCGCCGTGACCGCGCCAGAAGGCACGCGCAAATGGCGGTGACACCTTCGAAGCCGCCGAAGAGGTCACCGCGCACGAAGCCCTGGTCAACGCGCCGACAGCGGGGTCGCAGTCTCAGCCAACGGGGCCCGCTTCGGCGCCCCGGACGGCGAGCTACAGAGACGGACAGACACCGATCAATCTGCTCCCGGCCGTGCCGGCTAGGCGGCCGTCGGCACCGTCAACGCGAGTCGGGACTGCCCCGGGTTTGGTTGACTCGCGGGGTTGATCCGGCCGGAGTACACGTCCTTGATCGCGCAGACGTAGAGCTTGCCCTCGCCGGTGGGGTGTTCGGTGATGTCGGTCAGCCACACGGCGTTTGGAGCATCGGCGGTAAAGACCTTTTTGACTAGCGGTGACCACTTCGGTGGCGTGCACCCAATCTGCTCCCAGCACAGGGCCCAGCCCGCCTACCAGTTCGTTACCGCCCTGACCCGTGCACCCTTCCCTACCAGGCGAGATAGAGCGCCGTTGAAGTCCGTTCAGCGCCGTTGAGTACTGCGTGTGAAGCGGGACGCTGCACTCACCCCGACCTGCGGAAATGTGGAGCCGCAGGTGGGTGCGGGTGCCGTTGAGTGTGGTTCAGTGCCGTTGAATGCAGTTCAGCGCCGTTCAGCGCACCTCGTTGCTCCCAACGTGCTCCCCCACCATCGGTGCTTTGCGAACCTCGAACGCGTCGTTACCCGCCGTGCTGGGGCGCTCCGTCCGGCGCCGCTTCGACTCGGGAATCGGACCCCGGGAAGAAGAGACCCTCGTGTCCGTCGAGCCAGCGCACGACGTACGGCGGAGTGCCGTCCTCATGCCGTATCGCGATGATCTCGCCGACCCGCCGCGTCTGACCCACCCGGGTGCCCTCCACGATGAGCCGGTCGCCGACGTTGGCCTTCATGGTGCCCTCCCTCGCGGTCCGTCGTCGCCGGTCTGCCGGTGGCTCGGCCTTCCTGCGACCTTCCCGAGGCCGCCGGACACCGCGCGCTCCGCTTCACCCAGGCTGGCCGCTTCGGACGCGCCCGTCAACGTCGAACTCGTACGAGCGGGTGGTGGCCGGCTGCGTTCGCTGGCCACCACCCTCGGGATGACACGGTCAGTGGTGGTGTCCTAGTTGGGACCTGATCTCGCCGCCCGGATACTTGGTGCTGTGGACGTTGACGTAGGTGCTGCCGGCGCGGATCGCGGTGATGAGTTCGGCGAACTCTTCCGTCGCGATGCCCTGCCCGACGGGACCGATGACGTCGGCGGGCCGGAGGGTCCCCGAGATCGTGGCCGGCGCGGGTGGGCAGGCCTGGGTGCCCGCCGGGCCGTTGCCGAGGTTCGAGCAGAGGAAGACGCTGATCCCACCGGACTGCGACGGACTGCCCACATGGATGTGCGCCTGGGTCACGGTGCCCTCGAGACCCGTGTAGCTCAGCTCGTACGAAATCTGCTGTCGCCCCTCGTCGATCTGTACCCGGAATTGACCGTCGCCGCTCGTCGACAGCGCGAGCGGCGTCTCGTTGTAGCCGGTGAGTTGCTCGTGCAGGGTGTTCCCGGTTGTGCCGTCCGGATCGGCGAGGGCCGCGCTCCCCGTGGCGGTGCCCGCCACCACGACGCTGACCGCGGCCGCGATCGCGAATCTCCGTGCCCGTCCTGTCATGACATTGTGCCCCCTTCTGTAGACACGCGGTCTCCCTTCGGGTACACGCGTCAGCGGCGGCCCGGGTTCAACCCGCGAGGATGCCGTTTAGATATGTCCACGACGCGGTGCTGTCCTCGGTGGGGCCGTGCGGCCGGCGAAACTCGTCGATGAAGCAGGCGATGTCGGCGAGGTTCCACCACAGCCGGTAGAGGGCCAGACCGGCGGCATTGACCGGCCGGCCGGTGGCCCGGGCGTAGCAGTACCTCGTCGGTGTCGCCGGCGACCATCCACAGGTCCCGTTCCGGTGGCGCGATCTGCACGGTGTCCCGGTCGATGAGCCGCAGACCGACGGTGCTCCGGATCAGGTTTCCGGGGTGCGGTTAGCCGTGGGTGACGACCCAGTCCCTTGTTATGCGGCGCACCCCGCCGACGAGCCGGTCGAAGTCGCCCAGCATCCGCTCGACGTAATCGGCACGGGCCGCCAGCAACCGCCGGGCCGGCTCGGCGAACGGCCCGGCGACCCTGTGCCTGCCGAGAATGCCATCCGCCCTGCTCAGGGCGAACTCGTCGGTACCTGGCGACCGATCACGGCTGGTTCGGCTTGTCACCTGACCGATCGGTGTCGGTGACTACGGGATGATGCCGCCTCGTGCTGCTGCGACTGGCCTACCTCGGTGTGGCCAACGTGTTCGCGCTGCTGCGGCTGCTGCCCGCAGCGATCACGACAAGGACACCGAGGTCCTCATCCTGCGCCACCAGATCGCCGTGCTGCAGCGCCAACTCGGCGACCAACGCGTCCGATTCCAGCCCGCCGACAGGGCCCTGCTGGCCGCCTTGCTGCGCCCACTCCCCCGGGCCGCGCTGCGGCAGCTTCGGCTGCGGCTCTGTTGCGTTGAGCGTCGGCAAGATCGAGGCAGACTTGAGCTGTGTGAAGGCGTCGACTCGTTCTCGCTCGTGGCAGCCGCCGAAGTCGGCGTTCGCCGGCTTTCGCTTCCCGTCCGAGGTGATCGTCGTCGCGGTCCGCTGCTGGCGCCGTTGCGTTTGTGGAACCGGTGGACGGATGAACCCGCGCAGGGTCCGCGGTCAGATTGCTTGGGCGAGTTCGGTGAACGCAGCGGCGACCCGCGTTGTCGGCGGGGCGTCGACCGCGAGTTCGTAGTGGCCGCGCCGAAGGTTCTGCATGAAGGCATGTCCGGCGATGATCACCTGTGCTGTCTCCCCCGTTCGCAGCCCACGCATCGGTCTCAGCCGGTGTTTGAGCTGGCTGTGATCAGCCTCGGTCGGATTATTGGCGTACTGCTCGACGTGGTGCCGTGCCGACGGGATCAGCTCGTCGAGGACAGCGGGGTAGACCGCGGCGGCGTCGGTGACCACCTCGCTGGGTGTCACCTTCAACGCCGATAGCGCCCGGCGGAAGAACCTCCGCGCCGCGCCGGCGTCCCGACGCGCCGAGACCAGCACATCGATGACCTGCCCGTACTGGTCGACCGCCCGGTACGCGTACCGCCAGACTCCGTTGACCTTACGTAGGTCTCCCCCGCACCGCGACGACGATCACCTCGATTGGGAACCGGAAGCCAGCGAACGCCGACTTCGGTGGCAGCCGCGAGCGAGGACGAACCAACGACTTCACCGATCAAGTCTGCCTCGATCACGCCAACGCTCAACGCAACAGAGCAGTTGAGTGCTGTTCGGTGCAGTTCGGCGCCGTTCAGTGCACCCGCTGCTCCCAATCCGCTCCCCATCATCGGCCGGTACAGGGGTGCAGCAACGCCAGCTGGTCCGGCAACTCGGGTGCGGTGAGCAATGGGAGGCCCATGCCGGCACGGCAGCGCGGCGAGCCGGCTGTCGAAGGCTACCGACGCGATCGGGCATGGTTGTCACCGTTTCCGTTGGCGGGCATGGCGGCCGTTGGCTGCGACGAGGCCGGCGTCGGGTACGTCGGCCGGTTCGGGTTCTCGAACCGGTTGTCCGCTGCGACCCACGCTGTGCAGGTGGTGCAGCGCTTGCCGGTAGGAGTCGAGGAGGGTGGTCTCGACGTAGGGCAGGCCGTGCTCGAGGCAGTAGGCGCGGACGATGGGCCGGGCGTGGCGTAGTGAAGCGCGGGGCATGCTGGGGAACAGGTGGTGTTCGATCTGGTGGTTCAGGCCGCCGAGCAGGAAGTCGATCAGCCAGCTGCCACGGACGTTGCGGGAGGTGAGGACCTGGCGGCGAAGAAAGTCCGTGTCGTCGTCTTCCGCGAGGATCGGCATGCCCTTGTGGTTGGGAGCGAAGGCACATCCCAGGTACGCCCCGAAAAGGCCCTGCTGAACGACGACGAAGACCAACGCCCGCAGCGGGGATAACACCGCAACGACCGCGGTGAGGTACGCGGCGGCGTGCAGCCCGAGCAACAGCGCCTCCCTGCCACGCTCACGATACGTGGACCGCGACAGCGCCCGGACGCTGGCCACGTGGAGGGAGACGGCCTCGAGCAGCAGCA
Organism: Micromonospora sp. DT47; assembly: GCF_049844475.1. NCBI lineage: Bacteria > Bacillati > Actinomycetota > Actinomycetes > Micromonosporales > Micromonosporaceae > Micromonospora > Micromonospora sp. DT47. The sequence goes on along the minus strand of NZ_JBNCLC010000014.1, from coordinate 864 downwards.
TCGGAAAGAACAGGAGGCCCTGGTAGCGGGCGAGCAGCCGTCCAGCACCGCGCCGCGCACGGGCCTGTGTGCCTGTGAACACGATGGTTTCGCCCGAGATATCGGGGTCGAGGCCCTCCTGGTTGGGGTGGGCGTGGTGGCGGTGGTGTTTGTCGACCCACCAGCCGAAGGCCAGCCCGATCGCCAGGTTGCCGTGCAACAGCCCGACCAGCTGGTTGGCGCGTCGGGATCGGAAGATCTGCCGGTGGCCGGCGTCGTGGCCGAGGAACCCGGTCTGGGTGAAGACCACGGCCAGGAACGCCGCGGTGACCAGTTGCCACCACGAGTCCCCCAGCAGCACGAAGACCGTCCAGCCGGCGACAACCAACGCGGCGTTGATTGCGATCTTGATCGTGTAGTAGGTCGGGCGCAGGTCGAGCAGGCCTGCCTGCCGCACCCGGGTCAACAGCTCGGCATAATCGCTGCCGCGACGGCGCTGCGACCCTGGCCGCGCCTGCGCGATGGTCGAATCGATGCTGCTCACGAATCCTCCCGGTAATCGACGCTCAGCACGCCGCCGGGGTCTGGAGCAAACGCTTCCCTCAGCCTACTCCGCCACCCGTCGCAGATCTGAACGACGCGACCAAACGCCCGGCCGGACGGCGAGTATGCGGACGAGGGCTCCGGGGCTCGGCCTGGCGTGGTCATCTGGCAGAGGTCGGCTGGCGGGCGCGTTCCTGTGAGCGTCTGATCTCCGCCTCGGCTTCCGTCCGATCGGCCCAGATCCCGCGTTCGACGTCGACGCTTCTGCCCGGCTCCAGGTCCTTGTACACCTGGAAGAAGTGTTGGATCTCCAGCTTGTGGAAGTGTTCCAGATCCGTGATG
>NZ_JBNCLC010000013.1:0-145787 GCF_049844475.1 Micromonospora sp. DT47 | reverse complement strand
CAAGCGCTACACCGCCCGACACATGTTCCGGCTCATGGAAACCGCCGGAAGGACTTGACGAGCCATAGAAGCGTCAAGTGGAGCCCGACACGCCGGCAGCCACGCTGTCCAGTCTCAGGACCTGCGCCACACATCGGTATCAGAACCTGCGTGACACCGGCTTGGCCACCTCAGCGCGCCAGGCGCGTCACCTCACGGTCGACCCTTGTCTAGACAAGCGCGCCCGCGCACTGCCAGGCCAACCTTGACCTCGTCGAAGTCCTCGCTTGGCTACGCGCCGTCCACGACCATCAGGATCTGCGATGCAGAACGTAGCTGTGACCAGCCGTCCGTACCTCAGCTCGCTTCCAGAGCGTCGGCGCGGCGCGTCAGGTCTGCCGCGATGTCGTCCCAATCCGGGCCGTGAAGCCACAGGTTCTGCGCAGCCTCTCGCATCAGCACCGGCTCGTCGGGCCGCTGCAGGAGCACCAGCCGATAGGCCAGGTTGCGGACCCATACCGGCAACAGACCGTCAGCCACCTGCGGGCACAGCTCATGCAACATGGCGAGGATCGAGTCCGCGTCAGCGAAGGTCAACTCTTCGACGAAGTAGTGCACTCGGTGCTCGCCATCGCACTCTGGCTTAGGTCGGTACTCGTCTCCGTAGAGACACCGGGCGTGCTCAGTCAGGGTGCTGTGCATGCCCCGAGCCTAGGACGCCATGATCCGCAGGGCCCAACTTGGCGAGCAAGATCGTCTAGCCGGATCTGTCACCCACGTCCCGAGGCTGATCTGTCATCCACGCACGTCCTGAGACCCGACATCGCCGGCAGCCGGCCGGTCGAACGTATGTTCGAGTAGCGTGGTGGGGGTGGAAGTACGTGGTCGGTGGTGGAACGGGGCGTGGGGCCGCATGGCCCGGCGGGATATCTGGCTTGTTCTCGACGGTCGGCTCTGGCGAGTGCGTGGCCGCCTGGGTGGTGACGGAGGGCAGGAGGTCTCGTACGACTTCCCGGACGAAGCATCCGCCCGCTCCATGGTCGACCGGATGATGAAGACCTCGGCCGGCGCCTGGCGCAACCTCACCGAGGCGGTCCGGCAGGAGGCCAGCCGCCGGCAGACTCACTATCCATGCCGGCCGCTGGCGGGGCAACAATCAACGACAGGCGTCCGCGTGGACGTGAACACCGCACCACGTCGGCAGATCGGTTGACTGTGATGATTGGCGTCGGTGCTCGAACCCCCGCCGCGGCGAACTGCTCGGCCTCCGCTGGTCGGACGTTGATTTGGACGCCGCGACCCTGACTGTCAGGCAGAACCTTGTGCGGGCAAGCGGTGAGCTGCGAGTGCAGGCGCCAAAGACCCGGCGGTCCCGGCGTACCCTCCCGCTACCTCTGCCGGTCGTGGCGGCGCTTCGGCAGCAACGGGAAAGGCAAGCCAAGGAACGTCTCGCAGCTGGCTCTTCATGGGCGGAGAACAGCCTGGTTTTCTCGACCTCGCTTGGCACGCCGATTGAGCCTCGCAACCTGACCCGGCACTTCTACAGCATCCGGAGCCGAGCTGGGCTCCCAGAGATCCGCTTTCACGATCTCCGGCACACCTGTCTGACACTCCTGTTGAGCTTGGGCACCCCGCCGCACATCGCGCAGGCCATCGCGGGTCATTCCCACGTCGATGTGACCATGATGATCTACGCGCATACCGGACTGACCGAGCAGACGGAGGCCCTGCGAAAGCTGGGCGAGGCCTTTGGCTCGGACGGCTGATGTCAGAAATGGATGTCAGACACCGCCGCCGACGGACAGACCAGCTGGTGTGGGGCGAGTTTTCCCTGGTCATGTACTGGTGGGCGCGGCAGGTTTCGAACCTGCGACCCCTCGCTTGTAAGGCGAGTGCTCTCCCACTGAGCTACGCGCCCGGAACGCCCGTACGAGCGGGCCGGAGGTGGGCAAGCTTACCTGCCGGCCTCCGGCCCGGTCGAACGGTATGCCCCGGTCAGGGGGTCAGGCGGAGACCGCCTCGGCGAGGGCCTTGCGCCAACCCTGCTGGTCGCGCGCCTCGCCCGGCATGTTCATCTCGGCGAACCGGACCACGCCGGCCTTGTCGATCACGAAAGTGCCCCGGTTGGCGATGCCGGCGACGTCGTTGAACACGCCGTACGCCTGGGCGACCGCCCCGTGCGGCCAGAAGTCGGCCAGCAGCGGGAACTGGTAGCCCTCCTTCTCGGCCCAGATCTTGTGGCTGTAGACCGAGTCGACGCTGACGGTGAGCACCTGGACGTCGTCGTTGACGTACTCGTTGAGGTTGTCCCGCACCTCGCAGAGCTCGCCCTGGCAGATGCCGGTGAAGGCCAGCGGGTAGAAGACCAGCAGCACGGTGCGCCTGCCGCGGAAGTCCGAGAGCCGGACCTCCTGGTTGTTCTGGTCCTTGAGCACGAAGTCCGGCGCCTCGGCGCCAACCTCGATCGGCATGCAAGCTCCTCGGGAGTTGAGTCTCGGTGACGTCAGCCTGCCACACCCGGCGGCGGACGCCGCCGGGTCACGGACGCGCAGGCTACTTCTTGCCCTTGGACCCGCGGCGCAGCACGAGGCGGGCGCCGCTCCAGTCCCGGCCGGCGTTGATCGTCGAGGTCTGCTGGAGCCCCGCGGTCTGCGCCGACTCGGCGACCTCGCTCGGCTCGACGTGCCCGTCGCGCCCGGCCTTGGGGGTCAGCAGCCACACGACACCGGCGTCGGCCAGCGGGCCGAGGGCGTCGACGAGGATCTCGAAGAGGTCACCGTCGCCGTCGCGGTACCAGACCAGCACCGCGTCGACCACCTCGTCGGTGTCCTCGTCGACCAGATCTCCACAGCGGTCGGTCAGGGCGTCCCGGAGATCCTGGTCGACGTCGTCGTCGTACCCCATCTCCATGACGACCATCCCCGGCTCGAGTCCGAACCGGTCCGCCAGGCTGCGTACCCCGTCGGCGGCCTGACCAGCGGTCGCGCTCACTGTCGCGTGCCTCCTCATCTCATCCCTGCTCGCGGCGTCGGGTGACGCCGTCAGGCAAAGTCCACACAGTTCCGGCCCACGGCGCAAGTGGCGCACCGGGTGGAACGGAATTTACCGTGCCAGCAGCGTACGGGCACCCTGGGTAATGGCTTCCTCCGAGACCAGAACCTGACGGGCTGCCGGACCTAATGGTACAAACGAGTCAACTCCGGCTACTCGTCGCGCCGCGCCCACAAATCCGGCATCCACCAGCGCGGCGATGATCCCCTCGCCGACCCCGCCTGAGCGGCGCGTCTCGTCCACGACCAGCACTCGACCGGTCGCCGACGCCTCCCGGAAGAGGTCCGCCACCGGCAGTGGCGAAAGCCACCGCAGGTCCACCACCCGGGAGCCGATCCCCTCGTCGGCCAGGGTCGCCGCGGCCCGCAGCGACATCCGTACCCCGTTACCGAAGGTGAGGATCGTTACGTCCTCGGCCGAGCCGACGCCGTAGACCCGGGCCCGGCCGATCGGCACGTGCCCGGCCGCCCAGCCGCCGGGCTCCGCGTACGCCCCCAGCCACTCGCCGTCGCCGGCCTCGTACAGATCGCGGGTGTGGTAGAGCGCGATCGGCTCCAGGAAGACGCAGACGCTGCCGTCCACCGCCGCGCTGGCCAGGCAGGTCCGCAGCATCGGCGCGGCGTCGTCCGGCCGCGCTGGCACCGCGACCACCAGGCCCGGCACATCCCGGAGTACGGCCACCGAGTTGTCGTTGTGGAAGTGCCCGCCGAACCCCTGCTGGTACGCCAGCCCCGCCACCCGGACCACCATCGGGTTGCGGAACGCCCCGCCGGAGAAGAACTGCATGGTGGCCGCCTCGCCGCGCAGCTGGTCCTCCGCGTTGTGCAGGTACGCCAGGTACTGGATCTCCGGCACCGGCAGCATCCCGGCCAGCCCGGCCCCCAGCCCCAGGCCGAGCACCGAGGTCTCGTCCAGCAGGGTGTCGAACACCCGCGCCGCGCCGAACCTCTCGCGCAGCCCCTTCGTCACCCCGTACACCCCGCCCTTGGCGGCGACGTCCTCGCCGAAGACCGCCATGCCGGGGTGGTCGAGCATCCCGTCGGCGAGGGCGGCGTTGATGCTCTGCGCCAGGGTGAGCGGGCCGGCCAGCTCCGGCGGCTTCGCGCCGAACACCTCCGCCCGGGCGCCCGCGTTCGGTCCACCGGCCCGGGCCGCCGCCTCGGTCACCGCGGTGGCGACCCGCAGCGGCCGGCGCGGGGCCAGCGGGGCCACCACGTCGGCGGCGCTGCCGAGCTTCGGCTCGTCCAGCACCTCCTCGGCGACCCGGCGCACCTGCCAGCCCCGCTCGTCGTACCGGGCGAGCAGCTCCTCGCCGGTGGCCACGCCTGCCTCCACCAGCAGCCGGGCGGTGGCCAGTACCGGGTCGCGCGCCTCGTCGGCGGCGATCTCGGCGACGCTGCGGTACGCGGTCTCCGCGTCCGCCCCGGCGTGCCCCATCAGCCGGACGGTCCGCAGGTGCAGCACGGCCGGCCGGCGGTGCCGGCGCACCCAGGCCGCAGCCTCGGCCGCCACCGCGTACGCCTCGAGCGGGTCGGCCCCGTCGGCAGAGAAGTACCGGACGCCGGGGCGGGTCTTCAGCGCCCGGTCCACCCAGCCCTCCGGCGAGCGGACGCTGATCCCGAGCCCGTTGTCCTCGCAGACGAAGAGCACCGGGATGCGCAGGCCGGTGTGGTCGTACCAACCGGCGGTGTTGAGCGCGGCGGTGGCGCTGGCGTGGTTCACCGAGGCGTCACCGAAGGAGCAGACCACGATGGCGTCCCGGGGCCACGGCGAACGGCGCGTCCCGGCGTCGCCGTCGCGTAGTCCGGCGGTGTCCAGCCGGCGGAGCCGCTCCACGGCCAGCCCCAGCCCGACGGCTCGGGGCAGGTGCGAGGCGATGGTGGAGGTGGTGGGAACGATGGCGAGGTCGGCCCGGCCGAAGACCTTGTGCCGGCCCCCGGCGATCGGCTCCCGGACGGAGGCGACCATCCCGCGCAGCACGTCCCGGGCGGCCCCGGTGCAGGCGTCCTCCCGGACACCGACCGACCCGGTGGCGCCGGGCGTCGCCCCGCCGCCGGCGGCGTGCGGGCCGCCCGAGGACGGGTCCGCGGTGGCCACCGGACGGACGGGTGGATCGTCGATGGCGGAATCGTCGGACGGGACCGGTTCGGCGGTCCCGTCGGCGTCCACCCGGTAGGCCACCACTCCCGGACCGCTGGTCCCACCCGGGCCGACAGGCACCCCGCCCGGGCCGACAGCCCCGAGCCCGCCCGCTCCGACCAGCACCTCGTCCGCTCCGGCAGGCACCTCATCCGGCCCGGCGAGCACCTCACCCGGGTCGGCGGACGCCTCGTCCGGGCCGCGGAGCGCCTCACCCAGGCCCGGGATCGCCTCTTCCGGGCCGGGCGCCTCGTCGGGGTAGCGCTGCCGCGGCACGGTCGCCGGGTCCACCACCGTGGCGGAGGAGACCGGCGTGGCGGCCGTACGCCCGCAGGGGAGGTCCGCCACGCCACCGGCGGCCGCGGGTGTGCGGTCGTCCTGCGTACCGTCGGCGGCGGCCACGGCGGGGAACTCGCCGGCGGCCTGGGCGGCGCGGAGGCAGTAGAAGGCGCCGGAGCGGTAGTGCAGCAGCGCCGGGTCGGTCGGCCGCAGCGCGGCGGCGATCGCGGCGTTGGCCTCGTGGCCGGCGGAGCCGATGGTGTAGAAGCCCTCGCCGAAGCTGCGCAGCCAGCGACCGGCCAGGTCGAGCTGGCGGCTGGTGACCTGGGCGTCGAAGAGGGCGAGCAGCTGTCGCCCGGTCAGCGCGGCGCCCTCGCCGACCGGCGCGGCCGGGTCACGGCGCCGCTCGGGCTCGGGCAGAGCGCCCAGGGTCTCCCGGAACCGGCCGTCGAGATCTTTCGGGGTGGTCACGTCGGACAGCATTACCGACGAAGGCCAGGGTCGCCCACTCAGACACGATCCGCCCGGGCGGTTCTCACTCCGTCCCGCACTGCTCCGGGCAGCCGCCGTCGGAGACCTTCCAGACCAGCTCGCGCAGGGTGGCGAGCTCCTCGGTGCTCAGCCCGGCGAGCAGCCGGGAGTCGGACATCACCCGGCGCACCCGCTCGCGCACCCGACGGCCCGCCTCGGTCACCAGCAGGGTCTTCTGCCGCCGGTCGGCCGGGTCGACCCGACGCTCGACCAGGCCGGCCTGCTCCAGCTTGTCGACCAGGGCGGTCACGTTGGACCGGTCGCAACGCAGCTGCTCGGCCAGGTCGCGGGCGGGCAGCGGGTGGTCCGGGTCGAGTTCGTGCAGCGCGCGGGCGGCGGCCGGGGTCAGCCCCAGCTCGGCGATCTCGACGTCCTGGTAGTGCCGCATCGCGGAGGCGATGTGCATGATCCGGCGCACCGCGTCGCCGGCCAGCCCGGAGCGGTCGCCCAGGTCGGACCCGGTGGGGACGGTGCTCTGCGTCATGTCTGACATCGTACTTGCGGGTCAATAGTTGAGTAGCTCTACTATTGACGAACTCAAGCATCTGCGGCGGGCACCGGGCACACCCCGGGCCAGCTGCGCCAGCTGCTCACCGGCGGCTGACCCGCCAGCAGCGCCCGGCGGGTCAGCCGGGGAGGAAGGAGAAGCGGACCTGACGGGTGGGGTTGTCGCCGTTGGTGTCGACCAGGCAGACCGACTGCCAGGTGCCGAGCTGGAGGCGCCCGTCGACCACGGGCAGCGTCGCGTACGGGGGGACGAACGCCGGGAGCACGTGATCGCGCCCGTGACCGGGTGAGCCGTGCCGGTGCCGCCAGCGGGCGTCGGCGGGGAGCAGGTCGTCGATCGCCCGCAGCAGGTCGTCGTCGGAGCCGGACCCGGTCTCGATGACCGCCAGCCCCGCGGTGGCGTGCGGCACGAAGACGTGCAGCAGGCCGTCGCCCTGACCGGAGACGAACCGCTCGGCCTCGGCGGTGATGTCCCGGACGGTCGGCCGGGACCCGGTCTGGACGGTGATCACCTCACTGCGCATACGGCGCATTCTGCCGCAGCGGCTCAGGAACCGCCGCCGCTCCCGCCACAGTTGCCACCGCCACCACCGCCCCAGTCGCCCCCGCCGTCGGCGGGCGACTGTTGCCCACCCGCTCCGCCGTCGGGTGCCGGTGTGTACGGCAGGTACGCGCCGTCGCCCTGGTGCTCCCGGTAACCGGGCGGGAACCGGCGCGCGTCGCGGATCAGCCCCACGCCCAGCAGCACCAGCAGCACGCCGACGACAACGCCGAGCAACGGAAGCCGGAGCGGGTCGAGCACTCCCCTGCCTCCGCGCGCCATGACTGCGACGGCGGCCGGCAGGAGGGCCACGCCCACGGCCGCCATCGCCCCGCCCACCAGGACCGGTCGCTGCCGCATGCCGGCAGGGTAGCCCCCGGTGCGAGCGGCAGGTTCCTAGCGCACCCGCCGGTCGCACAAAGTTACTGGTGGGTACCTGTGTTGAGCGTCGCGTCCGGGGCACCTAGACGTGACGACGGGTGCCACCAGGGGGCAGGATGGCGGCAGAGAACTATCCCACACACAAACCGAGGGAACGCCTGTGGCTACGGAACGCAAGCGCCCGGTGATCACCGCTGGTCTGCCGAGCCAGCTTCCGGACACCGACCCTGAAGAGACCGGCGAATGGGTCGAGTCGCTCGACGGCGTGATCGACGAGCGCGGAACCAAGCGCGCCCGCTACGTCATGCTGCGCCTGCTGGAGCGGGCCCGCGAGCGCCAGGTCGGGGTCCCGTCGCTGACCACCACCGACTACATCAACTCCATCCCGCCGGAGCGCGAGCCGTGGTTCCCGGGTGACGAGCACGTCGAGCGGCGGATCCGGGCGTACGTCCGGTGGAACGCGGCCATGCTGGTGCACCGGGCGCAGCGTCCCGAGATCAGCGTCGGCGGGCACATCTCCACCTTCGCCAGCTCGGCCTCGCTCTACGAGGTGGGCTTCAACCACTTCTTCCGGGGCAAGAACCACCCGGGCGGCGGCGACCACATCTACTACCAGGGTCACGCCTCCCCTGGCATGTACGCCCGGGCGTTCCTCGAGGGCCGGCTCAGCGAGAACCAGCTCGACGGGTTCCGGCAGGAGCTCTCGCACCCCGGCGGCGGGCTGCCGTCGTACCCGCACCCGCGGCTGATGCCGGACTTCTGGGAGTTCCCCACCGTCTCCATGGGTCTCGGTGGCCTGAACGCCATCTACCAGGCCCGGTTCAACCGGTACCTGCAGCACCGCGGCATCAAGGACACCTCCGACCAGCACGTCTGGGCCTACCTGGGCGACGGCGAGATGGACGAGCCGGAGACGCTCGGCGCGATCGGCGTGGCCGCCCGCGAGGAGCTGGACAACCTCACCTTCGTGATCAACTGCAACCTGCAGCGCCTGGACGGGCCGGTGCGGGGCAACGGCAAGGTCATGCAGGAGCTGGAGGCGTTCTTCCGGGGCGCCGGCTGGAACGTGATCAAGGTGGTCTGGGGCCGGGAGTGGGACCCGCTGCTCGCCGCGGACACCGACGGCGCGCTGGTCAACCTGATGAACACCACGCCCGACGGTGACTACCAGACCTACAAGGCGGAGTCCGGCGCGTACGTCCGGGAGCACTTCTTCGGCCGCGACCAGCGGACCCGCAAGATGGTCGAGCACCTCAGCGACGACGAGATCTGGAACCTCAAGCGGGGCGGCCACGACTACCGCAAGCTCTACGCGGCCTACAAGGCGGCGACCGAGCACACCGGACAGCCGACCGTGATCCTGGCAAAGACGATCAAGGGTTGGACGCTCGGCTCGCACTTCGAGGCCCGCAACGCCACCCACCAGATGAAGAAGCTGACGCTGGAGGACCTCAAGCTCTTCCGCGACCGGCTCTACCTGGATATCCCGGACAAGGTGCTGGAGGAGAACCCGTACCTCCCGCCGTACATCAACCCGGGTGAGAAGTCCGACGAGATCGCGTACCTGAAGGAGCGACGCCAGCAGCTCGGTGGCTACCTGCCGTCCCGGCGGACCAGCACCAAGCGGCTGACCATCCCGGGCCCGGAGCGGTTCGCCGACGTCAAGCGCGGCTCGGGCAAGCAGAAGGTGGCCACCACGATGGCCTTCGTCCGCCTGCTCAAGGACGTGATGAAGGACAAGGAGTTCGGCAAGCGCTGGGTGCCGATCATCCCGGACGAGGCCCGTACCTTCGGCATGGACTCGCTCTTCCCGACGGCGAAGATCTACTCGCCGCACGGCCAGCGCTACACCTCGGTCGACCGGGAGCTCTTCCTGTCGTACAAGGAGGCCACCGGCGGGCAGATCCTGCACGAGGGGATCAACGAGGCCGGCTCGGTCGCCTCGTTCACCGCGGCCGGTACGTCGTACGCCACGCACGACGAGCCGATGATCCCGATGTACATCTTCTACTCGATGTTCGGGTTCCAGCGCACCGCAGACGGGCTCTGGGCGGCCGCCGACCAGATGGCCCGGGGCTTCCTGCTCGGCGCCACCGCCGGCCGGACCACGCTCAACGGTGAGGGCCTCCAGCACGAGGACGGGCACTCGCACCTGATCGCCGCCACCAACCCGGCGGTGGTCGCGTACGACCCGGCGTTCGCGTTCGAGATCGCGCACATCATGGAGAACGGCCTGCACCGGATGTACGGGGAGGCGCAGGAGAACGTCTTCTACTACCTCACCGTCTACAACGAGCCGATCCTCCAGCCGGCCGAGCCGGAGGGCGTGGACGTCGAGGGCATCGTCAAGGGCATCTACCGGTACTCCCCGGCGCCGCAGGTGGACGGGGACGCGCCGAGGGCCAACATCCTGGCCTCCGGCACCGGCATGCAGTGGGCGCTCAAGGCCCAGCAGCTGCTCGCCCAGGACTGGGGCGTGGCCGCCCACGTCTGGTCGGTGACCTCCTGGACGGAGCTGCGCCGGGACGCGGTGGAGTGCGAGGAGCACAACCTGCTCCACCCGGGCAGCGAGCCGAAGGTGCCGTACATCCAGCAGAAGCTGGCCGACGCCGACGGGCCGAAGGTCGCGGTCAGCGACTGGATGCGGGCGGTGCCGGACCTGGTCGCCCGCTGGGTGCCCGGCGACTACACCTCGCTCGGCACCGACGGCTTCGGCATGTCGGACACCCGGCACGCGCTGCGCCGGCACTTCCACGTCGACGCCGAGTCGGTGGCGGTCGCGACGCTGCGTCAGCTCGCGCTGCGCGGCGCGATCCCGGCCAACGTCCCGGCCGAGGCGGCCAAGAAGTACGCCATCGACGACGTGAACGCGGCCCCGGTCGGCGAGTCCGGCGGCGAAAGCTAGTCCCGCGTACGACGGAAGGGCCCGGCGCACCCCGCGCGCCGGGCCCTTCCCCCTTCCCCCGTCGATCATGGAGTTGTGGTGGGCGCGAAGGGGTGGGTAACGGGTCGGAACGGGCGCCACAAGTGCATGATCAACGGGGCGGGAGCAGAGCGGCGGTGGTCCGGCGTCCCTGGCGGGGAGGCCGGACCACCGCCGTCGCGGGTGGCGCCGGAGGACTCGGCCTGCTCAGCCGACGGCGGCCAGATCGGTGAGCCGGGCGAGCGAGTCCTCCAGATCGGCGCCGACCCGACGCAGCCCGAGCCGCAGCAGCGCGGCCTTGACCGGGCCGGCCGGCCAGCGGACGACGATGAGCCGGGCGATCGTCCCGCCCTCCTCCTCGTCGGGAGTGAGCTGGACGTAGATCTCGGTGCGCGCCTCGGCCCGGGCGCCGGCGCCCTTGGCCCGCTCCCGCCAGCCGATCAGGGTGGGCTCCTGGTAGGCGATCACCTCGGCCTCGTGCGCCGAGCCACGCCCGGCCTGGACCAACTGCCGCCGGCCGAAGCCCTCCCCCGAGAGGACCTCGGCCGCACGGATCCCCGCCAGCCAGGCCGGCAGCTGCTCGGCCCGCTGAACAACGTCCCAGACCGCTTCCACCGGCGCCGCCACGTGCGCGCTGCGTTCCACGAGGATCATTTCTGTCTTCCCCCACTGAGGACATCCGCGATATTCGGCACTCTATGCGCAAAATTGGACGTACCTGGACGGGTTCCGTAAAGACACGCCGAAAAGCCTTGCGTTCCGATCGTCGCCGGCCTATGGCGCATCGCGATTCCGCCCCCTAGAGTCCCGAACACGCTTCGCGTTTCTGGAGGGCGAATGTCGACCGCGCCGCTGCCCGGCTTCCCCGCCGGCTTCCGCTGGGGGGTCTCCACCTCCGCCTACCAGATCGAGGGCGGCGCCGGCGCCGACGGGCGGGGACCGTCCATCTGGGACACCTTCGCCCACAGCCCGGGCCGGATCGCCGACGGCAGCACCGGCGACGTGGCCTGCGACCACTACCACCGGCACGCCGAGGACGTCGCCCTGATGGCCGGGCTGGGCGTCTCGGCGTACCGGTTCTCGATCGCCTGGCCGCGGGTGCAGCCCGACGGCTCCGGGCCGGCCAACGCCGCCGGGCTGGACTTCTACGACCGGCTCGTCGACGACCTGCTCGCCGTCGGGATCGACCCGGTGGCCACGCTCTTCCACTGGGACCTGCCGCAACCCCTGGAGGACGCCGGCGGCTGGCTGAACCGGGACACCGCGCACCGGTTCGCCGGGTACGCCGACCTGGTCGCCGCCCGCCTCGGCGACCGGGTGAAGCTCTGGATCACCCTCAACGAGCCGTTCATCCACATGAGCCTCGGTCACGGCACCGGGCTGCACGCCCCGGGCCGCTTCCTGCTCTTCGACGCCTTCCCGGTGGCCCATCACCAGCTGCTCGGGCACGGCCTGGCGGTCGCCGCGCTGCGCGCCCGCACCACCAGCCCGGTCGCGATCGCCAACAACTACTCCCCGGTGGTGCTGCGCGGCGACACCGACGCCGACCGGACGGCCGGCCTGGCGTACGACGGGCTGCACAACCGGCTCTTCACCGACCCGCTGCTCGGCCGGGGCTACCCGCCCGGCTTCGACCCCGCGGTGGTGCGCGACGGCGACCTCGACGTGATCGCCGCACCGATCGACCTGCTCGGGGTGAACTACTACAACCCGACCGGCATCCGCGCACCGGAGGAGGATTCGCCGCTGCCGTTCGACCTGGTCCCGCTGGACGGGTACCCGCGGACCGCCTCCGACTGGCCGGTGGTCCCGGAGGGGCTGCGCGACCTGCTGGTCGGGCTGCGGGACCGGTACGGCGACGTCCTGCCGCCGATCCAGGTCACCGAGAGCGGCTGCGCCTACGACGACGCGCCGGACGCCGACGGCCGGGTGCACGACCCGGAGCGGATCGCGTACCTGGACGGGCACCTGCGCGCGGTGCGGGCGGCGATCGACGCCGGCGTCGACGTGACCGGGTACTTCGTCTGGTCGCTGCTGGACAACTGGGAGTGGGCGGAGGGGTTCACCAAGCGCTTCGGGCTGGTGCACGTCGACTTCCGCACCCAGGTCCGGACGCCGAAGTCGTCGTACGCCTGGTTCCGGGACCAGGTGGTCCGGCGATGACCACCGTCAACCCGACGCCGGCCTCGCTGCCGGCGGCGCTCGCCGAACCGGTCGTCCCGGTGCGGCGCGGCTGGATCGCGCTGATCTTCGCGGCCAACCTCGGCGTCTGGATGGCCTTCTTCACCCCGATCCAGGTGCTGCTGCCACAGCAGGTGGAGCGGATCGCGCCGGCCGACAAGGAGGCGATGCTCGCCGTCGTCACCGGGCTGGGCGCGCTGGCCGCGGTGCTCGCCAACCCGCTGGCCGGTGCGCTGTCCGACCGCACCTGCCTGCGGCTGGCCGGCCGGGAGTTCGGCCGGCGGCATGTCTGGACCGCTGGCGGGGCGGTGCTCGGCGCGCTCGCCCTGGTGCTGCTGGCCCGGCAGCAGACCATCGCCGGGGTGGCGCTCGGCTGGGTCGCCGCCCAGGTCTGCTTCAACGCGATGCTGGCCAGCCTCACCGCCGCCATCCCGGACCGGGTGCCGGTCGTCCAGCGCGGCGGGGTCTCCGGGTGGGTGGGCATCCCGCAGGCCCTCGGCCTGGTCGTCGGCGCGGTGCTGGTCACCGCCGTGGTCAGCGGCACCGCCGCCGGGTACGCCGCGATCGCGCTGGCCGTGCTGCTGCTGTCGCTGCCGTTCGCGCTGCTCACCGCCGACGACCCGCTGCCCCGGCAGCATCGGCCGGCGCTGCGGCTGCGGGAGCTGGTCGCCTCGATGTGGATCAGCCCGCGCCGGCACCCGGACTTCGCCTGGGCCTGGATCACCCGGTTCCTGGTCCAGATCGGCAACGCCCTGGGCACCCTCTACCTGCTGTACTTCCTCACCGACGCGGTGCGCCACCCCGATCCGGAGGGGGCGCTGCTGGTGCTGATCCTGCTCTACACCGTGGGGATGATGCTCACCGCCGTGGTCGCCGGCCGGCTGTCGGACCGCTCCGGCCGGCGCAAGGTCTTCGTGATCACCTCCGGGGTGATCATGGCGGTGGCCGCGCTGCTGCTGGCCGCGGCGCCGGTGTGGTCGACGGCGGTGGTCGCCGCGCTGCTGCTCGGCGCCGGCTACGGCGTCTACCTCTCGGTGGACGCCGCGCTGATCACCGAGGTGCTGCCCCGCGCCACCGACCGGGCCAAGGACCTCGGCGTGATCAACATCGCCAACTCGGCGCCGCAGGTGCTCGGCCCGGCGATCTCCGCCCCGATCGTCGTGCACCTGGGCGGCTACCCCACCCTGTACGCCGCCACCGCCGCGGTCACCCTGCTCGGCAGCGCGCTGGTGCTCAAGATCCGCGCCGTCCGCTGACCCCTGGCGGAAACGGCTGGCCGGCGGCCGTAGGCTGGTGCACGTGACGGTACGTGTGCGCTTCGCCCCTTCCCCGACCGGTATGTTCCACGTCGGCGGCGCCCGCTCGGCGCTGCAGAACTGGATCTACGCCAAGCAGCAGGGCGGGGTGTTCGTGCTGCGCATCGAGGACACCGACGTGGCACGGAACAAGCCCGAATGGACCGAGGGCATCCTCTCGGCGATGGACTGGATCGGCATCGCCCGGGGCAGCTACGAGGGCCCGTACTTCCAGTCGTCGTACGCGGTCGAGCACCGCGCCGCCGCGCAGCGGCTGTACGAGTCCGGCCGGGCGTACTACTGCGACTGCACCCGGGAGGCCGTGCAGGCCCGGACCGGCTCGCAGTACCAGGGATACGACGGCTTCTGCCGGGACCGGGGCCTGGAGCCGGGCGAGGGGCGCGCGCTGCGCTTCCGCACCCCGGACGAGGGCGAGACCGTGGTGGTGGACCTGATCCGCGGCGAGCCGACCTTCGAGAACAAGCTGATCGAGGACTTCGTCATCGCCCGCGGCGACGGCTCGCCGGTCTTCCTGCTCGCCAACGTGGTCGACGACATGGCCATGGGGATCACCCACGTGATCCGCGCCGAGGAGCACCTGCCGAACACCCCGAAGCAGCAGCTGCTGTGGGACGCGCTCGGGGTCAAGCCGCCGGTCTGGGCGCACGTGCCGGTGGTGGTCAACGAGAAGCGGCAGAAGCTCTCCAAGCGGCGGGACAAGGTCGCCCTGGAGGCGTACAAGGACGAGGGCTACCTCGCCGACGCGATGCGCAACTACCTGATGCTGCTCGGCTGGGCGCCGTCCGGCGACCGGGAGATCGTGCCGTGGTCGGTGATCGAGGAGGAGTTCCGGCTGGAGCAGGTCAACCCCTCCCCCGCGTTCTTCGACGAGAAGAAGCTGCGCGCGTTCAACGGCGACTACATCCGGGCGCTGCCCGTCGACGAGTTCGTCGCGGCCTGCCAGCCGTGGCTGACCGGCACCGACACCATCGCGCCGCCGCCGTGGCAGCCGGAGGAGTTCGACGCCGAGGCGTTCGCCGCGGTGGCGCCGCTGGCCCAGACCCGGATCGCGGTGCTCAGCGAGATCGTGCCGAACGTCGACTTCCTCTTCCTGGCCGACCCGCTGATCGACGAGGCCGCCTGGGCCAAGGCGATGAAGGAGGGCGCCGCCGAGCTGCTCGACGCGGCGATCGCGGCGTACGAGGCCGTGGAGGCGTGGGACGCCGAGACGCTGAAGTCGACGCTGGAGGCGGTGGGCGCCGAGCGCGGCCTGAAGCTGGGCAAGACCCAGGCACCGGTCCGGGTGGCGGTCACCGGCCGCACGGTGGGGCTGCCGCTGTTCGAGTCGCTGGAGGTGCTCGGCCGCGAGCGCGCCCTGACCCGGCTCCGCGCCGCCCGGGTCCGCCTGGTCTGAGCCGTACCGACGAAGGGGCCCGCCGGTGTTCCGGCGGGCCCCTTCGCCGTACGGGCCTGGGCCCGCCCGGGGCGTGGGCGACACGGTTGCGCCGACATGGCGGTGTCCCGTGATCGCGCCAGGTCGCCGATTCGGGGCGGATCATGGGGCGGACGGTGACCTCGGCGGTGTCAGCCGCCGGCCCGGCGGCGGCGCAGCAGCAGGGCGGCGGCGGCGAGCGCGACGACGACGAGCCCGGCACCGAGCATCCACGGCCAGGCCCGTCCGCCGTCCTCGTCCCGGCCGTCGGCTGACGTCGCCGCGGTGGCGACGCTCGCCGACGGGGCCGGCGCGGTGGCGGACGGCGACGGGGCCGGCGCGGTGGCGGACGCGGACGGCGGCTGGGCGGCCGTGCCGGTGGTCAGGGTGAAGCGCACCTCGCCCTTCACCGGATGGCCGTCGCTGGACGCCACCTGGTAGCCGACGATGTAGAGACCCGCCTTTCCGGCCCTGAACGGCACGTCCACCCGGCTGCCGGTGAAGCGGGGCGTGCCGCCCACGGCCGGCACGCTGTCCGGTCCGACCACTGTGATCTTCGTCGTGGTCGGGTCGGGTCTGGCCAGGAACCGCAGCTCGATCTCGGCCGGCGCGGCCGCCACCCGGGCACCGTCGGCCGGGTTGCTGCCGGTCAGCGAGTTGTGCGCGAACGCCGGCGTGGCCGGCAGCAACGAGACACCGAGCGCCACGCCGACAAGCGCTGGCGAGGTCCGCGCCACCCGTGCGACCCTGCCCCCCATGAAGTCCTCCGCAAGGTTACGATCCGCCCGCTGATCATGCGGCTGCCCATTAGTCGGTCCCGGATCGCAGATAGTTCCAAATACTGTTCCAGCAGCTGCAACCGAACGACGTTCTGCGGAGTCTTTGAGGTGAGGGTCCGGCCTGCCGGCACGGTCACCGACGTCGACCAACGCGTGACCTGCAGCACAGCCATCCATCGAACGGGGCGAGGAGGCGGCGATGGTCGGAAGGGTGAGGCGACTGCTCGGCGCGGTCGTCACGGGCCTGGCGGCGATGGTGGTGCTGACCGCCGGCACCGGCACGGCGGCCCAGGCGGGCCGGGCCGCGCCCAAGCCGCCGCCGGCCGGGGTGGACATCACCGGCGACGGGCTGACCGAGCCGCTGCGGCTGCGGGCCGACAGCCAGCCCGCCCACGTGCTCGCGGTGATCGACCAGGTCAACTGGTTCGGCCGCACCGGAAGCCGCACCGGGCCGAAGGCCGCCGACCTCGGTCCGAAGTACACGGTCGTGGTGCTCGCCGGGAACGCGCCGAAGCAGACCTATGACCTCTACCCGCTGGCCAAGGGCGGGCCGCGGGTCTACCGGCCGGCGAAGCAGCCCGACCGGCGCAAGACCAACGCCGGGTGGTTCCTCGGCCGGCTCTCCATGTCCGAGACGCTGCGCACCGCCGGGGTGCCGCTGGAGCGGCAGTTCGACACGGTCAGCGGCGGGGTCGGCGGCGGCGAGCGGGTGATCCCGGAGGAGGCCCTCAACCCCGCCGAGGACATCGGGGAGGCCTTCGGTGAACTCCAGCGACTGCTGCTGCTCAACGCCGCGGTGATGCTGGTGATCACCTCCGGGCTGGCCGGGATCGCGCTGCTGGTCCGCCGCCGTACCCGCTGAGCCCGCGCGGCCCCCGGTCCGGCCGGACGGCTCAGACCTCCAGCACCACCTTGCCGCGCACGTGCCCCGCCTCGACCAGGCGTTGGGCCTCCGCGGCCTGCGCGAGCGGGAAGGTCCGCTCGACGTGCACGGTGAGCCGGCCCGCGTTGACCAGACCGGCCAGCACGCTGAGGTCCGCGGTGGACGGTTTCACGAAGACGTAGCTGCCACCGAGCCGGCCGACGTGCTCCGGGTCGGCGGTGGAGATCAGCCGGGCCGGGCGGGACAGCACCTCGGCCGAGACGTCCAACGCCTCCCCGCCGAACAGGTCGAGCGCCACGTCCACCCCGTCGGGCGCGACCGCGCGGACCCGGTCCAGCAGGCCGTCGCCGTAGCTGACCGGCTCGGCACCGAGCGAGCGGACGAAGTCGTGGTTGGCCTCGCTCGCGGTGCCGATCACCCGGTCGGCGCCGAGCGCCCGGGCCACCTGCACGGCCAGGTGGCCCACCCCGCCCGAGGCGCCGTGCACCAGCACGGTGTCCCCGGCGCCGGTACGGGCCAGCTGCAATGCCTGGTAGGCGGTGAGGGCGGCCAGCGGCAGCCCGCCCGCCTCGGCCCAGGACGCCTGCGTGGGCTTGTCGGCCAGGCAGCGCTCCGGGGCCGGCACGAGTTCGGCGTACGTGCCGTACTGGATGTGGTCGCGCCGGACGTACCCGATCACCTCGTCGCCCACCGCGAACCCGGTCACCGCCGGCCCGGCCGCGACCACCTCGCCGGCGGCATCCCAGCCGGGCACCAGCGGGAAGTGGCCGGGGATCGCCCCGGTCAGGTGCCCCTCGCGGATCTTCCAGTCGACCGGGTTGACCCCGGCGGCGCGGACCCGGACCAGCACCGTGTCCGGCCCGACGGGCGGGTCGGGCAGTTCCCGCAGGGCGAGCTGGTCGGCTGGACCGTACGCGTCGATCGCGATCGCCTTCACCGTGCTCACGCTAGTGCGGTGTCCACTAACGTTCACCGGCTTTGCGCTGGGTGTTGTGGATCCTCGCCGTGGCGGCGAGCGACTCCCCTCCGGGTGGTGGGGCGGGCCTCCGCAGGCCAACTCGACCCTCACGCCGCCGATGGGGCGCGGGGCGGCGGGGGTCACGTCGGGACCGGCCGGCACCGGGTAGGTGCCGGCCGGCTCGACGGTGCGTGACCACCTGCGGCAGCACGCTGGCTGTCCCAGTGGTGGGTCCGCCGCCCGGAACACGGGTGGCGATGGTGGCCGCCGCGACGAGGTCGCGGTGCCCGGAGAAACGGCAGTGTGGGCAGGACAGGGTCCGCCCTCGGGGTTTCGGCACTCGCCTTCGGCAGGTGGGGCAGGTGGAGGAGGTGCCGCGTTCGTCGACCAGCCGGACCGTGATGCCGGCCAGGGTGGCCTTGTCGATCAGGACCTGGATCAGCCGGCCGATCTGCCACTGCCGCAGCCGCAGATTGTGCCGCCGCCCCGCCGGCAAGTCGAGCACCCCGCGCGGGTCGCCGACGTGCAGCACACCGATGCGTTGTCGGGCGGCCCAGGAGACGACCGTGCGGGCGGCTTCGTGGTGGGCCTGGCGGACCCGCCGCCGATGCCGACCCTCCACGAGGCGTGCCCGACGCCGGTACTGCCGCCACCGCCGTGATCCCCGCTCGCCTGGTTTGGGCGCCCGGCGGGAGACGGCGCGGCGGCGGGCTTTGGTGTCGGCCAGGTGCATGCGGTGCTCGGCCCGGATCGCCCGCCCGGACACCAACAGTCCCTCCCCGTCGGGGCCGGCCACGGCGTAGGGGTGGATGATCCCCAGATCCACCCCAGCCACCCGACCCGCATCCGGCTCCTCACCGAGCGGGTAGACCGCCAACGGGACCTCGGCCGTGACGTCGAGGAACAGCCGGCCGCCCTCGCACACCAGGGTGATCGACCGGATCTGTTCCACCGAATAGGGCAGGTCTCGCCCCAGTCGGACCCATAGCGGCGCTGTGCCTTTGGCGGTGGGGATGCGCACCCTCCGGCCGTCGAGGGTGAACGTGCCGTGATACCAGCGCACCGGCACCAACCCCCGCCGCCGGCGCGGGAACCGGGCTAACACGTCACCCCCGTTGCGGCGCTTCGCCGCCGCGAACCAGGCATCGGAAAACCGGCGCAACACCGACCGGGCACCCGTGGAGTCAAGCTCGGCGAACGCGCCCGGCCCGGACGCCGCCAACTCCCCGCACAACCGCTGATAACCAACCAACGGCGCGTCCCCGCGGCGGCGGCGCCACGCGTTGACCTCCAGCACACACGCCCACACGTCACCCGCGGAGCGGAGCAGCCTGAAGCACCGCCGCCGCTGCCCGTCCGTCACCCGCACCGCGATGCGCGCGGTGCGGTGCACGACTGGCGGCGCGGACGGATCTCGACGGCGAGGCACGACCGAACCCAACACCACCCGTACGACATTTCCCTAAGGGGCGACGAACCCGGCGAACGTTCGTGGACACCACGCTAGCGACCGGCCGGCCGTCAGGTGGTCAGCACCAGCGGTGTGGCGGTCGTTGCCTGCGCTGCGGTCGCCGGGCGGGGCGGACCGGGCCGTGGCGGTGCGCGCCGGCCCAGCCGGCCAGGTCGCTGCGGCAGCTCCGGCCGGCGGTCTGGTCGGGCTCGGTCAGCTCGGCGCCGTGCTGACCCGGGCCCGGCTCGGCGCCGGCCGGGCGGGACGCCGACGCGTCCGGCCGCACCGTCGGCTCTGCGCCGCGCTGGCGGGGCACCGCGACCTCGTCGTCCGCCCGCTCGGGCGTTCGACAGGCCTGGTCGGTCGGGGCGGGCAGCGCCGCCAACCGACGGTGGGGCCGGACCGGCCCCTGCTGGTCGTGGTGGCCGAGCCGGCAGGGCTCGCCCTGGGCGCAGCCGTGTTCGGCCTCCCCGTGGTGCGCCATCCCGGTCTCCTCACGCTCGCCATCGCCCGTGGGGCAGGTCGCCCCCACGTGCCCTGACACGGTACTGGCCGGGCCTGACTGGGTGTGCGCCGCGTACCGGGTCGGCCGCCGACGGAGGGGACCACGCGCGGAGGGATCTTGCCGTACGCTTCCGCCATTCCGTCCGCCCGAGCGCCGGAGGTGGGATGAGTCCCCGCGGAGCCGGCACGCTGCTCATGGTGCTCGCGGCGACCGCCGTCGCCGGGTGCGACGCGCTGCCCGGGCGGAGTCACGCCTCCGGGTTCGTGCCCCAGGCCGGGGTCTGCCACCTGGCCCCCGGCGACAACGCCAGCGGAGCGGCGTACCACCCGGTCGACTGCTCCACCCGGCACGAGGCGGAGACCTTCCTCGTCAGCCGGTTCGCCGGGCCCGACGCCGACTCGGCCGGCCCGCCCGGTACGGGGTACGAGTCGGCCCTGCGGGCGTACGCCTCGTGCGCCACCGCGGCGCGGGAGTTCCTCGGCGACTGGCCGCTGACCGGGCGCGTGTCGCTGCGGGTGGTCCTGCCCACCGCCGACGGCTGGGCGGCCGCCGAACGCTGGTACCGCTGCGACCTGGTGGAGACGGTGGCGCTGGACCGGCCCGAGCCCAACCCCCGGGCCAACAGCCTCAAGGACGCGCTGGTCGCCCCGTCGCCGCTGCGCTACGGCTGCTTCGACCCCACGTTCGGCGCGGACGACCGGCTCGAGACGGCACCGCCGGCCTCCTGCACCGGACCGCACCACAGCGAGTTCGTGGGCCTATGGTGGACCGACCAGGCCCCGGACGGGGAGCAGGTGACCGGGGACGTCATGCTGGCCGGCTGTTCCCGTGTCGCCGCCCAGCACGTCGGGGTGTCGGACGAGCAGGAGCTGGCACGCCGGCTCGAGGTGCTGGTCGTGCCGCCCACCGACGAGGAGGTCGCCGCCGGCGAGACCGCGATGCTGTGCTTCCTGCACAGCGAGGACCGGAAGCTGACCCGAACGCTGGCCGGCGTCGGGCTCAAGGGCCTGCCCGCGCCCCGCTGAGCCCGTCCCCGCTCAGCGGGCGGCCGCCAGGTCGGCGCGGGTGAGCAGGCTGTCCAGTCGGATGCCGTGCGGCGAGCGCCTCCGCGCCGCCCTCGGCCCAGTCGATCACGCAGAGCAGGTGGTCGATCCGGGCGTTTCGGTCACAGGTGATCATTCTCGCCTGGCCCCGGCCCCCGTCGAGCGCGTCCCGCCCACCGGCGGTGCGCCGGCCTCCGCGGCCCGCCGCCCGGCCGTGCCCGCACGCGAATCCGGCCGCCGGGGCGGTCGCGCCGGACCTCGGCGTGGATGCCCTGCTCAGGCCGTGTCAGGCTAGGGCGGTGAGCGAGCCGGGCGGGATCGAGCTGTCGGCCACGCTGCGCCGGATCGAACGGGCCGCGGGGGCGCTGGCGACGGCCAGCGTGGCCCGGATGGACGAGACCCTGCCCTGGTTCCGGGAGCTTCCCGCCGACCAGCGCTCCTGGGTCATGCTGGTGGCGCAGGCCGGCGCCCGCTCGCTGGTGCAGTGGCTCCGGCAGGGCGGCGGCACGGCGGACAGCACCCAGGAGGTCTCCGACGAGGTCTTCGCCACCGCCCCGCAGGCCCTCGCGCGCTCGATCAGCCTCCAGCAGACCGTGGCGCTGATCAAGGTCACCATCGACGTGGTCGAGGAGCAGGTCTCGCACCTGGCCGTCCAGGGCGAGGAGCAGCAGCTGCGCGAGGCGGTGCTGCGCTTCTCCCGGGAGATCGCCTTCGCCGCGGCCCGGGTCTACGCCCGGGCCGCCGAGTCCCGCGGCTCGTGGGACGCCCGGTTGCAGGCGCTGCTGGTCGACGCGCTGCTGCGCGGCGACTCCCCCGACGTGCTGGCCAGCCGGGCGGCCGCGCTGGGCTGGGCGGACGCGCCGCCGGTGGCGGTGGCGGTGGGCCGCTCCCCGGGCGGCGAGGTGGCCGCCGTGCTGCACACCGTCTACCGGCTGGCCCGGCGGATCGGGGTGGAGGTGATCGGCGGCGTGCACGGCGACCGGCTGGTCATCGTGCTCGGCGGGGCGGCGGACCCGGTCGCCGCCACCGAGAAGCTGCTGACCGCGTTCGGCGAGGGACCGGTGGTGGTCGGGCCGGCCGTACCCAGTCTGGACGAGGCGACCGAGTCGGCGCGGGCCGCGCTGGCCGGCTACCGCGCGGCCCCGGCCTGGCCCACCGCGCCGCGCCCGGTGCCGGCGGCGGACCTGCTCCCGGAGCGGGCCCTCGCCGGGGACGGCGAGGCCCGCCGGCGGCTGCGCCACGACGTGTACGCGGCGCTGGTCCGCGCCGGCGGCGAGCTGCTGGAGACGCTGGACGCCTACCTCGCCGCCGGCGGGACGCTGGAGAGCGCCGCCCGGGCGCTGTTCGTGCACCCCAACACGGTGCGGTACCGGCTGCGCCGGATCTCCGAGGTGACCGGCTTCTCGCCGCTGGTCCCCCGGGACGCGTTCGCGCTCCAGGTGGCGCTGACCGTCGGCCGGTTGGACCCGGTGGTCCCGGCCGTCGCGGGAGTCCCGACCCAGACAATGACCCCAGGCGTCAGGAAAACATCACAGACAGGTGATGACTCCCGCCGATCTTTGTAGGATCCCTCCAAAGGTTCTAGTGCGGTTTGGTCGGGGGCGGCACAGCGCTACCCACGCGTATCGGGGAGAGTCTTAAACGTGCTCGCCGTACTCTCACCCGGCCAGGGTTCCCAGAAACCCGGCTTCCTGACTCCCTGGCTCGATCTCACCGGCACCGAGGCGCGGTTGCGCTGGTGGTCGGCGCTCGCCGGGGTCGACCTGGTCCACCTCGGTACGAAGGCCGACGCCGACGAGATCAAGGACACCGCCCGCACCCAGCCGCTGCTGGTCGCCGCCGCCCTGCTCGCCGCCGAGCACCTGCCGATGTACGACGTCGGCCTCACCGCCGGCCACAGCGTCGGCGAACTGGGCGCCGCCGCGCTCGCCGGGGTGCTCCCGGCCGAGGCGGCGATCACCCTCGCCGGGGTACGCGGCCGCGAGATGGCCGCCGCCTGCGCCCTGGAGCCCACCGGGATGGCCGCCGTGCTCGGCGGCGACCCGGACGAGGTGCTCGCCGCGCTGACGGCGCACGGGCTGCACCCGGCCAACCGCAACGGCGCCGGCCAGATCGTCGCCGCCGGCGCGCTCGACGCGCTGGACAAGCTCGCCGCCGAGCCGCCGGCCCGGACCCGGATCATCCGGCTCCAGGTGGCCGGGGCGTTCCACACCCCGTACATGGCCCCGGCGGAGGAGGCGCTCGCCGCGATCGCCGCCGGGATCACCCCGACCGACCCGGCCCGGATCCTGCTGTCCAACCTGGACGGGTCGGCGGTCAACCACGGCCGGGAGATGGTCCAGCGGCTGGTCCGCCAGGTCACCGCGCCGGTGCGCTGGGACCTCTGCATGCGCACCCTGGCCGACCTCGGGGTGACCGGCGTGATCGAGCTGCCCCCGGCCGGCACGCTGGCCGGCCTGGTCAAGCGGGAACTCAAGGGCGACGGCGCCCCCGAGATCGTCACCCTGAACACCCCCGACGACCTGCCCGCCGCGCGCGACCTGATCGCCCGGCACAGCGGCCTGCGCGGCCACGAGCCGGTGGTCCAGTTCCGGGTGGTGGTCTCCCCCGCCGCCGGCACCTTCGAGCCGGCCGCGGAGCTCGCCGAGGGCGCCGACCTCCGCACCGGCCAGGTGATCGGCCACGTCGCCACCCGGCAGGGGCCGGTCGAGGTGACCGCGCACCACAGCGGCCTGCTCACCGAGTGGCTCGCCCACCACGACGACCCGGTCGCCCCGGGCCAACCGCTCGCCCGCATCGGAGGACAGCACTGATGGCCGGTTCCCGGATCGTCGCCATGGGGCACTACCAGCCGTCTCGGGTGGTGACCAACGACGACATCGCCCAACTCGTCGACACCAACGACGAGTGGATCCGTGACCGGGTCGGCATCGTCACCCGGCGGATCGCCGACGGCGAGACCGTGGCCGACATGGCCGCCGCCGCGGCCGGCAAGGCGCTGGCCAACTCCGGCCTGACCGCCGCCGACATCGACCTGGTGGTGGTCGCCACCTGCACCTCGGTCGACCGCAGCCCGAACGTGGCCTGCCGGGTCGCCGCCAAGCTCGGCATCACCGCCCCGGGCGCGTACGACATCAACACCGCCTGCTCGGGCTTCGCGTACGCGCTCGGCACCGTGGACCACGCGATCCGGGCCGGGGCCTCGCGCAACGCGATCGTCATCGGCGCGGAGAAGCTCTCCGACTTCACCGACTGGACCGACCGCTCCACCTGCATCATCTTCGGCGACGGCGCCGGAGCGGCGGTGGTCACCGCCACCGCCGAGGGCGAGCCGGCCGGGGTGGGTCCGGTGGTCTGGGGCTCGGCGCCGGAGAAGAGCGACGCGGTCCGGATCGAGGGCTGGCGGCCGTACATCGCGCAGGAGGGGCAGTCGGTCTTCCGCTGGGCCACCACCGCGCTGGCGCCGCTGGCCCTGCAGGCCTGCGAGCGGGCCGGGGTGACCCCGCAGGAGCTCGCCGCCTTCGTGCCGCACCAGGCCAACGCCCGGATCATCGACGGCATCGTCAAGCGGCTCAACATCCCGGACGCGATCATCGCCAAGGACATCGTCGAGTCCGGCAACACCTCGGCCGCGAGCGTGCCGCTGGCCCTGTCCAAGCTGGTCGAACGGCGGGAGGTGCCCTCCGGCGCCCCGGTGCTGCTGTTCGGCTTCGGCGGTGGCCTGACCTACGCCGGTCAGGTCGTCCGCTGCCCCTGAAGACCCCTGCGGCGCGGACGCGCGCAGGAGTGACGGTCGGCGTCGCCGGCCGTCGAGTGAACCCCCGATGAGAGGAACCCACCGCAATGACCCGTGACGAGATCACCGCCGGCCTCGCCGAGATCCTCGAAGAGGTTGCCGGAGTGAACCCGGACGACGTGGCCGAGGGGAAGTCCTTCACCGACGACCTCGACGTCGACTCGCTCTCCATGGTGGAGGTCGTGGTCGCCGCCGAGGAGAAGTTCGGCGTCAAGATCCCGGACAACGAGGTGCAGAACCTGAAGACCGTCGGCGACGCCGTCAGCTTCATCGAGGCGCAGTCCTGATATGAGTCGCATCGACGTCGTCGTCACCGGGCTCGGCGCGACCACCCCGCTGGGCGGGGACGTCGCGTCGACCTGGGACGCCATGCTCGCCGGCCGCTCCGGGGTGAGTGCGCTCACCCAGGAGTGGGCCGAGCAGTTGCCGGTCCGGATCGCCGCCCGGCTGGCGGTCGATCCGGCAGGCCTGCTGGACCGCGTCAAGCTACGCCGGCTGGACCGCTCCGAGGCGATCGCGATCATCGCGGCGCAGCAGGCCTGGGCGGACGCCGGCCTGGCCGACTCCGGGCTCGACCCGGAGCGGCTGGGTGTCAGTGTCGGCTCCGGCATCGGCGGCGCCCTGACCCTGCTCGCCCAGGACGACATCCTCGAGGCGTCCGGCCCGCGCCGGGTCTCCCCGCACACCATCCCGATGCTGATGCCCAACGGCCCCGCCGCCTGGGTGGGGCTGGAACTGGGCGCCCAGGCCGGCGTGCACTCGGTGGCCAGCGCCTGCGCGACCGGCGCGGAGGCCATCGCGCTGGGCATGGACATGATCCGCGCCGGTCGGGCCGACGTGGTGGTGGCCGGCGGCACCGAGGCGGTCATCCACCAGCTGCCGATCGCCGGCTTCAGTTCGATGCGGGCGATGTCGACCCGCAACGACGAGCCGGAGCGGGCCTCCCGCCCGTGGGACAAGGGCCGCGACGGCTTCGTGCTCGGTGAGGGCGCCGGCATCGTGGTGCTGGAGCGGGCGGAGCACGCCGCCGCCCGGGGCGCCCGGGTCTACGCGCGGCTGGCCGGCGCCGGCCTCACCTCCGACGGCTACGACATCGTGCAGCCGCACCCGGAGGGCGCGGGCGCGGTCCGGGCCATCGCGAAGGCGATCGTCGACGCGGACGTCGCCAAGCGGGACATCGTGCACGTCAACGCGCACGCCACCTCGACCCCGGTCGGCGACATCGCCGAGATCAAGGCCCTGCACCAGGCGCTCGGTGACCACCCGGTGCTGACCGCCACCAAGTCGATGTCCGGTCACCTGCTGGGCGCGGCGGGCGCGCTGGAGTCGATCGCCACCATCCTGGCGATCCGCGACGGTGTCGTACCTCCGACGATCAACCTCGACGACCCGGACGACGGCCTCACCTTGGAGGTGGCCGCCAACAAGGCGCGCCACATGGACATCCCCGCCGCGCTGAACAACTCGTTCGGCTTCGGCGGCCACAACGTGGCTCTCGTCTTCACGCGGGCCTGAGACCACAGCCTTGGAGGCTCACGTGACCACCACCGCCGTCGCCGCGGACACATCCACCGTCGACTACCGAGATCCGGAGCTGCGGCTCCGGGCCCTCTTCGACGCGGGCTCGCTGCGTCTGCTGGCACCCCGGGACACCTCCGGCGTGCTCTGGGCGCGGGGCGAGATCGAGGGCACCCCCGCCATCGCGTACGCCACCGACGCCACCAAGATGGGCGGGGCGATGGGGACCGACGGGTGCCGGCACATCGTCGACGCGATCGACACCGCCGTCCGGGAGCGGGTGCCGGTGCTCGGCCTCTGGCACTCCGGCGGGGCCCGGCTGGCCGAGGGCGTGGTCGCGCTCGACGCCGTCGGGCAGGTCTTCGCCGCGATGGTGCGGGCCTCCGGTCGGGTGCCGCAGATCTCGGTGGTGCTCGGCCCGGCGGCCGGTGGCGCGGCGTATGGGCCGGCGTTGACCGACATCGTGGTGATGAGCGGCGCCGGACGGATCTTCGTGACCGGGCCGGAGGTGGTCCGCAGCGTCACCGGCGAGCAGGTCGACATGGAGCGCCTCGGCGGCCCCGAACCGCACGGCCGGCGCTCCGGCGTGGTGCACGTGACCTGCAAGGACGACGAGGCGGCGATGGTCGAGTCGCGCAAGCTCGCCGCGCTGCTCGGGCACCAGGGCCGGCTCTCGCCGGACGACGTGGCCCCCGGCGTCGAGGACGGGCACGACCTGGTCGCCAAGATGCCGGCCGAGACCAACCGGGCGTACGACGTGAAACCGGTGGTCAAGGCGCTGCTCGACGCCCCCGGCGTGGAGCTGCACGCCAAGTGGGCGCCGAACGTGGTCACCACGCTCGGCCGGTTCGCCGGACGGACGGTCGGCGTGATCGCCAACAACCCGCTGCGGCTGGGTGGCTGCCTCGACGCGTCCAGCGCCGAGAAGGCCGCCCGGTTCGTGCGGATGTGCGACGCGCTCGGGGTGCCGCTGATCGTGCTGGTCGACGTCCCCGGCTACCTGCCCGGCCTGGGCCAGGAGTGGGACGGCGTGGTCCGGCGCGGGGCGAAGCTGCTGCACGCCTTCGCCGAGGCGGTGGTGCCGCGGGTGACCCTGGTGACCCGCAAGGCGTACGGCGGCGCGTACATCGCGATGAACTCCCGCTCGCTCGGCGCCACCGCGGTCTTCGCCTGGCCGAACGCCGAGGTCGCCGTGATGGGCGCCAGCGCCGCGGTGAACATCCTGCACCGCAAGAAGCTCGCCGCCGCCCCCGCCGAGGAGCGGGAGGCACTGCGGGCGCAGCTGATCGAGGAGCAGACCCGGTTCGCCGGCGGGGTGAACCGGGCGCTGGAGATCGGCGTGGTGGACGACGTGATCAAGCCGGATGAGACCCGGCGCCGGATCGCCGAGGCGCTCGCCGCGGCCCCGGCCGCCCGGGGCGCGCACGGCAACATCCCGCTCTAGGTCGTACCCGTCGGGGCCCGCACTCTCGCCGGGTGCGGGTCCCGACGCATGTCCGCGGGCGGACGTCGGGCCGATTTCCGGTCCCGGCCCCCTACGGACGGCGGCGCGGCGGCCGGGTCGCTATTGTAGGGGCCGCCGACCCCCCCGCGAGGAGCAGACCGTGGAAGCGACCGAGATCCGCAAGCTGGCCGCGCTCGAGGACAAGCACTGGTGGTACCGCGAGCGGCGAACGCTGCTGGCCCGGGCGCTGCGCCGGCTGGCCGCCGACGGGGTCCGCCCGGACCGGGCGCTGGACATCGGCGCGGCCGGCGGCGGCAACACCCGGGTGCTGCGGTCGCACGGCTGGCGTCCGCTGGCGCTGGAATACAGCGCGGAGGGCGCCGGGGTGGCCCACGAGCGCGGGCTGGACGTGATCAGGGCCGACGCGCGGCGGTTGCCGGTCCGGTCGGCGAGCCTCGGCCTGGTGGTCGCCTTCGACATCCTCGAACACTTCGACGAGGACCACCTGGCCGCCGCGGAGATCCGCCGCACGCTGCGCCCGGGCGGGACGGCGCTGATCGCGGTGCCCTGCGACATGGCGCTCTGGTCGGCGCACGACGACGCGGTCGGGCACGTCCGGCGCTACGACCGCGAGTCGCTGCGCTCGGTGATGGAGAAGGCCGGCCTGGTGGTGGACGAGCTGGGCAGCTGGAACGTGCTGCTCCGCCCGGTGGCCGCCTGGCGACGCCGCCGGGCCTCCGGCAGCGACCTGGACGACGTGAACCCCGTGGTCAACCTGGGCCTGCAGGCCATCGTCACCGCCGAGCGGTACCTGCCGGTGCGGTCGCTGCCCGGCGTCTCGCTGATGCTGCGCGCCCACCGCCCGGCCTGACCCCCGGCCGGGACGTGACCGGGCGGGGTGCGTGTCGGTCCGCCTCGGGGCGGACCGACACGCCGGGTCAGCGGGGCGCGGGCACCGCCTCGCGGGCCAGGGTGACCGCGCCGAGCAGCGCCGCGTCGTCGGCGAACCGGGAGAGCACCACGTCGGGCCGGTGCGGCAGCACCTCGGCGAGCCGGTCGACGAGCAGCCCCCGGATCAGCTCGCTGCCGGCCACCCCGCCCACCAGCACCACCCGCTGCGGGTCGAGCAGCAGGCAGCAGGTGACCAGGTGGCGGGCCAGCTCGTCGACCCGGGCGGTCAGCGCGTCCCGGGCAGCGCCGGGCTGCTCCGCCGCAGCGGCCAGGCCGGCGGCGGCACCGGGCACGCCGAGCTCGTCGGCGAGCCGGTCCAGCGCCCGGCCGGAGAAGTCCAGCTCCAGCATGGTGCCGGGCCAGGGACCGCCGGACACCGCGTACCCGATCTCGCCGGCCGCGCCACGGTGGCCCGGCAGCACCGCGCCGCCGACCGTGACGGCCGCCGCGACGCCGGTGCCGAGCCCGACGACCAGACCCGGGTCGGCGTCGCGCAGCGCGCCCAGCCGCAGCTCGGCCAGGGCCGCCGCGTTCAGGTCGTTGTCCACCGCCACCCGGGCCACGCCCAGCCCGTCGCGGACCGCGTCGGCCAGCCGCAGCCGCTCCCAGCCGGGCACGTTCGGGGCCAGGTCGATGCCGTCCGGACGGACCACGCCGGGCGAGGCCACCCCGGCCGCCGCGACCGGCCCGCCGACCCCGGCGACCAGCCTCGCGGCGAGGTCCAGCGCCCGCTCCAGCGCCTGCGGGGCGCCCCGTTCGGCGTACGTGGGCACCCGCTGTTGAGCCAGCAACCGGCCGTCGGCGTCGGCCACCCCGACCGCCATCTTGGTGCCGCCGAAGTCGATGCCGAGCAGCAGCCCGCCGGTGCGGGTTCCCGGCACCGTCCGCCCCGCGAGCCGCACGCTCACTGGACTTCCGTTTCGTTCGCGACTGCGGGGCTCGCGACCGCCGGGTCACCGCACCGCTCAGTCCTCGTGCTCACTGGTCGGCCACCTTGGCGGCGACCGCGTCCAGCGCCTCGTCGGCGCGGCCGAGTCGGTCGCGCACCCCCGCCAGCCGGCCCGCGACGGCGTCGAAGGTGCCGCCCAGCACGCCCACCTGGCCGCGGACGGCGGCCGCGCCCGGGCCGTCCACCTGGGCCCGGTCGAGCACCAGGTCGGGGCGGACAGCCGCGGCGATCAGGTCGGCCACGGCGGCGTCGCCGAGCGGGTCGGTGAGCCCCTCGGCGGCCTGCCGTACCCCCTCGGGGGTCCAGGTGTCCGGGGCGCCGGCGCGGACCAGCCGGCCGACCACCGAGTGGGCGGCCCGGAACGGCACGCCGTGCCGGGTCAGCGCGTCGGCGGCCGCCGTGGTGGTGGCGCCGGAGGCGACGACCTCCTCCCGGGTCGGCGGCTCCAGCGGCTCCAGCTCGGCGAGGAAACCGCCGACCAGGGCGAAGAACCGCTCGGCCCGGTCGTTGCTGTCCCAGAGCCGGACCTGCACATCGGTGGTGGCGTTGTTGGAGTCCTCCCACCAGGCGGCGCCCACGTTGTTCAGCACCGAGGCGGCGTCGGCGGCGGCCGCGCCGGCCATCGACACCAGGTGCTCCAGCACCACCGGGTTGCGCTTCTGCGGCATGATGCTGCTGCCCTGGGTGAAGTCGCCGGGGGTGGCCACCCAGTTCCAGCTCAGCCAGTCCATCAGGGTCCGGGCAAGCCGGGCGCCGGTGGCCAGCGCCTGGGCGTTGAGCGTGCCGACTCGGACCAGGTGGTCGGCGCCGGCGACCGCCTCGTACGAGTTGGTGACCAGGCCGTCGAAGCCGAGCAGCTCGGCCACCCGGGCCGGGGCGATGTCCAGGTCGGTGCCGGCGAAGGCGCACGAGCCCAGCGGAGAGACGTTCAGCTGGTCGATCAGGTCGGCGTACGCGACGGCCTCCCCCGCGAGCGCCTCGGCGTACCCGGCGAGGGCGTGGCCGATGGTGGTGGGCTGGGCGGGCCGGCGGTGGGTGTAGCCGGTGATCACCACGTCGGCGTACCGGTCGGCCTTTTCCAGCGCCGTCCGGCCGGTGGCCAGCACCCGGTCGAGCACGCCGAGCAGCTGGTCGCGCAGCAGCATCCGGAACACCCCGGCGTCCAGGTCGTTGCGGCTGCGGGCCATCTGCACGTCGAGTTCGGAGGTGGGAATGCCGCACGCCTCGGCGAGCCGCTTCTCCACCAGGTAGTAGGTGTCCTCGAAGCTGCCGTCGTACGCCGGCGCCGGCGCGGTGTCGGCGCGCAGCTCGGCCAACCCGCGCAGCAGCCGGGCGCCCCGCTCGGCGGGGATCAGCCCCTGCTCGGTCAGCATCACCACGTGCGCCTGGCTGGCCCGCACCATCGCCGGGTAGAGGTGACCGACGTGGTGGTCGTAGGTGGGCCCCAGGTGGTGCCGCTGGTAGGTGGTCAGCGCGGGTGTGCTCATGGCAGGTCCTTACTTCCTTCCAGGCCGGGGCGGGCGTGGACGCGCTCCCCGGGGGTTCGGCCGGTCAGTCGGTCAGGCCGAGCAGCCGTTCGGCGTTGCCGGCGAAGATCGCGCGCAGGTGGTCGTCGGGCATCCCCAGCTCGCGGCAGACCCGGAGCTGGTCGTCGAGGTAGCGGGTGACGTAGCCGCGCGGGAACCAGGACGAGTCGCTGCCGAAGACGATCCGGTGCGGGCCGATGGTCTCGTAGCAGCGGCGGAAGAGGTCCTCCAGCGTCAGCTTGTACGGCATCCAGCGCACCCACTGGTTGGAGCCGGAGGTGTCGACGTGGATGTTCGGGCAACCCCAGGCGGCGAAGAACAACTCCTGCACGTGCTGGACGCCGAAGTGCGGCACCACCACGTTCAGCTCGGGGAAGCGGCGGGCCATCCGGGCCAGCTCGTCCGGGCCGCCGTACCGGCCGAAGCTCAGGCCGCCGGCGCTGCCGTAGTGGCCGATGTGGACCAGCACCGGTACGCCGAGGCGCTGCGCGGCGCCCCAGAGCGGGTCCAGGGACTCGTCGTCGAGCGGGCCGCGCAGCAGCGGGGCGAAGAGCTTCAGCCCGCGCAGGCCGCGCTCGGTCACCGCGCGTTCCAGCTCGGCGGCGGCGCCCGGGGCGTACGGGTCGTGGTGGGCGAAGCCGAGCAGCAGGTCCGGGTGGCGGTCGACCACGTCGGCGACGGTGTCGTTGCCGCCGCCGGTGACGAAGACGGCCTTACGGATGTTCACCGCCCGCAGCTCCTCGGCCCAGCGGTCGGCCTCGTCCTGCCAGCGCTCGGCGGGCGGCTCCGGGTCGGGGAAGCCCCAGGCCTGCCGCCACTGCCGGGCGTACGGCGCGGAGCCGGCGGCCCGGACCGCCCGCTCGTGTTCCCCGCCCGGGTGCATCCCGGCGGCGTGCTCGCAGGCGTGGATCGTCTCGTCGGCGCCGATCCGGAAGTGCAGGTGGAAGTCGACGATGTCGAGTCCCCGGTCGACGGTCATGACACTCCCTCGGTCGGCAGCGGGTCGGCGGTGGGCGGAGCCGGGGGCTCGGCGGCGACCCAGGCGGCGACGATCTCGCGCAGCCGGACGGCGGCCAGCTCGCGGACCTGACGGCCGGCCTCCTCGGTGGCCAGCGAGACGTGCCCGGACCAGCCCTGCCAGGGGTCGGGGCGGGACTCGACCAGCACATACGGGTGGCCGACCGGCAGCTTCGGCTTCGGCGGCAGGTCACCGGCGGCGTCGAGGCGTACCGCGCCGGGGTCGAAGCCGAGCACGCCGGAGGTCTCGTACGCCCCGCCGTGCCCGCGCGAGACCAGCGGGCCGTAGATCTCGCCGGTCTCCGCCGGGGTGACCAGCTGAAACCAGTTCACCAGCAGCAGGCTGGCGGTACGCCGCCCGGAGACCCACTCCATGGCGGCCCGGACGGTGGACATGTTGGCGTCGTGCCCGTTGACGATCAGCAGCCGGGGGAAGCCGGCGGCGACGATCCCCTCGATCACGTCGGCCAGGTAGCCGACCGCGATCTCCGGCCGGATCGCCACCGTGCCCGGCCAGGGCCGGGTCTGCCCGGGGCAGGCCGCGTACGGCACCGCGGGGAAGAGCACCCCGCGCGGCCCGGGGCCGTCGAGGGCGCTCTCCCCGGCGAAACCCTCGGCGAGGATCAGGTCGGTGCCGAGCGGCAGGTGCGGGCCGTGCCACTCGACCGCGCCGACCGGCAGCACCGCGAAATCCGCCGCCTGCGCGACCGCGGCCAGCTCGCCGCCGGGGATCCGGGCGGCGGGGACCAGGCCGCCGCCCGCCGGCCAGGTCAGGCCGTCCACTGCGCCGCCTCCCGGCTGGCCGTCCGGCCGCTCTGCAGCCGGCCGGAGACCACCATCACCACGAAGATCAGGACGACCTGGAGCATGCCGTACGCGGCTGCGGTGCCGACCTCGAACGAGTACATCCGGTTGTTGATCTCGACGGAGATCGGCGCTGTCTCCGAGGTGTAGATGAGCACCGAGGCGACGAACTCGCCGACGCCGTGCACGAAGGCGAGCAGCGCGCCGGCGACCACGCCCGGCAGCATCAGCCGCAGGGTGACCGTGCCGAACGCTCGCCACCAGGACGCGCCGAGGTTGCGGGCGGCCTCCTCCAGCGACGGGTCGAGCTGGGCCAGCGTGGCCGAACTGGAGCGGAAGACCAGCGGCAGGAACCGCACGAAGTACGCCAGCGGCATGATCCAGAAGGTGCCGATCAGCACCTGCCCGAAGCTGAACGCGTTGCCGGTGCTGAACGCCGAGATCAGGTTGATCGCCACCACCGTGCCGGGCAGAGCCCAGGCCAGCATGACCGCCACGTCGAGCAGGCCCCGGCCGCGGAAGTCCAGCCGGCGCACCGCGTACGCGATCAGCACGCCGACCACGACGCAGCCGACAGTGGCGGTCAGGCTCATCTGCAGCGAGTTGAGGATCGGCTGGAAGGCGTCCGGGTCGGAGAAGATCGTGACGAAGTTCTGCGTGGTGTAGGCGGCCGGGATCACCTCGGTGGTCCAGGAGCCGTCCGCGGAGAATGCCACCAGGGCGATGGTCGCCACCGGAGCGAGGAGCACGGCGGTGGCCAGCAGCGAGGCGGCCAGCGCCAGCCAGCGGCCGAACGGGTTGGTGATCTCCCGCCGGTGCGCGGCCACGCCCTTGGACTGGGAGCGGTAGCTGCGCCGTCCCTCGTACCAGCGCATGCCGAGCAGGAAGAGCACCGAGACCACGCCGAGCACCGATGCGTACGTGGATGCCATCGGCAGGTCGCCGTTGGTGCGGTTGATGTAGATCTGCATGGTCATCGTCTGGTCCACCCCGAACAACAGTGGGGCGGTGTAGGAGGCCAGCGACGTCATGAAGACCAGCAGCGAGGCGGAGACCAGCGCCGGGGTGAGCATTGGCAGCAGCACGGTGCGCCAGACCCGGACCCGGCCGGCGCCGAGGTTGTACGCGGCTTCCTCGACTGAGGGGTCCATGCCGACCAGCGCGGCCGAGGCGGCCAGGTAGAAGTACGGGTACATGGTGAAGGTGTGCACCACCAGCACCCCGGCGATGCCGCTGAACGGCAGCACCGGCTCGGCGGTGCTGAAGAGCTGCTGGAGCCCGCGCGGCAGGATGCCCGTCTCGCTGTAGAGCAGCTGGAACGAGATCGCGCCGATCAGCGGCGGCAGCGCCGCCGGCACCAGGATGATCGCCTCGATCAGCTTGCGGCCGGGGAACGAGAAGCGCTTGAGCAGGAAGGCCATCGCCACGCCGACGATCCCGCAGAGCAGCACACTGGCCGCCGAGATGATCAGCGAGGTGACCAGGGCGGAGCGGGCCACACCGTCGCCGGTGAGGAAGGTGGTGTAGTTCTGCACCCCGTCCACGCCGACGCTCTCGGCGAAGGTGGCGAACATCGGCTGCACGACGTACCCGAACAGGATCAGCACCAGCGGCAGCACCAGGACGTACGGGAACCAGGGCGAGTGGGCGCCGAAGGCGGTCCGGGGCCGGCGCGCGCGGGGCGGCGTCGGGTCGCCGGTGACCGGCGGAACGGTGGCCGCACCGGGGGTGGCGGGGATGGTGCTCACGGCCGCACCACCCACATCCGCTCCCGGGACAGCCGCAGCCCGACCTGGTCGCCCACCGACACCCCGGCCGGCACGTCGATCGCCGTGACCTGCACCGGCTCACCGGCCACGTCGACCACGAGGTTGGTGGCCATGCCGGTGAACTCCAGCTCGGTCACCCGGCCGGTGAGCGCGCCGGCCCCGGTGGCCGAGGTGAGGCCGATGTGCTCGGGGCGGACGGAGACCAGGGCGGTCGCGCCCTCGCGCAGGCCGTGGTCGTCGGGGGCGGCCACACCGACCTCCTCGCCGCCGGGCAGCGCCACGGTGACGGTCTGCGGGCCGGCGGCCACCACGGGCAAGCCGAGCACGTTGCTGCGGCCGATGAACCGGGCCACGAAGGCGGTCGCCGGCCGGTGGTAGATCTCCTGCGGGGCGCCGATCTGCTGCACCCGGCCGGACTGCATGACGGCGATCCGGTCGGACATCGCCATCGCCTCGGCCTGGTCGTGCGTGACGTAGATGGAGGTGGTGCCGGCCTCGCGCTGGATCCGGCGGATCTCCACCCGGGTCTCTTCGCGCAGCTTGGCGTCGAGGTTGGACAGCGGCTCGTCGAGCAGCAGCGTACGCGGCCGGATGACCAGCGCCCGGGCCAGCGCGACGCGCTGCTGCTGGCCGCCGGAGAGCTGGTCGATGCGGCGGTCGCCGTAGCCGGCGAGGTGGACCTGGCCGAGCGCCTCCTCGACCCGCCGCCTCGCCTCGGCCCGACCGACCTTGCGGACCTTCAGGCCGTACGCGACGTTCTGCGCGACGGTCATGTGCGGGAAGAGCGCGTAGTTCTGGAACACCATGCCGGTGTCGCGCTTGTTCGGCGGCCGGTGGGTGACGTCCTCCTGGCCGAACCGGATCCGCCCCGAGGTGGGGAAGTAGAACCCGGCCACCATGCGCAGGGTGGTGGTCTTACCGCAGCCGCTCGGACCGAGCAGGGTGAAGAACTCCCCGGCGGCGATGGTGATGTCGACGTCGTCGACGGCCGCGGTGTCGCCGGCGCGCGCGAAGCGCTTGCTCACCGACTCCAGCGTGACATCGATCATGATGTCTCTCCTTGCGTCCGGTACCGGGTCTGGCCGGTGGTGGGTGGTGGGCCAGACCCGGTCTGGCGGTGCGAACGAGGGTGCGGCGCCGGGCGCGGGAGCACGGCCGGCGCCGCCCCGGTCAGCCCTTGTTCTTGATCTGGCTGTTCCAGTGGTTGATCCACTCGGTCTCGTTCTTGCCGATCACGTTCCAGTCGACGTTCATCGGGGTGAGGTTGAGCTGGGCCAGCCACTCCGGCTTCTCGGCGATCTCCACGGCCGGGATCTGGTAGTAGTCCTTGGCCAGGTCGGCGCGGAGCGAGTCGTCGAAGAGGAACTCGATGAACTTCTGCGCGCCGGTGGTGTTGCCGCCCTTGACCGCGGCGAGGCCGTCGACCAGCACCGGGGCGCCCGAGGCCGGCATCACGTAGCCGAACGGCATGTTGGACTGGTTGGCCTGGAGCAGAATGTCCTGGAGGTTCCAGGCGCTGAGCACGCCCTGCTGGCGGGACATCTTGAGGTAGAGGTCGGTCGGGTTGGCCGCGTACGCGCCGGTGTTGGCGTCGAGCTTCTTCAGCCAGTCGTAGCCGGGCTGCGGGTTGCTGCCGTCCGGCGACTGCCGCTGGATCATCGAGGCGTAGATCGACCGCATGGTGCCGGAGGCCGCCACGTCACGGATGATGATCTTGTCTTTCCACTCCGGCTTGAGCAGGTCGTCCCAGTCCTTCGGGGCCTGCTCCGGGGTGAGCGCCTTGTTGTTGTACATGATGACCTCGGGCAGCAGGATCTCGCCGAACCAGCGACCCTCGGAGTCCTTGTACTTGGCGTCCATCTTGCCGGCGAACGCCGGCTGCCAGGAGGTGAGCAGGTCCTCCCCGGCGCCGGCGGCCAGACCCTGCTGGGTGCCGCCCCACCAGACGTCGGCCTGCGGGTTGGCCTTCTCGGCCCGAACCCGCTCCAGGATCTCCTGGGCTCCGAGGTTGAGGATCTCGACCTTGCCCTTGTACTCGGGGTACTTCGCAGTGAACTTGTCGACGACGAAGGTGGTGACCTTCTTGTCGCGGGCCGTGTAGATCGTCAGCTTCTCGACGCCGCCGCCGGCCGCGTCGTCCGAGCCGCCGCCGCAGGCGGTGCCGGCGGCCAGGACCGTGGCGAGCGCTCCGGCGAGGAAGAGTCGACGTCTCATGGGGTACCTCCGAGGGGTGTGGGGGAACTACGTTGTTCGGGAAGGAAGGTCAGGGCGCCGGCAGCAGGGTGGACAGCCCCGCGGCGGCGGCGGAGAGGGCGTAGCTGACCGCGCCGTGCAGCACGGCCCGGTCGCCGAGGACCGCGCGGCGGACCTCGGTGGCGCTGGGCGCGGCGGCGGCGACCAGCGTCTGGAGCCGGTCGAGCGCGGCGTCGTCGAGCTCGGCGGCGGCGCCGCTGAGCAGCACCCGGCCGGGGTCGATCACACAGACGCAGGAGACGATCAGGCGGGACCAGGCTCGCAGCACCTCGTCCAGGTAAGTCGCGGCCCGCTCGTCGGCGCCGGCCAGCTCGACCAGCGCGCGGACCGGCGACTCGGGCCGCCGGCCGGGGGCCAGGGCGACCACCCGCT
Source organism: Micromonospora sp. DT47 (assembly GCF_049844475.1). NCBI lineage: Bacteria > Bacillati > Actinomycetota > Actinomycetes > Micromonosporales > Micromonosporaceae > Micromonospora > Micromonospora sp. DT47. Next base: position 108,531 of record NZ_JBNCLC010000013.1, on the reverse strand, counting down.
CGGCGATCGCGTTCTCCGACCAGCGCGCCTCGAACGGGCCGATCCCGTCGTGCCCGAGGTCGGCCGGGTCGAGCGGCAGGAAGCCGACCTCGCCGGCGGCCCCGCCGGCGCCCCGGCGGACCTGGCCGTCCAGCACCAGACCGGCGCCGATACCGTCGGCGACGTGCAGCAGGAGCAGGTCGGCCACGTCGGCGCCGGCCCCGGCGGCGTGCTCGCCGGCCGCCATCAGGTTGACGTCGTTGTCCACCACGACCGGCACGCCGAGCCGCCGCTGGACCGACTCCCCTATCGGCCGCCCCTCGACCAGGCCGACCGAGGGGGCGAGCCGGACGGCGCCGCCGGAGGAGACGCCGGGCGCGGCGATGGCCACGCCGCGCAGCGCCGGCAGGCCGTCCCCGGCCAGCTCGGGCACCGACCGGCAGATGAGGTCGACGATGTCGCCGGTGAGCCGGACCGTGCGGTGGGCGACCACCGCACCGTCGCTGTCGGCGATCTCGCAGCTGATCCGGGAGGGCTCCAGCGAGACGGCCGCGACCAGCTCGGCGCGCGGGTTGAACTCCAGCATCGCCCGGGGGCGGCCGGCCCGGGACGCCCCGGGACCGCGCTCGAGGAGGTAGCCCTCGGCGATCAGGTCGCGCACGAGCGGCGTGAGCGTGGCGGGACTCAGCCCGGTGAGCTCGGTCAGCTCGGCACGGGAGAGCACCCGCACCTGGCGGGCGGCGGAGATCACGGAGAGCCGCTTGATCTCCTTCGACCGCTCCCGGCTCACCGGGCTCGTCGGTGGCGTCACCACGTCAGTCACACTTCCTTCCTACGGCGAACGAATTATCGAGTCAAGTAACGAATGCGTCTCGGTCGACCGACATCTAGGCGAAGAGCAGCGGAAACGTCCTCAATACGCGCAGCCGTCCGGTCGACCGGGCGCGGCCGAGCCGGAGATCGGACGCGCCTACCGCATCGAGTTTGTTTCTTTCGCGAAGGAAGAAAGACCTTGCAAAGCATTGAGGGGCCGCCGCGCCGGTCCCTAACGTCACCGGCGAAGGCCTTCCAGTGTGTACGGACACCTGTGCCGCTGCGTACCCCGGTGACGCGGCGCCCGTCGGCGCCCACCGTCGGAGTCACCCACCACCCGCCGTCCGATCGCGACCCCACGCCGACGCCGCCAGGCGTACGACGTCGATGGTCGCTGCGCGGACCTCGCGATGCGCGGAAGGATCTGCATGCGTCTCAAGGCATTCCTGCCACCCGCGGCGCTCGCCCTGGCCCTCTCCGGGACCCCCGCCGTCGCCGCCCCCGGGGGGTGCTCGGTGGGCGGGGCCCGTCAGCGGAGCCGGTAGACCGCGATCCGGGAGTTGGTGAACCGCAAGTCGGCCAGCTCGGCCAGGTCCGGCGACTCCGGGTTGACCTGCCGGTCGACGACCAGCCAGCGGACCCCGTACCGGTCGCGCAGCTCGGCCAGGCTGGCGGCGGTCGGGGCGGTGAACGCCTCGTCGTTGGCGCGCAGCCGCGCCTGGTCCCAGAACGGGGCGTACGGGCCCTCGGGCAGGCCGACCATCCGGGGCGCGAACGCCCAACCCTCGACCAGCACCGACCGCTGGCTGTAACCGCTGAGCCAGAACGAGCGGGCGTCGCACCAACCGCTCACCACCGCCCGGCAGTGCGCGTTGGTGGCGACCACGTCGTCCGGCGCGCTGTGCGCGTACACGTAGCGGGCCGCCTGCACCCGGGAGGCCGGCATCCGCTCCACCGGGTACGCCCCGCCGTTCGGGTACTGCCGAGTCGCCGCCGCGTCCAGCGCCAGCCCGGGCGCGCCGGCCACCAGCACCGCGGTGAGCAGCACCGCGCCGCCCCGACCGGCCAGCCCGGGCCAGCGGCCGACCAGTCCCGGCCAGAGCAGCGCCACCAGCACGACCAGCACCAGCAGGGCCGCCGCCCAGCAGAGCAACGGCAGCACCGGGGCGTACGCCCGGCCGGGCGGCACGGTCGCCGGGAAACGCAGCTGGAACGCGGTCAGCAGCACCGCGAAGGCGGCAGCGCCCACCCCGAGCAGCGCCCGGGCGCGGCGGGTCGGCGCCGCCCGGTCCAGCAGCTCGACGTACCCCCAGGCGGAGAGCAGCACCCCGAAGGCGAAGCCGGTCCGGGTGAAGTACTGGTTGCTGCTGCCCGGGTGGCCGACCAGCAGGTAGATCGCCGGGCCGGCGAGCGCCCCGCCGAGCAGGAAGACCTGCACCGGTTCCAGCCGCCACCGGCGCAGCCGCAGCAGCGCCACCACGCCGGCGAGCCGGAGCTGGAGGTTGAGCAGGAAGGCGACGAACACCCCGGTCCAGAGCAGCGCGGTCACCCCGTCGGAGTGCCCCTCCCCCACGTACGGCCGCAGCCCGGAGAACGGGTCCACGGTCACCCCGTGGCTCTCGAAGGCGAACAGCACGGCGGTGGCGAAGAGCTGGGCCGCCACCGCCAGGCCCGCCGCGACGAGCACCGCCCGGGGCAGCTGGCGCCGGGTCACCAGCGTCACCGCGGCGGTGAAGGCCAGCGCGGCCAGCACCACCGGCACCGAGCTTGCCTTGGCCCCGGTGGAGGCGGCCAGGAAGACCGCCGCCAGCAGCCAGCAGCCCGGCCCGACCGGCGGCACCGCACCCGCCCGGGGCCGCCCGACGATCTCGGCGAGCACTGCGATCAGCGGCAGCAGCAGCACCCAGCTGTACGTCATCGACGGGCTGCCCCAGACGATGAAGGTGGCCTGGGTGCCGAAGAGCTGCCGTACCCCGTTCTCGAAGCCGAACTCGCCGACGGTGAACATCAGCGCGGCGGCGACCACCCCGGCGTACGGCCGGCCGGTGACCCGCCAGCCGACCACCGCGACCAGCACGGCGGCGAGCGCGCAGAGCGCCGGCACCCCGAGCCGGAAGAAGACCGTGGGCAGGTCGACGCCGCTGACCAGGCTGGCCGCGGCCAGATGGGCGAACCCGAACCAGTGGTAGTGCAGCGGCTCGCCGGCGACCTGCGGCACGTCCAGCGGCGCCTGGTGGGTGGCCGCGCCGGCCAGCGAGAGCTGGAACGCCAGGTCGATGTACTGGGCCTGCCCCTCGTCGGTGGGCAGGACCGGGTTGACCCGCAGGAACGAGTCGTACAGGTAGAGGGTGAAACCGGCCACCACCGCGGCGAGCGACCAGGCCCAGCCGGTCGGCACCGGGACCAGGTCGCGGGGCCGCCAGTGCCGGCGCAGCCGGGGCAGCGCGGCGAACGGCAGCAGCACCGCCAGCGGCCAGAGCCACAGCCAGCCCGGCAGGCCGGCGGCGGTGAGGCCCGCCCAGCCGGCCAGCTCCAGCACCAGCCCGACGGCCGCGCCCATCGCCAGGTCCTCGATCAGGGTGTGCGAACGACGGCGCACGGCCCGCCAGACCAGGGTGCCGGGCAGCACCACGGCCAGCCCGGCGTACCCGGTGTAGCGGAGCAGGTCGGTGCCGGGCGTCCCGGCCGCGAGCAGCACGGCCGCGACGAACGCGTACGTGGCCATGGCCGGGGCCAGGCGGAGCAGGACCGGGCGGCGGCGCAGAGCGGTGGCCGACGGGGCGGCGTCCCCGGTGGCGAGGGCGGTCACCGCAGGGCGTCGGCCAGCTGGGATCGCGTCACGGCGCTCGACTCTCCCGTCGTCGTACGGCTGGCGGACCACCGCACGCTATCAGCCGGGCCGGCCCCCGCCGGCCGGTCGCCGGCGGCCCGGGCTCAGCCCCCGCAGCTGGTGGCGGGCAGGCCCGGCACCGGCACCGGCGACCGGCCAGCCGGGCGGGCCTTGCCGGCGAGCACCCGGGCCAGCGCGTCCATCGAGGCCCGGCCGGAGGAGTAGGTGGCGAGCAGGGTCGGCGACGTCGCCTTCTCCAGCACGTACGGCGTGTCCATGGCGACCGTCACCGCGGCCTTCTTGTTGAGGTCGCCGGTGTCGTCGCCGTAGCCGACCAGGTGGACGGTGGTGCCACCGGCGGGGACCACCCGCACCCCGGCCGCGGTCAGCGCCTCGGTCAACGCCGCCCGGGTCCGGTTCCGACCGGTGGAGGAGGTGACGGTCACCGGGCCGGGAACCGGGGCGCCGCAGGAGCCGCGCAGCAGGGTCACCGCGGCCGCGGCGAGATCGCCGGCCGCCGCCCGGTGCGCGGGGGCGTTCAGGGTGGACATCGCCGGGGCGGGCCGGTCGGCGAGCCGGAACTTCATGGTCAGCACCCGGGTGACCGCCTCGACCAGCCGGGCCCGGGGCAGCGACCCGTCGCGCAGCGCGGCGAGCAGCCCGTCGTACGCCTGGCCGACGTGCGGGGTCATCAGGATCAGGTCGTTGCCGGCGAGCAGCGCCTTCACCGCGGCCTCGCCGGGCGACCAGCGCTTGGCCGGCGACATGTTCATCCCGTCGGTGATCACCACGCCCTCGAAGCCGAGCTGGCCGCGGAGCACCTCGGTGAGGAGCTTGTGCGAGAAGGTGGCCGGGGTCCCCGGGTCGACCGCGGTGACGTCGAGATGGGCGGACATCACCGCCATCGCCCCGGCGTCGATGCCGGCGCGGAACGGCGGGAAGGCGGTGGCGTCCAGTTCCTGCCGCGACTGGCCGACCACCGGCACCTCGTGGTGCGAGTCGGCGGCGCTCAGGCCGTGCCCCGGGAAGTGCTTGACGCTGGCCGCGACGCCCGCGCTCTGCAACCCCTTCACCGCCCCGGCCACCTGCGCGGACGCCTGCCGGGGGTCGGCGCCGAAGGAGCGGGAGCCGATCACCGTGCTGCGGGTGGCGAGCACGTCGGCGACCGGGGCGAAGTCCAGGTTGATCCCCATCGCGGCCAGCTCGGTGCCGGCGGCCCGCCAGGCGGCCTCGGTCAGCGCCGGCTTCCCCGCCGCACCGGCGGCGAGCGCGCTGGGCAGGCTGGTCACCCCGTCGGTGATCCGGGTGACCACCCCGTACTCCTGGTCGGTGCCGACCAGGAACGGCGCCGTACCGGTGGGGAGCTTCCCGGCGGCCTCGCGCAGCCCGGTGGTCAGCTCCCGGACCTGGGCCGGGTTGTCGACGTTGGTGGTGGCCTGGTTGGCGGAGGTGGGGTCGTCGGCGCTGAAGCCGACCAGGATCAGCCCGCCGAGGCGGTACTTCGCGATCATGTCGGTGGGGGTGTCGACCCCGGAGAGGGCCCGGTTGCCGGCGGCGGAGCCGGGCGAGACCGTGGCGGCGGAGCTGCCGTACGCGTAGGGCATCAGCACCTGGCCGACCAGGTCCTCGTCGCCGAGCGTGCCGGCCAGTGCGGCGGCCCGGGCGGCCGGGTCGGACGCGTCGACCGGGCTCGCTGCGACGCCGGACGGGCTCGGCGCCGCGCCCGGTCCCTCCGGGCCGTTCGAGCATCCGGAGACGAGGAGCGCGGTCAGGGCGGCGATGGCGACGCCGGCACGTCGCGAGGGGGTCGACACGCCGCCAATCAAACCCGGTGCCGACCAGGAGCGGCAACCCCCGGTCGGCGCGGGGGGCGGGGCGTGCCCGTCCGCACCGGGGTGTCCGGGTGGACCGGGCGGGTCAGCCCACCCGGGTGAGCAGGGTCACCGGGGCGCCGTCGCCGGCGTAGCGGTACGGCTCCAGCTCGGCGTCCCAGGCGGTGCCGAGCGCCTTGTCCAGGGCGTGCGCCAGCGCCTCCGGGGCCCGGACGCCGGCCATGATGCTGCGCAGCCGGTCCTCGCCGAGCTGGATGTCACCGGCCGCGCCCACGGTGGCCCGGAACAGGCCGCGACCGGGGACGTACATGAAGCGTTCCCCGTCGGCGCCCGGACTGGGCTCCTCGGTCACCTCGAAACGGATCATGGGCCACTGACGGAGGGCAGCAGCCAGTTCGGCGCCCGTCCCCGGGCTACCGGTCCACCCGCACTCGGCCCGGCGGGCGCAGGGATCGACGGGCTGAGCCGTCCACTGCAGGTTGACCGGCGCAGCGAGGACGCGCGCGATCGCCCACTCGACGTGCGAGCACACGGCGAGCGGGGTCGAGTGGACGTATACGACGCCACGCGTTGGCACGGTGACCTCCCGGAGACCGAGGTGCGTCTTCCCCTACGACCTCGACCACCCGAGTGGTTCCTGCGACACATCATGACTGGTGTGACGGATGGTGCGCCAGCGAATCGGCGAATTCGCCGGGCGGAATACCCGGACCGGTGACCTCGGTTGTGCCCTCCGACAGGCACGGTGGCCAGCCAGGCATCGTGGTCGTGTACAGTTCTGTGGGCGGTTCTGTGCCGCCGTACATCTTCGCGGGCTGAGGCTCATCCGGGCGTCACCCGCTACAGCCCCCGGACGTTTCCGTCCTCCCGTACGTCTTGCAAGGAGTACCTCCGTGGCGAGCAACACCTCTAAGACCGCGCGCGCGTCAGTCCGGGCCGGCCAGGCTGGCCAGGGTGGCGCCCTCAGCGTGCTGGGCGAGTTCAAGTACCTCATCCCGCTCAATGGCGGCAAGCACGCCTACGTGCGCAACCTGACCAACGGCAAGACCGCGCACCTGCGCACCGACTCCGAGGCCTTCGTCGAGGAGATCCGGGCGCTGGCCGCCGCCGGCCACGCCGCCAAGATCCGCGCCGAGATCAACACCCTCGCCGCCACCCACCCGGGCGACGGCTGGGACAAGACCGAGAAGCGTCTCGTCGAGGCCGGCATCTTCGAGGGCTGAGCCCTCCCCCGAGCAACACCTGGAACCGCCCGTCGGGTCACCCCGGCGGGCGGTTCCGCCTTTCCCGGGTACGCACCGACGCGGCCGGCCCGCCGGCGGGCCGACCCACGTGGGGTCAGCGGTCGAGGAGGGTGACGTCACCGGTGGCCAGCTCGTAGAGGGCGCCCACCACGTCGATCCGGCCCTCGGCGACCGGGCCGGCGAGCAGGTCGTCGGCGCGCAGCGCCGCCACCGTGCGCAGCACGTGCCGGCGGACCGCCAATGGGTGCGCCCGCGGGTCGTCGGCGCCCACCTCGGCCACCGCCGGCGCGATCTGGTCCACTATGTAGCCCAGCGAGCCGTCGGGGCGCTGCCCGGTGCGCAGCGCCTCGACCGCCGAGCCGACCGCCCCGCAGCGCTCGTGCCCGAGCACCATCACCAGGGGCACTCCGAGCTGGTGCACCACGTACTCGATGGAACCGCAGACCGCCCGGTCCAGCACGTGCGCGCCGGTGCGGATCACGCAGATCGACCCGAAGGTCTGGTCGAAGATCGCCTCCAGCGGGACCCGGGAGTCGATGCAGCCCAGCAGCACCGCGTACGGCTGCTGGTCGCCGGAGGCGACGGCCGCCGCGGCGGTGACGTCGTGCCCGTGCACCGGCCGGCCGCTGACGAAGCGCCGGTTGCCGGCGAGCAGCTCGGCCAGGGCGGACCGCGGCGTGCGTCCGGCCCCGGTGGCCGGCGGACGACTCGGCGACGACATGCCCCCAGCCTGGTCACCGATCCGACCTCGCGGGGCCGGGTTGCGAATCTTCTCACCACCACGGTTGGCGTGGTGTCATGACGGGTAGCCGGTGTTGCCGCCGGGTCAACCCGGCGGAGGGACGGGCGGCCCGGGGAGGTGGCGATGCCGGAACGACTCGAGGTACGTCTTCCCGACGACGTACGCCTGCACGTCGAGGTGACCGGGCCGGTGGACGCGGCGGTCACCGCGGTCCTGCTGCACGGCTGGACGCTGGACGGGCGGGCCTGGCACCGGCAGCTGGCCGGGCTGCGGGATCGCTTCGGCGACTCGGTCCGGGTGGTCACCTACGACGCCCGCGGCCACGGCCGGTCCAGCTGCATGGCGCTGCGCACGGCGACCCTGGCCCAGCTCGGTGACGACCTCGTCGCCGTGCTGGACGAGGTGTCCCCGACCGGCCCGGTGGTGCTCGTCGGGCACTCGATGGGCGGGATGACCGTCATGGAGTACGCCCACCGCCACCCGGAGCACTTCGCCGCCCGGACGGCCGGGCTGGTCTTCGTCTCCACCACCGCCGAGGGGCACACGCACACCGCCTACGGCCTGTCGCCGCGCATCGCCCGGCTGATCCGGCTCGCCGAGACCACCGGCGCCGGGGTGCTGGCCCGGTGCGGCGCGTGGCGGCCGCCCCGGGCGTTGCTGCGCGCCCTCCAGCCGAGCATCCGCTGGATGCTCTTCGGCGACCGCTGCGACCCGTCCGACATCCGGCTGGTCACCTCGGCGGTGGCCCGGGCCTCGCTGCGCTCGATCGGTGGGTTCCGCGCCTCGATCGGCGCCCAGCACCGGCTGGAGACCCTGGCCGCGCTGGCGCACCTGCCGGCGGCGGCGCTGGTCGGCGACCGGGACCGGCTCACCCCGCCGCCGTGCGCCGAGTCGATCGCGGCCGCGCTGCCGGTCACCGAGCTGACCGTCTGCCCGGGGGCCGGGCACATGCTGATGATGGAACGGCCGGACGAGGTGAACGCCGCCCTCGCCGGGGTGCTGCACCGGGTGCTGACCGGGGCCCCGGAGGCGACGTCGGCGCGCTGAGCGGCACCGGGCGGGTGGCCGACGTCGCGGGTCGCGACCCGGCCTCGACGGGTGCCCGTACGCTGCCCGTACCCTCATTCTCCGCCCGGCGCGTCCGCGTCCGGCCACCCGTCGCCGCACAGGAGCCCGTACGTTGACCGACCAGACCACCCTGGAGCAGGAGATCGCCGTCGAGCAGCGGCATCTCGACCGGGTGTACGCCCGCCTCGCCGAACTCCGCCGCGCGGCGGCCCGCGCCGAGCGGGACGGCTACCGGCAGGCCCGGGTCGGCAATTTCGGAGCGCTGGTCGAACGGGACGCGATGGTCTTCCACGCCGCCCGGCGCCGGCACGTGCTGGACGCCGAGCACGAGGGGCTGGTCTTCGGCCGGCTGGACCTGCGCGACCGGCAGGTGCTGCACGTCGGGCGGCTCGGGGTCCGCGGCGAGGACGCCGAGACCCTGGTGGTCGACTGGCGCGCGCCGGCCGCCGCCGCGTTCTACCGGGCCACCCCGACGGAGCCGCTGGGCGTGGTCCGGCGGCGCACGATCAGCTCCTCGGCGGAGAAGGTGACCCGGATCGAGGACGACCTGCTCGACCCGGAGTCGGCACCGCCGGACCTGGCAGTGGTCGGCGACGGTGCGCTGCTGGCCACCCTCTCCCGGGCCACCGGGCGGGGTATGCGGGACATCATCGCCACCATCCAGCGGGAGCAGGACGAGGCGATCCGCTCCCCCGCCTCGGGGGTCACGATCGTCTCCGGCGGCCCGGGCACGGGCAAGACGGCGGTCGCCCTGCACCGTGCCGCGTACCTGCTCTACTCCGACCGCAGCCGGTACGCCGGCGGCGGGATCCTGGTGGTTGGCCCGTCCTCGGTCTTCGTGGAGTACATCGCCTCGGTGCTCCCCTCGCTCGGCGAGGAGACCGCCACCCTGCACTCGCTCGGCTCGCTCTTCCCGGGCATGTCGGCGAACCGGACCGACCCGCCCGAGGTGGCGGCGGTGAAGGGCTCGCTGCGGATGCGCCGGGTGCTGGAGCGCGCGGTGCGGGACGCGGTGCCGGACAGCCCGGACGAGCTGCGCCTGCTGTACCGGGGCACCCTGCTGCGGCTGGAGCGCCGGGAGCTGGACGGCATCCGGGACCGGACGCTGTCCCGGGGCGCCCGCCGCAACGAGGTGCGCCGGGCCGCCTTCGACGGGGTGCTCGCCGCGCTCTACGCGCAGGCCCGCCGGCTGACCGGCGCGCGCCTACCGGAGCAGCGCGCCTTCGAGGACGAGATCATCGAGAGGCCCGAGTTCCGGGAGTTCCTCAAGGCGTGGTGGCCCCGGCTGCACCCCCGGCACGTGCTGGGCTGGCTGGCCCGCCCGGAGCGCCTGCACCGGTACGCCGGGGGGATGCTGTCCCGCGCGGAGATCGCGCTGCTCGGCGTGGCGTACCGGACGCTGGACACCGAGGGGCTCACGGTGGCCGACATCGCCCTGCTCGACGAGTTGGACGCGATGATGGGCAAGCCGGTGCGCCGGGCGAAGCAGAGGCGCGACCCGTACCAGCTCGCCGGCGGGGTCCGGGAGCTGAGCACCTTCGCGGACCGGCAGCGCGCCGCCCGGGCGGCGGACCGCGAGCGCCCGGAGGACTACCGCGACTTTGCACACGTGGTGGTGGACGAGTCGCAGGACGTCTCGCCGATGCAGTGGCGGATGGTCGGCCGGCGGGGCCGGCTGGCGTCCTGGACGGTGGTCGGCGATCCCGCGCAGACCGCCTGGTCGGGCGACCCGACGGAGCTGGACCGGGCCCGGGACCAGGCGCTGGGCCGGCGCCGCCGGCACCGGTTCACCCTCACCACCAACTACCGCAACTCGGCGGAGATCTTCGCGGTGGCGGCGGCGGAGATCCGCCGGCTCCACCCCGACCTGGCGCTGCCGACCGCGGTCCGCTCCACCGGGGTCGACCCGGTCGCGCTGATCGTCCCGGCGGCGGAACTGGTCCCGGTGACCGTGGAGGCGGTGGAGACGCTGCTCGCCGAGGTCGAGGGGACGGTCGGGGTGATCACCCCGGTGCCGCGCCGGGACGAGGTGGCCGGCTGGCTGGGCGACCGGGGTGGTTCCCGGCTCCAGGTGGTGACCAGCCTCCAGGCCAAGGGCATGGAGTACGACGGCGTGGTGCTGGTCTGCCCGGGTGAGATCCGGGCCGAGCCGTCCGGGGTGCGCACGCTCTACGTCGCCCTCTCCCGGGCCACCCAGCGCCTGACCACGGTCGAGCCGGCCGGCTGAGGTCCCACCACCCCGGCGTTCACTTGCACACATAGCGATGTGAGCATAGATTGGTCCCGGTCCGCGGCGGCGACGGAAGGTGTGGGCGTGGGCGCAGGTCATGACCACAGCGGCGCGGTCGCGAACGCCGCGCAGCGCCACCGGGGCCGGCTCTGGGCGGCGTTCGGGCTGCTCGCCGCGCTCATGGTGGTCGAGGCGGTCGCCGCCTTCGGCACCGGCTCGCTGGCCCTGCTCTCCGACGCCGGGCACATGTTCACCGACGTGCTCGGCATCGGGATGGCCCTCGCCGCGATCACCGCGACCCGGCGGGCCGACGGCGACCCGCAGCGCACCTTCGGGCTCTACCGGCTGGAGGTGCTCGCCGCGCTGGCCAACGCCGTGCTGCTCAGCGGGGTCGCGGTCTACGTGCTGATCGAGGCGGTACGCCGGTTCGGCGACCCGCCCGAGGTGCTCACCGGCCCGATGCTGGCGGTGGCGGCGCTCGGCCTGCTCGCCAACCTCGCCGCCTTCGCCCTGCTCCGGGCGGGCGCGCAGGAGAGCCTCAACCTGCGCGGGGCGTACCTGGAGGTGGTCGGCGACCTGCTCGGCTCGCTCGGCGTGATCGGCGCGGCGCTGCTGATCGCCGGCACCGGCTGGTGGTGGGCCGACCCGGCGGTGGCGGTGGCGATCGGCCTGTTCATCCTCCCTCGCACCTGGCGGCTGGGCCGGGCGGCGGTGCGCATCCTGGTCCAGGCCGCACCGGAGCACCTCCAGGTGACCGCGGTGCACGACCGACTGACCGCCGTCCCGGGCGTGGCCGAGGTGCACGACCTGCACGTCTGGACGCTCACCTCTGGCATGGAGGTGGCCTCCGCCCACCTGACCACCACCCCCGGGGCCGAGGTGGGTACGGTGCTCGCCGCCGCCCGCAGCGCCCTGCAGGAGGACTTCCAGATCGAGCACGCCACCCTGCAGATCGAGCCGGGCGCGTCGCCGGGCGCCTGCGGGCCGTCCCACTGGTAGTTAGGAACTCCTTAAGATTTGCGCCCCTCTTGACCTATTTTGCCGAATTTAACGGCATTCCCTCCCGTACCGTGAGTCACGAAACGGGCGAGTGTCACACCCGTACCTATAGGCTCGGCCCCGGCCTCCGCACGGCGGCGCCCACCGGCGCCGGCGGTGGCCGTCGCCTAATCGCCCAACGGGGCGAGCCGGGGAACCAAGTTCGTGGGGTGCATCCGCGTCAGCGGTAGGGATCTTCCGTCCCGAACCCGTCAGCTAACCCGGTCGGCGGCTGACGGAAGGACATCTGCATGCACGTACGACGAACCACCGCGCGACTCGTGGCCGCGGTCGTCGCGACGCTCGCCGTGGGCGTGTCGTCCGCGCCGGTGGCCACGCCGGCCACCGCCGCCGCACCCACCACCCGACTCGCCGCCCCCGGGGACGATGAGGGCGGCACCCCCGCGCTGCGGGCCCAACTCGACACGGCCAGCAAGGGCTGGCTCGACGCCAAGGCGGCGCTGGCCCGCTCCAGCAAGCGCCAGCAGGAGCTGAACGCGCAGCTCAAGACCGTTGCGGCGGAGCTGACCGTGCGCAGCGGCAAGGTCGGCGAGATCGCCGGCCTGGCCTATCGCACGGGTCGGCTCGGGCCGGTCTCGGCGCTGCTCAACAGCAGCAGCCCGGAAGGCTTCGTGGACCGGGCGGCAGCACTGGAGACGGTCGCCGCCAACGAGGACCGTGAACTGCGCAACCTCGTCCGGACCCGGGACGAGGCCAGCCGTACCCGGGCCGCGCTCGACCGGGAGGTCGTCGAGCAGCGCAAGCAGGTCGCCGTGATGGCCAAGCGCAAGCAGCAGGCCGAGCGGGCGCTCGCCGTGGCCGCGGCCGCCAAACCGGACACCACCGCCGACAGCGGCGGGTCGACCCGGGGCACCTCCACCGCGAACGCCAAGGCGGCGCCGCGCAACCCCGACGGCTCCTGGCCATCGGAGTCGTGCACGGTCAACGACCCGACCCCGGCCGACGGCTGCATCACCCCGCGGATGCTCAACGCGCTCCAGCAGGCCCAGGCGGCCGGCTTCAAGCGGTACGTCTCCTGCTACCGACCCAGCGGCTCCGGGGAGCACCCCAAGGGGCGGGCCTGCGACTTCGCCGCGCAGCCGGACGGCTTCGGCGGGGACGCCACCGGCGGCGACAAGACGTACGGCAACAACCTGGCCGCGTACTTCATCCGCAACGCCGACCGGCTCGCCGTGCTCTACGTGATCTGGTACCGGCAGATCTGGCTGCCCAGCAGCGGTTGGAAGTCGTACAGCGGGGCGGGCGGCGACCCGTCCAGCGACCACACCAACCACGTGCACCTGTCGGTGTACTGACCCGACACGCCGGTGGCCCGCCCCCGTGGCGGGCCACCGGCGTACGCCCCTCGTCGTACAGCGGATGTCGTCGCCCGGACCACGACCGGCCGCGACCCGCGGACGAGCATCGGGGGCATGAGGAGACGCTCCCCCGACGCCCGCAAGACCCTGCTCACCCTGCACCTGGTGACCTCGCTGGGCTGGCTCGGCGCCGACCTGGTCCTGCTGACCCTCGGCGTCGCCGGGCTGCGCGGGGCCGACCCGGAGGTGGTCTACCCGGCGGCGGCGCTGCTCGCCACCTGGCTCTTCGCGCCGCTGAGCGTGCTGGTCTGGCTGGTCGGCGTGACCAGCGCCCTGCTCACCCCGTGGGGGCTGCTCCGGTACCGCTGGGTGCTGGTCAAGCTGGTGCTGACCACGGCGATGGTCGGCCTGGTGCTCTTCCTGCTCACCCCGAACCTGCGCGCCGCCGCAGCACCGGACGCGACCGCGCACGAGCGGGTGGACGTGGTGGTCGCGCCCGCCGTCTCGACCGCCCTGCTGGTCAGCATGACCGTGATCTCCACCTGGAAGCCGTGGGGGCGGACCCGCCGGGGCGTGGCGGTCCGCCGGACGGCGGCGGTGACCACCGCCGGACGCGGCTGAGCGGCGCGGGCCCGGTCAGCCGGCGACCGGACCGCCGTCGGCCTCCCGGTCCAGCACCGCGCCGAGCCGGCTGGCCAGCCCCAGGTGCGCGGCGCGGGCCTGGCGGAACGCGTACCCGAACAGCGGCGCCGGCGCGGCCAGGGTGATCTCCACGTCGATCCGCAGCACCCCGGACTCCTCCCGGAGCCGGGTGTGGTTGCGTACCGTCGTGCCGGGCTGCTGGCGGGCCACCGTGACGATCTCGTCCTCGGTGACCACCAGCACGTCGGCCTGGTAGGTGACCGGGAAACGCAGCGGCCCCAGCTCCAGCCGGTCGGTGATCGCGTAGCTGGCCCGGGCTCCCGGCCGCGGCGGCAGCCGGCGTACCCGGACGATCAGCGGGTGCAGCTCGCCCTGCCGGGCCGGATCGCTCAGCAACGCCACCGCGTCCGCCCGGGAGCAGCGCGCCTGCACCGTGTAGCTGAACGACTCCCGCCGGACCACTGCGCCTCCACCCCGTCGTCGGTGGCCCGATCGTGCCGTACCCGGACGGGCCTGGCAACGCCAGGGCGGTCATCGTGGCGTCACGCGCCGGACGCCGCCCGGCCGCTGACGGACACCGGTCGGGTGTACTTCCTCAAGGTCAGCCACGCGCGCTCAGGCGCCGGGGAGGACCTCGGGGGTGGCGGCGCCGGCGAAGTAGGGCTCCGGCGCGCCGAAGAGGCCGAGCAGGCCGGTGACCCAGAGCTGCCGGTGCACGAACCGGCTGGGCTTGGTGACCACCAGCTTGACGCCGCTGACCTCGGCGGTCTGGAAACCGGCGACCATGGCACTGATGCCGACCGAGTCGATGAAGGTGACGAGCCGCGTGTTGAGCTCGATCCGGGACGGACGGCCCTTCGCGAGCACCTCCGCGATCGCCTCACGCACCTCGTACGCGGTGTCGACGTCGATCTCCCCACGCGGGGCGATTTCGATGACACCACCCGGCAGAACCGTCTTCACGATCGACAGGCTCACGCGAGCACCTCCACTCGCCCGTCCACGGGCGCCTCATCAGTACGCGGGCCGCGACTGACAGTATTCCTCCGACGGCCTCGGTCGCCACCCCTCGGGATGAGCAATTCGCGGATCCGGACAGACCGGGCCGTCCCTCTGCGGGTTCTTCCTGGTCCCGTTCGTTTCCACCCGCGGCCGACCCCGGCCGCTCCAACCGCCCCAGGGTAGCGGGCCACGTCCACCCCGGTCCGGATCCCACCGCCCTGGCGAGCCTCCGGCCGACACGCCGAGCGAGATTGCCCCGGTTGCCTAGCCTCGGCCGGGAGAGATGGTTCACCACGGCGGAAGGAACGGATCGATGATCAGGAGACTGCTCGGCCTGGCCGGTGTCGGCGCGCTGCTCGCTCTCGTCCTGGCCTGCGGGTTCGGCGGCGGGGACGACGACGATGACGACGACGGCGACGACGATTTCGCCCGCGCGACCGCGGTGTCCGTGGTCCGCTAGGGCGGTGGTTTGCGATCCGACCAGGTTGGGCACTGGCCGGTGAGCGGACCGTGACGCGCCGCAGAGACGTCGAAGTCCGAAGTGGCCGCAGACGTCGGCACCCCGAGGAGGTAACCACGATGTTCGGTAGCAATCTGCTGGAGCGCCGGAGCAAGCCCGAGCGGGTCGCGGACCAGGCCTGGCAGCACCTGGTTACGGCGGTCGGTTCGGCCGGCGACAGCGTCCGCGACGCCACGAAGTCCGTGCGCGGCGGCGGCTCCGGCCTGTCCGACGCGGGCGACCTGGTCGGCTCGGCGGCGGACGAGGCCCGGCGTCGGGCGACCCTCGCCTTCGACGCGCTCGCCGGGCGCCGCCCGGCCCTGCCCTGGACGCTGCTGATCAGCGCGGCGCTGGTCGGCGCGGCGATCGGCTGGGCCGCCGGCACCGCCGCGCGGGCCGCCGGCAGCCGCGACAGCCGGGCCGCCGACGACATCGAGTTCGTCGACGTGGACCGGCCGAACTCCCCGGTCGGCGGCCTGGACAACTGATCCACCGCACGACACGCACCGGGACGGGCCCCGGCCGACGGACGGGTCGGCCGGGGCCTTTCCGTGCCCGGCACCGCCGGGCGTGCCGGATCCCCAACCCGTCCACCGGCCGGTCCGCCGCGTACCGCCAGCGGGGTGTCCGCCGCCCTCCCCGACCGCCAGATCGTGCCCGAGCAGGGCCGGCTTGTCGACGCCGGAGATCGTCACCCGGCCCGTCCGCCGCCGCTCACCCGGGTCGGGCGAGGGTGGCTCACCCCGGGCGGCGGCAGGCTGGCCGCTGGTGGGCCGCGACGCGCCCGCGCACCGATCCCGGGAGGAGTGAGCGCATGGCCACGGCGATCAGCGTCACGCGTACCGATCAGGACCTGCAGACCGACGTGCTCGACGAGCTGACCTGGGATCCCCGGGTGAGCCCGACCGAGGTGGGCGTCACCGTCACCGAAGGGGTGGTGACCCTGACCGGCTGGGTGGACAGCTACGCGGCCAAGTGGGCCGCCGAGCGGGCCGCGCACCGGGTGGCCCGGGTCCGCGCGGTCGCCAACGACCTGACCGTCCGGATCGCCCCGTCCGCCGAGCGCACCGACCCGGAGCTCGCCGCAGCGGCCGAGCGGGCCCTCGAGTGGGACGCGTTCGTGCCGGTGGAGAACCTCCAGGTGACCGTCGCCGACGGTTGGGTGACCCTCCGGGGCGAGGTGGAATGGGAGTACCAGCGCCGGGCCGCCGAGCGGGTGGTCGGCCGGCTGACCGGCGTACGCGGGGTGAGCAACGGCATCACCGTCCGGCCGGCCGCCCCGCCGGCCGGCGACGAGCTGCCCGAACGCATCGTCGACGCGCTGGTCCGCAGCGGGGCCATCGAGCCGGACCGGGTGAGTGTCCGGGTGTACGGCGACACTGCGCTCCTCGACGGTCAGGTCCACTCCGTGCTGGAACGCGACGAGGTGGAGCGGATCATCTGGTCTGCCCCCGGCATCCGCGAGGTGCACAACCACCTGACGGTGGTCCGCTGACACACCACCCAGGCCGGGTGATCCGCGCTCACCCGGTCCGTCGGCAGGGTGGGTGACATGACTCATTCCGACGGGCTGATCCGACCCGGGAGCCCGGCCCCCGACTTCGCCCCGCCGGCCACCCCGGACGGGCGACGGACGGGCCCCGGGCAGCCAGGCGCTGGTCGACGCGGCCAGGGCCAGCTCCGCGGCCTGCCGGTGGCCGACGTCGAGCCCAAGGGCGAGGTGGCCCGGCGGTACGGCGCGTACCCGCTGGAGCAGCTCGGCACCGACCGGCGGGTGGTGGCCGGATGACCACGCCGCTGCAGGCCACCCCCCGGCTGCGAGTGCCGGTGACCGAGCACGACCACATCCGCGGGCCGGTGGACGCACCGGTCACCGTCGTCCAGTACAGCGACTTTCAGTGCCGGTTCTGCGGGGCGGCGTACCCGAACCTGGCCGAGGTGCTGCGCCAGCGGTCCGACACCGTACGCCTGATCTACCGGCACTTCCCGATCGCCAACGTGCATCCGTACGCGGAGAGCGCCGCCGAGGTCGCCGAGGCGGCCGGGCGGCGGGGCCGGTTCTGGGAGATGCACGACTGGCTCTTCGAGCACCAGGACCAGCTGGACCCGGTGCACCTGTCGCTCGGGGTGGAGCAGCTCGGCCTGCCACCGGACGAGCTCCGCGCGGAGGTGGACCGGCACGAGCACGCCGACCGGGTCCGGCACGACTTCGTCGGCGGCATCCGCAGCGGGGTGCACGCCACGCCCACCCTCTTCGTCAACGGGACCCGCCACGAGGGCGGGTACGACGTGGCGGAGCTGCTCGCCGCGGTGGACTTGGCGGCCAACGCCTGACCCCCGCCGAGACCTGACCCCGCCACCGCCGCTCGCCGCTCGCCGCCGGGATCGCACCGCCCGGCGGCGGGCGGCCCGCCGTCGACCGCGCGGGGCCCACCCGGGCGGCCGGCCGCTCAGATCAGCCGCAGCTCGCGGGCCCGCCGGACGGCCTCCCGGCGACGGGTGGCGTCGAGCTTGCGGTAGATGTTGCGCACGTGCGTCTTGACGGTGTTGACCGACAGGGACAGCTCGCTGGCGATCTCCACGTTGGACAGGATGCTCTGCAGGTAGCGCAGGATGGTCAGCTCCCGCTCGGTCAGCGGTTCGTCCAGCGCCCGCTCCGGGCCGGCCGGGCCACCCTCCGCCGGCTCGTCGGCCCCCTGGACCAGGTCGCTGACGGTGGGCCAGTGCGCGGTGCCGGAGTCCAGGTGGGCGGCGAGCAGGTCGCGTACCGCCGGTTCGGCCCGGGTGAAGACCCGCCGGTACCCCTGCGGGCCGGCCAGGTCGAGGGCCCTTTCCAGCAGCCGGCCGGCCCGCCGGTCGTCGCCGCCCCGGCGGGCCAGCACCGCGTCCAGCACTCCGGCGGCGAGGCGTACCGGCAGCGGCCAGCCGCCGGCAGCGGGGCCGTCCCAGTCCGGCAGGGCGTACCCGGCCGCCCGGACGTCCCCGCCCCGCAGCTCCACCCGGGCCAGGGCCAGCGCCAGCACCGGCGCCGGGTCGGGTTCCCGGGCCCGGTCGACGAGCAGCCGCCGGGCGGTGTCCATGTCGCCCTGCTCGCCCCGCAGGTCCGCCTCGAGGGCGAGCAGCCGGTCGGTCAGCTCTCGCCGGTCGGTCAGCCGCTCCCGGGCCTGCGACACGACCTGGGTCGCCGCGGCGTGCTCCCCGGCGTCGCGCAGCAGCGCGGCCCGGCACAGCGCGGCGACGGCCGCCACCGTCGCCTCCCCGGTCGCCGGACCGGTCAGCGCCAGCCGGGCGCTCGCCTCCTCCGGCTGGTCCCGGTACAGCGCCACCAGGGCCAGCGCCAGGTGTGCGTGGGCGCAGTCGGCCCGGCCCGACCAGCCCTGGCAGGGCGGCATCGCCAGCGCCGCCCGGGCGGTCTCCTCGGCCGTTAGCAGCTCCCCGGCCAGCGCGTGCAGCATGGCCAGCCGGGTCGCGCAGACCAGTTCGGTGCGCGGCCGGCCGGCCCGGCGGGCCGCCGACAGCGCCCCGCCGAACCGGGCGGCCGCCGCGCGCAGGTCCCCCTCGGCGAGGTCGACCAGGCCGAGCGCGGTACCGGCCACCGCCCGCACGTCGGCATCTTCGCCCGCGCCGGCCCGGGGGTCGTCGTCCACCGGCGCGCCGGCCACGACCGGCACGCCGGCAGACAGCTCGCCGCCGGCCGCCGGGCCCTCGGCGGTACGCCCGTCGGGGCCCGCCGGCCCGCGGGTGGCGAGCAGCCGGGCGGCGGCCCGGCGTACCACCGGGTGGTCGCCGGCCAGCCGGGCCAGGGTGAGTTCCAGCGCGGTGGCCAGCCGACGGAACCGGTCCCGGCGCGGCGCGGGGAGCGACCGGGCCTGCTCCACCGCCTGCCGCAGGTGGTCGCCGGCGGCGGCGGTGTCCCCGGCGTACGCCCGCTCGGCGGCGCGGGCCAGCGCCAGCTCCGGATCCCCCCGGACCGCCTCCGGCGGCGGCGCGGCCGGCGGCGGGCCGGCCGGCGCCTCCCCGCCGTACGGTGTCAGCTCCGGCCAGCCGGTGAGCAGCAGCTCGGTGGCCCGCTCCCACTCACCGGCGGCGAGCGCGTGCCGCAGCGCCTCGGCCGGCCGGTCGTGCCCGGCGTACCAGCCGGCCGCGCGCAGGTGCAGGTCCCGCCGCTCGTCGTCGGGGAGCCCGGTGAGTTCGTCGCGGAGCAGGTCGGCCAGGAGCGGGTGGCAGCGGTACCAGGGCGGGTCGCTGTCGTCGTGGTGCAGGAAGCCGCTGTCCCGGGCCAGCCCGGCCAGCACCTGCCCGCCGTCGGTGCGCCCGGTCAACGCGTCGGCGAGGTCGGCGCGGACCGCGGTCGCCACCGCCGTACGCCGCAGCAGCTCCCGCGCCGACGGCGCCAGCCCGTCCAGCACCTCGGCCCGCAGGTACGCGGCGACCTCCGGCTGCTCCCCGCCGAACCGCTCGGCCCAGCGTTCCGGGTCGGGCCGCTCGCGCGCCGCCAGCGCGGCGAACCGCAGCCCGGCCGGCCAGCCCCCGGTCCGCTCGCGCAGCCGAGCGACCGCCGCCGCCGGCAGCGGTACCCCGTGCGCCACCAGCAGGTCGGCCACCTCGTCGGTGGTGAATGCCAGCTCGTCCGGGCCGATCTCGGTCAGCTCGCCGGAGAGCCGCAGCCGGTGCAGCGCCAGCGGCAGCTCGGTACGGGCGCCGGCGACCAGCCGCAGCCGCTGGTCGGTGTGGCGGAGCAGGAACTCCAGCCCGGTGAGCGCCGCCGGATCGGTGATCCGGTGCAGGTCGTCCAGGACGAGCAGCACCGGCCGCTCCCGGGCGGCGAGCGCTGCGGCGAGCAGTTCCAGCTGGTCGGGGCGGGGCGGGATCACCGGCACCGGCGGCCAGTCCCCCGGCTCCCCCTCCGCCGCTCCGCGCAGCGCCGCCGCCAGGTACGCCCAGAGCCGCTCCCCGGAGTCGCCCGCCTCGACCTGGACCCAGGCCGGCCCGGGCTCCGGCAGCGACCGGGCCCAGGAGGCGAGCACCGTGGTCTTGCCCCAGCCGGCCGCGGCGCGGACCAGGGTGACCGAGCCGGTGACCCCGTCGTCGAGGCGGCGCAGCAGCCGCGGTCGGAGCAGCACCGGCTCGGGCAGCGGGGGCGGGGCGAGCCGGGAGGTCAGCAGCGGCGCCGGACCGGCCGCCGCCTCGGCGATCCCGTTGCTGCTGAGCTGCTGCGGCATGCACCACCTCCGTCGGCGCGGTCCTCCCCCGGTGGCCGCGGTTACCCGACGGGAACCCGTTCACCCCTTCGGGAGGAGCCCACTTCACCCGGTCGGCGGCGAGCATGGGCGGACGGTCACGACGTGACCGGTCGGCGAGGCACGGTTCCGGATGGTGCGAGGGGCAGGTGGTACGGATGCGACGGCTGGCAGGCGGCGGGCTGACCCTCGCCGTGGCGACGCTCGGGGCGGCCGCGCTGCGCTCCCTGGCCGCACCCCGGCAGGGTGGCTGGCCGCGCGCGGCGGGTGCCGACCCGGACCCGGCCCGGTGGCAGGTGGTGACGGTGGCCCGCCCGCCGGCGGAGGTGCTGCCCGACGGGCGGTGGCCGGAGCCGCTGCGCCCGCTGGACGGGGCGGTGGAGCTGCACCTGCGGCGGGCCCCCGGCGGCCGCGGCACCGAGCTGGCCGCCCGGCCGCTCGGCGGGGTGACCACCCTGCCCGGGATGGCCGCCCACCTGGTCGGCGACGACCCCGGCCTGTTCCTGCGGGACGTGCTGCGCCGGGTCAAGCAGCTCGCCGAGACCGGGGAGCTGCTGCGCGCGGACCGTTCCCCGCTGGACCGGCCGGCGGTGCCCGGATGAGGGCGCTGTGCTGGGAGGGCGCCGACGCGCTCGCGGTACGCCAGGTGCCCGACCCGGAGCTGCGCAACGCGCACGACATGATCGTGCGGGTCCGGCGCAGCGCCACCTGCGGCGCGGACCTGCCGCTGGTCGAGGGGCGGCTGCCCCTCCTGGCCGCCGGGGACGTGCTCGGGCACGAGTTCCTCGGCGAGGTGGCCGAGGTCGGACCGGAGGTACGCGGGCACCGGGTCGGCGACCGGGTGGTGGTCTCCGCCGCGGTCGCCGGCGGCAGCTGCTGGTACTGCCGACAGGGGCTGCACTCGTGCTGCGACAACTCCGGTACCGCGCCGGCGGTCACCGAGTCGGCCTGGGGCCAGCCCACCGGCGGCTGCTACGGCCATCCCCGGGCCGCCGGCGGCTTCGCCGGCAGCCACGCCGAGTACGTCCGGGTCCCGTACGCCGACGTCGGGGCGTTCACCGTCCCGGACCCGGTCAGCGACGACCGGGCCGTCTTCGCCTCGGACGCCGCCCCGGCCGGCTGGATGGGCGCCGAGCTGGGCGAGGTACGCCCCGGCGACGTGGTCGCGGTCTGGGGCGCGGGCGCGGTGGGCCAGCTGACCGCGCAGGCAGCGAGGCTGCTCGGCGCGGACAGGGTGATCGTGATCGACCGGCACCCGGAGCGGCTCCGGATGGCCGAGCGGCACACCGGTGCGGAGACGCTCAACTTCGAACTCACCGACGTCCCCGCCGAGCTGCGCGAGCGCAGCGGCGGCCGGGGCCCGGACGTCTGCGTGGAGGCGGCCGGCGGGGCCGCCGACGGCGCCGGACCACCCTCGCTGGCGGCGCGGTTCACCGGCCGGCGCGGGCCGGCCGAGGACCCGCTGGCGGTGCGGGAGGCGGTGCACGCCTGCCGAAAGGGCGGGACGGTCTTCGTCTCCGGCACCTTCACCGGGTTCGTCGACACCTTCCCGCTCGGCGCGGTGATGAACAAGGGGCTGACCCTGCGCAGCGCCCGGCAGCACGGGCAGCGGTGGATCCCGATGCTGCTGGACCGGATGGCCCGCGACGAGCTGCGCACCGAGCACCTGGCCACCCACCGGCTGCCGCTGGAGCAGGCCCCGGCCGGCTACGCGCTGTTCCGGGACCGGACCGACGGCTGCGTGCGGGCGGTCTTCACACCGGACGGGTGAGCAGCGCTCGCTAATGGCAGACTCGGCGGATGCGCGACCGCCCGTACGACATGGTCCTGTTCGGCGCGACCGGCTTCACCGGCGGGCTGACCGCCGAGTACCTGGCCCGGCACGCCCCCGCCGGGCTGCGCTGGGCGCTCGCCGGCCGCAACCCGACCAAGCTGGCCGCGGTCCGCGACCGGCTGGCCGACATCGACCCGGCGCTGGCCGAGCTGCCGCTGTTCACCGCGGACGTCACCGACGCCGCCTCGCTGCAGGCGGTGGCGGAGAGCGCCCGGGTGGTGGCGACCACCGTCGGGCCGTACATCCACCACGGGGAGCCGCTGGTCGCCGCGTGCGCCGCGGCCGGCACCGACTACCTGGACATCACCGGCGAGCCGGAGTTCGTCGACCTGATGTACGTGCGGCACCACGCCGAGGCGGCGCGCACCGGCGCCCGGCTGGTGCACGCCTGCGGCTTCGACTCGATCCCGCACGACCTCGGCGCCTGGTACACCGTGAAGCAGCTGCCGTCGGACGGGCCGATCACCGTCGACGGGTTCGTCCGGGCCGGCGGGAAGATCTCCGCCGGGACGTACCACTCGGCGCTCACCGCCTTCTCCCGGGCCGGAGAGATGAGCCGGGCCGCCAAGGCACGCAAGGCGGTCGAGCCGCGGCCGGAGGGCCGCCGGGTCCGCGCGGTGCCCGGGAAGGTCGGCCGGTCGAAGGAGATCGGCATGTGGGCGGTGCCGCTGCCCACCATCGACCCGCAGGTGGTCCGCCGGTCCGCGGCGGCCCGTCCGGAGTACGGCCCGGACTTCCGCTACCGGCACTTCGCCGCGGTGAAGCGGCTGCCGACGATCCTGGTCGCCGGGGCCGGGATGGCCGGCCTGATCGGCCTGGTGAAGCTGCCCCCGACCCGGCGCTGGCTGCTCGGCCGGCTCACCTCCGGCCAGGGGCCGAGCGCCGAGCAGCGGGCGAAGTCCTGGTTCCGGGTGCGCTTCCTCGGCTCCGGCGGCGACCGGAAGGTGCTGACCGAGGTCTCCGGCGGCGACCCGGGCTACGACGAGACGGCGAAGATGCTCGCCGAGTCCGCGCTCTGCCTGGCGCTGGACGACCTGCCGGCCACCGCCGGGCAGGTCACCCCGGTGACCGCGATGGGCGACGCGCTGCTCGACCGGCTGGTGAAGGCGGGCATGACGTTCCGGGTGCTGGACGCGCCGCGCTGAGCGGAGGGTGCGTGGGGTCGGCGGCTTGACCCTCGACCTGGTTGAGGGGACAGGATCACCGTCGTGGAGAGCGAACTGCGCAGCATCGGCGAGCTGGCCCGGGCCAGCGGCCTGACGGTCAGCGCGCTGCGGTTCTACGACCGCTGCGGGGTGCTGGCCCCGGCGCTGGTGGACCCGGCGACCGGCTACCGCTGGTACGCCGACGAGCAGGTGGCGCCGGCCCGGCTGGTCGCCGGCCTGCGCCGGGTCGGCATGCCGCTGGCCGGGATCGCCGAGGCGCTGCGGCACCGGGGCGAGCCGGCGGTGGTCGGGCGGCTGCTCGACGCGCACCTGCGCCAGCTGGAGAACGGCCTGGCCGACGCTCGCCGTGAACTCTCCCGGATCCGCACCCTGGTCGATCCCGAGGAGAACCCGATGACCACCCGACTCGTGCTGTCCCGCGTGGACCTGGCCGCCGCCGTGGACGCCGTCCGCTTCGCCGTCGGCCACGATCCCGAACTGCCGGTGCTGTCCGCCGTGCTGTTCGACGTCGAGCCGGACGGCGCACAGCTGGTCGCCACCGACCGGCACCGGCTGGCGGTGGCGCGTACCCGGGGAAGGGTGGACGGCCCGGCGGCGCGGGCGGTGGTCCCGGTGGCCGCGGTCGACGAGATCCGCGCGCTGCTCGACACCGGCGTGGGGATCACCCCGGAGACGCACCTGACGGTCGCCAGCACGCAGGTCACCGTCTCCGTCGCCGGCCGCGAGGTCACCACGACCGCCCTGCCGTACGACTTCCCGGACCACCGCCGGCTGCTGCGCCAGGCGGTCGGCGACCCGCCCGGGCGGCAGGTCCCCGTCGACGCGGTCGCCCTGCGCGCCGCGCTGCGCGACAGCGACGCCCCCACCGTCACCCGCGACCACGAGGGCGTACCGCTGGCGGTCACCGTGATGGGACTGGACGACCGGGACGGGTTGCGCCTGCTCGGGCCGGGCGATCTGGCCGGAGACCCCGGCGAGCTGCGGATCGGGGTGAACGGCGGCTACCTGCTCGACGCGCTGGACGCCGCCGGCGGGTCGCAGCTGCTGCTGGAGCTGGACGGCCCGATCGCCCCGCTGGCGATCCGCCGCCCCGATGACGCGGACGCCTTTTCCATCCTGATGCCGATCCGGCTCTGACCGGGCGGCCCACCGCCGGCCCGCGCCCGGCGGCCTCGCACCCACCGCGGTCGCAGCCCACCCCTGCGGCGCCGCGCCCACCGGGTCCTCGCCCCACGCCCCGCGTCGCCACGCCCATCGCGGCGCCGCGCCCACCGGATCCTCGACCCACGCGGGCGCTCGTCCCGGGCAGCCCGCGCGTCGCTCCGGACGGCCCGGCGCGTCATCAGCTGGCCCGCCGACCTGGCCGGCCTCGCGTCGGCCTGCCTGTCGTCACACCCGGTCACCGCCGCCGGCCCGCCGCCCACCTTGCTCGCACGCTTTGCTCTGCTGCCCCGGAGGCAACAGCCACGCTGGGTTGCTGTTGCCTGGGCGGCAGCAGAGCAAAGCGAGAAAAGAGAGTGTCCGGGCGCGGCGCGGCCGGGAGAGGAAAGCGCTGGTCCGGGCAGCACCGGCAGTGACGGCATCCTCCCGATGGGGCCGCCCTCACAAACAGTCACCCGACCCCGGCGACCGGAGCGCGCGACACTGGCGAGGGCGGGCACGCGGGACGGCCGCGAGGCCGGCAGGCGCGACGCCCGCAAGGCCGGGACCCGGCAAGGGCGGGCACGGGCCGGGCATGGGCCATGCCCGGGCCGGGCAGCGGCCGGGACAGCGCGGGGCTGTGCCGCCGCTGCCGCCGGTGTCGACGGCTCCTCCGGGCCGGCCCGGGCGCGGAGGGCCGCGACGGTAGCATCTGGGGGTCCCCCCTGAAGTCCCCGGACGGAGGCGTACGGAGCAGCATGCTCGACATGGAGTTGATCCGGAAGGATCGCGAGGCGGTGGCGACCGCGCTGGCGAAGCGACTGGATCCCGCCGAGGTCAACCGGGCCCTGGACGAGATCCAGCGACTCGACCAGGAACGCCGCGCCCTGATCGGCGAGATCGACGCCGAGCGGCAGCGCCGCAAGGCCGAGGCGCGGGCGTACGCGCAGGCGAAGCGGGCCGGCACCGCGCCGGAGTCCGTGGCGCCGGAGGCCGAGCGCAAGCAGCTCGCCGAGCTGGAGTCCCAGCTGGACGAGGTGCAGGCCCGGCTGCGCGGGGCGATGAGCGAACTGCCCAACCTGCCCGCCGACGACGTCGTGGGGGGCGGCAAGGAAGCCAACCGGGTGGTCAAGACCTTCGGTGAGCCGCCGGCCATCGAGAGGGTCCGCGACCACGTGGAGCTGAGCCGCGCGCTGGGCCTGGTCGACTACGAGCGCGGGGTCAAGCTCGGCGGCTCCGGCTTCTGGATCTACACCGGCCTGGGCGCCCGGCTGGAATGGGCGCTGCTCAACTGGTTCATCGACCAGCACGTCAAGGCCGGCTACGAGTTCCTGCTCCCGCCGCACCTGCTGCTGGACACCGCCGGCTTCGCCGCCGGCCAGTTCCCCAAGTTCTACGACGACGTCTACCACCTGGACAAGGAGTCCGCCCCGCGCGGGCAGTTCCTGCTGCCCACCTCGGAGACGGCGATCCTCGGGGCCTACCAGGACGAGATCCTGGAGACCGCGAAGCTGCCGCTGAAGGCGTTCGCCTACACCCCGTGCTACCGGCGGGAGTCGGCCGGGTCGCACTCGGACGAGCGCGGCACCGTCCGGGGTCACCAGTTCAACAAGGTGGAGATCTTCCAGTTCACCCTGCCGGAGCAAGCGGACACGGCGCTGGAGGAGATGCTCGCCCACGCGGAGAGCCTGGTCGAGGGGCTGGGCCTGCACTACCAGCGCACCCTGCTCTCCGCCGGCGACGCCAGCGCCTCGATGAAGAAGACCCTGGACATCGAGGTCTGGATGCCGAGCACCGGCAAGTACAAGGAGGTGTCGTCGGTCTCCTGGGCCGGCGACTACCAGGCCCGCCGGGCGGCCATCCGCTACCGCGAGCCGGGTAGCAAGCAGACCCGCTTCGTGCACACCCTCAACGGGTCGGCGCTGGCCACCAGCCGGCTCTTCCCGGCCATCCTGGAGCAGTACCAGCAGGCCGACGGTTCGGTGCTGGTGCCGGAGGTGCTCCGCGACCGGCTGGGCACCGACCGGCTCACGCCGGTCCGCTGACCGTCTCGACGGCGGCGGGGTCGGGCTTCCCGGCCTCGCCGCCCTCGTTTCGCGTCATGGTCGGTCGGCGGTGGCAGCGGCGGGTCGGCCCGGCGGACCGCTCCCGGCGCTACCGCCGGTCGGCGGGGCAACGGAGGGCCTGGCCCGCGCCGCCGGACAGTTGGCCGACGAGCGACATGACGCCGAGGCAGGAATATGACTGGCAGTCATATCGCTCGTGACGACATGCGGACGGCCAGGAGGTCACGCACCGTGACAGTTGGACGCGGGCACCGGCAGCGTCAACCGGCCAGCTGATCGACCGCGCCGGCCAGTTGACGCTGCCGGTGCCCGCCTCACCGCGGCGTCATCGCCCACCGGCGGGCGGTCCACCGTGGCGCTGGCCGGACGCCGCCGGCCGCCGGCCGGGGCCCGCCGGGCCAGCACCGCCGCCACCAGCAGCAGCACCAGCAGCGCCACCGCGAGCACCCCGGGGCCGACCGCGTCCAGGGCCGCGACCAGGGCGTGCTGGACCCGGGCCGCGCCGACCACCACCGGGTCGCCGAACGCGTCGTGCCGGCCCTGGGCGAGCCGCACCTCGTACCAGCCCGGCCACCACCCGGCCGCGCAGCGGCGACAGCGACGGCGGGCGGCCGTCCACCCTGTCCGGTCCTCCGGTACGACCGCATCCGCGTCTCCTCTCGGTGGGCGAGCTATTCGGCCTTGGCGAGCCGCAGCGCGAGCTCGGGGCAGACCTTGACCGCCTTCATCGCGCCCTCCTTGAGCCAGGTCGGCACCGGGGTGGGCGGGAAGGCGGGGTATCCGTTGCCGTCCAGCCGGATGAAGTCCGGCACCACGTGCGCGCAGAGCCCGTGCCCGTCACAACGAGACCAGTCCAGGGTGAGCTTCTGCGGGTTGGCGTCGGGCGCCCCGGGCAGGCCCATCACGCCCTTGACCCGCCGCCCGCACCCCTCCCCGGTGGTGTGCAGCCGCAGGTCCTCGGCGAAGACCTCCACCGCGGAGAGCGCGAACCGGGCCGTACCGTCGGGGTGGCTGCACGCGCCGCGGCCCTTGACGTCGCCGGCGGCGGCCCGGACGACCTCCACCGGCGCGCTGCCGGAGACCGCCAGGTCGACCGCGCGGGCCAGGTCGGGCAGACCCATCTTGCACGGGCCGCACTGGCCGGCGGACTCGCCCGCCAGGTAGCGGACCACCTGCGCGGCCTCGCCGAGCGGGCAGGTGTCGTTGGCGAGCGGGACGACGATGCCGGCGCCCAGCGTGCCGCCGACCTTGGTGAGGCCCTTGCGGGACACCTCCGCCCGGTCCGCCGCGTCCTGGGTGATCCACTTGCCGTGGTAGCCGCCCATCAGGATGCCCGGCCCGTCCGGCACCTGGCAGAGGTCGAGGATCTCCCGCAGCGGGGTGCCGGCGGCGCACTCGACCACGGCCGGCCGCCTGGCCGCGCCGGTCACCGTGAGCAGCACCATGCCGGGCTCCTCGTCGGTGCCGAGCGCGGCGTACTCGTACGGGCCGAGCCGGGCGGCGATCGCCAGCTGGGAGTAGGTCTCCGCGTTGGAGAGCAGGGTGGGCAGCCCGCCGACCCCGGAGTCGCTGGAGCGCTTCTTGGTGCCGGGCGGGATGTGCGGCAGCCCGTTGATCCCGTTGACGAGCGCGCCGCCCTCGCCGGAGATGAACCGGTGCGGCACGGTGACGATGCTGGTCGGCACGGGCATCCGGCGCTCCTGGAGGGCCTCGGTCAGCGAGTCCCGGCCGACCATGCCGTCGGCGACGCCGATCACGATCTCCTCGGCGTCCAGCGCGTACGCGGCCAGCGCGGCGCCGTCGAGGATCAGGTGCGGCGCCCGGGCGAGCAGCACCTTGTCCTTCCAGCTGGCCGGCTCGCCCTCGGTGGCGTTGACCACCACCACGGCGGCGAGGTCCTGCCGCTCGCAGGACTCCAGCACCGCCGTGAGCTTGCGGAAGAACGGGAAGCCCGCCCCACCCCTGCCCTTGAGCTGGATGCTCTCGGCCAGCCGGAGCAGGTTGGCCGGCTCCATCGGACCGATCGGGCCGTGCACCTCCTCGTGCGCCATCAGGTCGAGCCGGCCGTACTCGGCGAACCCGGCGGTGAGCCGGGGCTCGCCGACGCAGGCCACCGGGGGCAGCTTGATCCGCATCACCGGGCCTCACCCCGCAGCCCGGCCCAGTACGCCCCGTCGACCGCGTCCGCGTTGGCCCGGCGCCGGCGGCGGTTGTCGCCGGAGGCCCGCAGCGCCCGCCGGGAGGCCAGGTCGACCAGGGTCGGGGTGTCGTCGACGGGCGGGTCGTCGACGACGTAGCGGGCCGGCGGCCGCCAGTAGTCCGGCTCCTCCGGCACGTCCTCCTCGACGCTGTGCCGGCCCGCGCCGCTGCGCGGGGTCGCGAAGATCAGCTCGGCGGAGACGGGCAGCGAGGTCTCCCAGCGGCGCGGGCTGTCCCACGGCTCCTCGGGCTCGCCGCCCCGAGCCCGGGGCGGTGCCGAGTAGCGGGCGACCAGGTCGTCGTCGTCCCGCCGGACCCGCCGGCCGGTGGAGACCGGCGTGATGTCCTCGTCCAGCCGGGCACGGCGACCGGTGGAGACCGGTTCACGCAGCGTGCCGGGCTCGGGCACCACCGGCACGGTGAACCGCTCGGGGTTGCGGCGGCGGGCGCTGCCGGTCGGCGCACTCCACGAAGTGGCGGTCGGCTCGGCCCAGCCGCCCCGGCTCTCCTTCTCCTCGCTCTCGGCCTTCTTCCGGCCGCGGCCGCCGAGCAGCGTCCGGGCCCTGCCCTCCTCGGTCGCCCGGATGGTCATCGCCGTGTTCATCGCCGCGGCCTGGTGCTGTTCCCGGCTGCGCTTGCCGACGTAGACGGAGAACCGGACCATCAGCGCCACCACCACCAGCAGCACGCAGGCCAGGTAGCTCAGCGTCACCCAGGACTTCACCGCCCGGCCGGCGTTGAGGCCGTGGACCAACGCGAACGGCCAGGAGACGTACGCCATGGAGTGCAGCGCTCGCCAGCACCATTTCGGACCGACGCCGGCGAAGCGGACCCGGATGATCCCGGTCCAGAGGACGCTCACCATCAGGAACGCGGCGACCGTGCCGAGGCCGACGTAGAGCCCGCGGCCGCCGACGAACGGCACCACGGCGTCGGTGGGCCCGGCCCGCCCGATGGCGATCTTCGTGATGACGTGGAAGACCAGCCCGGCCACGCCGAGGACGCCGGCGGCCCGGTGCGCGGACTGCAGCAGCACCCGGTGCGGGATCTTCAGCACCAGCCGGTCGGTGGCGAGCAGCCCCATCATCACGGTGAGGCTCAGCGAGACCAGGGCCACCACCCCGGCGAAGAACTCGGTGAAGAAGAAGCCGTAGGCGTACATCGAGCCGCCGGCTCCGGAGAGCTCCACGACCGCCCAGACCAGGGCGAGCGCGGACACGGTCAACAGTGCCATCGTGGACTTCGACGTCGTCCGGACACCACGGCTCGTGGTGGTGGTCCGGACCGTCGCCACCTTCTGGTTCTGCTCTGCCCGGGCCATCTGCTCCTCGATCGTGTCTCACGGCGGCGCCCCCACCGGCCGACCCTGCTCCCTCATCCAGTACGGACGCCCGGCGCGTACGGATCAGTCTGGGTGCCGAATTTCTCGGCCGATCCGTCGAACCGACCCGCCCCGGGACGCGTGTAGCGCCCCGCGCAACGACGTATGTCCATCCGGCTGCAAGAAGCCGTCAGCTGAACCCCTCCCCCGGCACCGCCACCATCCCTCGGCCCGGTTGCCGGCAAATGTCAGGGCCGGCGACGCCCGGGCGGGATTCCCGGCGCGTGCGGCGGGTAACCGGCGGGGTCCGCGCACCGCCGCACCGGGGAGGGACGCCATGGGCACCGCGCCGACCGGACGGGTCGACACAATCATGCTGATCCACGGCCTCTGGATGACACCGCGCAGCTGGGAGGGATGGGCCCGGCGCTTCCGGGCGCTCGGCTTCCGCGTGGTGACGCCGGCCTGGCCCGGGATGGAGGCCGAGGTCGAGGCGCTGCGCCAGGATCCCGCCCCGATCGCCGGGATCACCCTGGACCGGATCATCGACCACCACGCGGAGGTGATCCAGGAGCTGCCGAACCCGCCGATCGTGATGGGGCACTCGTTCGGCGGCCTGGTCGCCCAGGTGCTGCTCGACCGGGGGCACGGCGCGGCCACCGTGGCGATCGCCTCGGCGCCGGTCCAGGGGGTGCTCCGGCTGCCGGTCAGCACCCTGCGGTCGGCGTACCCGGTGCTGCGCAACCCCGTCAACCGGCACCGGGCGGTGCCGTTCACGCCGGAACAGTTCCGGTACGCCTTCGGCAACACCCTGAGCGCGGAGGACTCCGGCCGGGCCTGGCAGCGGTACGCCGTCCCGGCGGCCGGGCACGTGCTCTTCGAGGGGGCGTTCGCCAACCTCGACCCCCGGTCGGCGGCGACGGTGAACACCAGACGCGACGGCCGGGGGCCGCTGCTGCTGATCGCCGGCGGCGAGGACCACGTGGCGCCACCGCAACTGGTCAAGGCGAACGCCGCGCTCTACCAGAAGTCGCGGGCGGTGACCGCGTATCACGGGTTCCCCGGGCGATCCCACTTCACGGTGGGCGAGCCGGGCTGGGAGAAGGTGTCGGACTACGCGCTGGACTGGGCGGTGGAGATGGCCACCACCCGCTCCCCCGCCGTCGTCGGCGACCCGCCCCTCTGGTGACATTCGGCCCTGGCATGGGACGGCGTCCCGGGGGTATGCCTGAGGCATGAGGGCGAGCTTCCGGCTTGGCCGGGTCGCGGGGGTACCCGTCGGGGTCAACTGGAGCGTCCTGGTCATCTTCCTGCTCATCGCGTGGGCGCTGTCGGCCAACCAGTTCCCCCGGTCCTACCCGGGCCGGCCCACCTGGGCGTACGTCCTGGCCGGGCTGGCCGCCGCAGTGGTCTTCTTCCTCGGCCTGCTGGCCCACGAGGTCTCCCACGCGGTGATCGCCAAGCGCAACGGCCTCCAGGTCAAGGGGATCACCCTCTGGCTCCTCGGCGGCGTCGCCGAGCTGCACGGCGAGGCGCGGGACCCGGGCGCGGAGCTGCGCATCGCCGGAGTGGGGCCGCTGGTCAGCCTGCTGCTCGGGTTCTTCTTCGGCGGCATCGCCGTGGTGCTCGCGCTGGCCGGGCAGGAAGGGCTGCTGCTCGGCTCGCTGGCCTGGCTGGCCGGCATCAACGTGCTGCTGGCGGTCTTCAACATCCTGCCGGCCGCGCCGCTGGACGGCGGCCGGCTGCTGCGGGCCGCGGTGTGGAAGGCGACCGGCGACCGGACGAAGGCGTCCGTGGTGGCCGCCCGGGCTGGCTGGATCCTCGGCGCGCTGCTGATCGGGCTCGGCCTCTGGCAGTTCCTGGCCGGCTTCGGGGTGGGCGGGCTCTGGCTGGCGCTGATCGGCTGGTTCCTGATCGGCGCGGCCGGCGTCGAGGGGCGCCAGGCCCGGATGGGCAGCGCGCTGGCCGGGGTCCGGGTCGCCGACGTGATGACGCCGCAGCCGCAGACCGCCTCGGCGGAGATGACCGTGGCCGACTTCGTCGACCACTATCTCTTCGCGTACCGGCACTCGGCGCTGCCGCTGACCGAGGAGGGCCGGCCGGTCGGGCTGGTCACCCTGGACCGGGTCCGCGGCATCCCGGCCGAGCGGCGGGCCACCACCACGCTCGGCGAGGTGGCCTGCCGCGCCGACGAGCTGGTGCTCGCCGGGCCGGAGGACCAGCTCAACGACCTCCTCCCCCGGCTCAGCGAGTGCGCCGACGGCCGCGCCCTGGTGGTCACCGACCAGCGGCTGGTCGGCATCGTCTCGCCCAGCGACATCAGCCGGGCGGTGCAACGCGGCAGCCTGCGCGATCAGCTGGCCGGCGACCGGCACTGACCCCACGCGGGTCCGCCTCAGGCGGCGGCCCGCTCCACCGGGATCCAGAGCTCGGCGTCCGCGTGCGTGCCGTCGGCCGAGATCCGGGTACGGGAGATCTCCGGTCCCGGTCGGCTCCGGTACGGGTTGGACGGGAACCACTGGGTGAAGACGTCCCGCCACAGGTGCTGCACGGCCGCCGGGAACTCGCCGGAGGTCTCGAAGACCGCCCAGGTGCCGGCCGGCACGGCGACGCAGTCCAGGTCCTCCGGCGCGTCGGCGCCGGTCACCACCCCGTGCCAGTAGTCCAGCTCGGTGCCCTCCTCCCGGACGTCCCCGAGCCTGTCGCTGACGTTGACGATCCCCGCCGGCTCCTGGTCCGACAGGGCCTCGATCCGGGCCACGGTCTCCTTCGGAATGCCCCTGATGAACTCCACGATCGCCGGGTTCATCCCCTGGTGCACCAGGGGAACCCGGGCCCGCCTGCCGACCAGCCGGAACTCCGGCTTCTCCACCACGCGGTACCGCATGCTGCCACTCCCTTCGACGACGAGGTGGAAGGAGAGCCGTTGCTGGGAGCGCAGCGCCGCGCCGGTCCGCCGGGCCTCGCCGGGGCCGACCCCGTGCACCGCCCGGAACGCCCGGGTGAACGCCTCGGTCGAGCCGTACCCGTAGCGGACCGCGATGTCGAGGAGCGTCCGCTCGCCGGCCAGCACCTCGCCGGCGGCGACGGTGAGCCGGCGCCGGCGCAGGTACTCCGACAGCGGCATTCCGGCCAGCGCGGAGAAGAGCCGCCGGAGGTGGTACTCCGACGTCACCGCGATCCGCGCCAGCTCGGCCACCTCGATCGGTTGGTCGAGGTGACGTTCTACGTAACCCATGGCTTCGTTGAGCCGCTCCAACACCTGGTCTCCCTCCCGTTTGCCGAGATCCACGCTAGGCAGCCGCGGGCGCCCCGACCCGACATCCGGTGCCCGGTCCGGTCGGGTGGTCAGGGGGCGGGTGGTCAGGGGCGGGGGAAGTAGCGGTCCAGCAGGTCGGTGCGGAACCTGCCGGCCGGGTCCAGCTCGGCCAGCAGGGCGGCGAAGTCGGCGTACCGGGGGAAGGCGGCGGCCACCGCCGCGGGATCCAGCGTGAAGACCTTGCCCCAGTGCGGGCGGGGTGCGAAGGGCGTTAGCCGCTCCTCGACCTCGGCCACCACCGGCAACACCGCCGCCGCGTCGTCGGTCCAGGTGAAGTGGATCGCCAGGCTGTCCCGCCCCTGGTTCGGACTCAGCCAGAGCTCGTCGGCGGCGACCGTGCGCAGCTCGCAGACCTGGAGCACGGCCGCGATCCGGTCCCGCATCCCGTCCAGGGCGGCGAGCGCCCCGGCCGCCGCCACGCGCGGCAGGTGGTACTCGGACTGGAGCTCGTCGCCGCTGCTCGGGGTGAAGTCGAGCCGGAAGTGCGGCAGCCGCTCGTGCCAGGGGCCGGGCTCGCCCAGCTGACGGGTGCAGTGCACCGGGTCGATGCCCGGCACCGGGTGCAGCGGCGTGTCAGCGGCCGTGGTCCCCAGCCAGTCCGCCGGGGGCGGCGGCTGGTCGGCCCGCTGCTTGCGCCACACCTGGTCGACCCGGGACGACCGCCAGGAGGTGAACCCGCTGACGCTGTACGCCGAGGCGAACGCCGCGTCGAGCGCGTCGCGGGGCAGGTCCCGCCGGACGTACTGGCGGATCTCGAGGGCCGGTACCACGTCCAGGGTGACCCGGGTGACCACGCCGAGCGCGCCGAGGGAGACCACCATGCCGGCGAACCGGTCCCCGGCGGCCCGGTCAACGGCGAGCAGGTCGCCGCCGGCCGTGACCAGCTCCAGCCCGGCCACCGCGGCGGCGAGGTTGCGGTTGCCGTCGCCGGAGCCGTGGGTGCCGGTGGCCACCGCGCCGGCCACCGAGATGTGCGGCAGCGAGGCGAGGTTGGCCACGGCCAGCCCCTCGGCGTGCAACCGGGTGGCCAGGTCGCCGTAGCGCAGGCCCGCCGCGACGGTGACCGTGCCGCGGTCCCGGTCGATCTCCACGGTGGGCGGCAGCCCGGCCAGCGAGACCAGGTCGCCGGTGGTGTCGCCGAGCCGGTTGAACGAATGGCCGGTGCCGACCGCGCGGACCCGCTCGCCGCGGGCCACCAGCCGGCGCAGCTCCTCCACGGTGGACGGCCGGTGGAAGCGGCGGGCCGCGTACCCGACGTTGCCGGCCCAGTTGCGGCGCGGGACGCCGGTCACGACGGCTCCCGTTCGGAGGGCTCGGCGGCCAGGGCGGCGTCAAGGGCGTCCAGCGCCTCGTCCACCTGGCGGCTGTCGTAGCCGCGGTTGTCGCGCCGCAGGCCGGCCTGGCGCGCCCGGGTGATCTCCCCGCGGATCGCCCGCCGCCGCGCCGGGTCGCTCGAGACGAGCGCCTCCCGGCCGCGCCGGATGAGCGCGTCGACCGGCTCGGTCCGGTAGCCGCGCAGGCAGATCGTGAAGTCGGGGTCGGGGAAGGCGCCCTGGGGCAGCGCACGGGCGTCGACGAAGCGGTCGCTGGCGTACCGCGCCAGCGCCGCCGCGATCTCCTCCGGCGACTCCCGGATAGGGGCGAGGTCGAGCAGCTCCGCCGCCGGGCGGTCGTCGACCGGGTGCCGGGCGTCCAGGGGCAGGCCGAGGGTCGTACCGGGGGCGGGCACCGCGAGCAGCCTCGGGGCGACCGGGACGCCCGCGCGGGGCGCCGGCTGGTCGAGCACCATCGCGTCCAGCTCCGACCAGCGGACGACACGGTCCAGGCCCGGACGCCGGACGGTCAGCCCGTCGGCGGCGATGACGAACCGGAACGGCCGCAGCGTGCCGACGAGCACCGCGACGCCGAGCCCGATCCCGCCGACCGCCACCACCGTCCGCAGCAGCCCGCCCCCGTCGCCGAGCGTGAGCAGCATGATCCCCGCCAGCACGCAGACCCCGGCCAGCGCCTGCCCACCCCGGTTGCGGTGCAGCTCCACGTGGTACCCCCGTCCGAGAGCGCGGTAGGGAGCATCATCCGGCAGGGTTGTCGTCGGCGTCCACGGGGAATCACGGCTGGATGAGCAGCTACCGCGACCCCACCCTGCACGGTGACGTCCACCCGTCGGAAGAGGAGATCGACCCGACCGGCGTCGGGCCGGAGCCGGCGAGCGCGCCGCCGGGGGCGTACCCGGATCTGACCAACCCGGCGCCGGAGCCCACCCCGGAGCCGGAGCCGAAACCGGTGCCGGTGCCGAAACCACCCCCGCGGGCGACCCCGGCTCGCTGACGATCGTCACCCACCACCTGGGCGGCATCGCCTCGCTGCGCTGACCCACCGCCGGGTCATGCGCCGGCCGATCCGGCGGGCCCGGCCGCGGGCCCGCCGACCGACCTGGCCGGGCCCGACGCGGCCGGCGGCGCAATCGGCTCAGAGCTGCGGCATCACCTCGGCGGCGACCAGCTCCAGGTGGTCCAGGTCGGCGCCGCCGCCCCTTTCATTCCTTGACAGGCATATGAACAGTGGGGCATAGTGTGGTGGTGTCCGTCGACGCCTTCGCCGTCCTGGCCGAACCGACCCGGCGCCGGATCCTCGACGCGCTCCGGCGCTCCGAGTGCAGCGTCGGTGAGCTGGTCGACGCGCTGGGCGTGAGCCAGCCGGCCGTCTCCAAGCACCTCAAGGTGCTCCGGGAGGCCGGCTTCGTCGCCTGCCGCACGGCGGCGCAGCAGCGCATCTACCGCATCGACCTACGCCCGTTCCAGGCCGTGGACGACTGGCTGACGCCGTACCGGCGGATGTGGACGGACAGCCTGGACGCCCTCGAACGCCATCTCGACAAGGAGTGAGCATGGACCGCGACTCGTTCCGCCCCGGCCCCCCCGCACAGGTGGCGGCGGAGCCCGCCGACGACCGGTGGACGCTGCTGTTCGTCCGCGAGCTGCGGCACCCGCCGGAGCAGGTCTGGGCGGCGCTAACCAACCCCGCCCGGCTCGCCGAGTGGGCGCCGTTCCTGGCCAGCCGGGACCTCGGCACCCCCGGCGACGCCGCGCTGAGCACCGTCGACGGGGACGAGGTCACCGAGCAGCCCGCGCGGGTGCTGCGCGCCGAGCGGCCCACGCTGCTCGAGTACACCTGGGGCGAGGACCTGCTCCGCTGGGAGCTGGCCCCGACCGGCGTCGGCACCCGGCTGACCCTGCGGCACACCGTCGCCCACCGGGCGGTGCTGCCGATGGTGGCCGCCGGCTGGCACCTCTGCCTCGACGTGGCCGACCACCTGCTCGCCGGCGACCCGGTCGGCCCGATCAGGGGCACCGAGGCCAAGGACTTCGGCTGGGTCGAGCTGCGCGACGCGTACGCCGAGCGGCTCGGCGACTCCTGAGCCGGCCCGTCACATCCCACCCGACGCCGCGACGTCGGGCAGGGTGATCGCGGTCGCCGCCCGGCGGATCGGCTCGGTCACCCGCCGGATCATCGCCTCCCGCCCGGGCAGGTGCGGCATCAGCCGCAGCATCAGCAGCTGGAACCGGATCTGCGCCGCCGAGCCGAGCACCATCCCCCTGAGATTGCGTTCGGCGAGGTCCTGGTTCGCCTCGACGAACGGGCGCATCCGCCGCTCGTAGTCGGCGAACCCGACGGCCGGGTCGCCGCCCGCCTCCGCCAGGGCGGCCGCCAGCACGTACGCCCCGACCAGGCTCAGGCTGGTGCCCTGCCCGGAGGCGGGCGACGGCCCGTACCCGGCATCGCCGACCAGGGCGATCCGCCCGGTCGACCAGCGGTCCATCCGCACCTGGCTGATCGAGTCGAAGTAGAAGCCCGGGGCGTCGGGCAGCGCGTCGAGCAGGCCGGGCACCTGCCAGCCGAGCCCGGCGAAGGCCTCGGTCAGCAGCGCCCGCTGCCCGGCGACGTCGCGGTGGTCGGGGGCCTCGGCCGGCGACCGGAAGAGGAACAGCGCCCGGGCGTCCGGGGAGCCGGCGGTCCGGTAGACGCCGACGCTGCGCCCCGGGGCCACGTGCATCAGCTCGGTGCGGTCGACGCCGAACTCCCCCGGCACGGTGCAGATTGAGATGTGGTGCCCGAGCGGCCGCAGGTGGGACGACTCCGCCCCGAAGGCCAGCCGGCGCACCGTGGAGTGCAGCCCGTCCGCGCCGACCACCAGGTCGAACGTGCGGCGCGGCGCGCGCGCGAAGACGACCTCCACCCCGTCGGTCGTCGGAGTGAGCGCGGCGATCGAGTCGTCGAAGAGGTATTCCACGTCGACGGTGGCGTCGGCGAGGACCCGGGCCAGGTCCCCCCGCATGATCTCGACGTCGTCGCCCTCCCGGCCGCCGAAGACCCGGGCGTCCATGGTGGCGAGCTGGGCGCCGCGGGAGTCCACGAAGCGGGCCAGCCGCATGTCGGTGTCGTGCCGCCGAACCTGCTCGCCCAGACCCATCCGGTCGACCACGGTCAGGGCGGCGCCCCGGATGTCCACCTTGTAGCCGCCCGCGCGGATCGCCGGGGCGCGCTCGACGACGGTCGGGCGGAAGCCGTGCCGACGCAGCCACCAGGCCAGGGCGGGGCCGGCGATGCCGCCGCCGGAGATCAGAACGTTCGTCATGCCGATGACTGTACGAGCGTGTCAGACGTTTGTGCAAGACGTTTGTCCCACGACTCGGATAGGCTGCCGGCATGGGAAATCGGGAGGACCTGCTCGCCGGCGCCCGGCACTGCCTGATCGAGAAGGGCTACGCGGGCACCACCGCGCGTGACATCGCCACCGCCGCCGGCACCAGCCTGGCCGCCATCGGCTACCACTTCCGCACCACTAGGGCGCTGCTCGACGAGGCGCTCTACCAGGCGATGCAGGAGTGGGGCGAGGAGCTGGAACGGACCCTCGCCGCGAGCGCCGGGGCGGACGCCACCGGGGCGGAGCGGTTCGAGGCGGGGTGGAGCCGAATCATCGAATCGTTCGCCCGGCTGCGCCCGCTCTGGGCCGTCCAGTTCGAACTGATCGCCTCGATGGACCGCTCCCCCGAACTGCGCGAGGCCTTCGCCCCCGCCAACCGCCAGGCCCGGCTGGGGCTGGCCGCGATCTTCCACCGGCTCGACCCGGAGGTGGACGAGGCGAAGGCGCTCGCCCTCGGCGCGTTCTACCAGGCCCTGCTCGGCGGGCTGGCGGCCCAGTCGCTGGTCGACCCGGCGGGCACCCCGTCGGCGGCGGAACTGACCGACGCGCTGCGCACGGTCGCCGAGGAGTTCGCCACCGGCCCGGGGGCGGCTCAGGGCTGAACGAGCTCGAACTCCCGGGCCCGGACCCACCGGATCCCACCCACGGCCGTCTCCCCGTCTCCCCTGGTCATCTCCGCGAGGGTGGTGGTGTGACGGGCGTCGATGCCGTCGGTGTCCCGAGGCCCCGCTGGGCCAGGAAGCGGGTGTACTCCACCCGGTCGTACGGGTTGCCGTCGGTGCGCGGCCGGCGCGGCGGCGCGCCGACCACCGGCCGGTCCCCGTGCGGCTCGGACGACCAGAGCCCCTCCCCGCCGGAGAGGTCCGGCAGCCGGCGCCGCGCCTGCGGCACGAGCCGGGCCGGCAGCTCGCCGGTGACCCGCCAGCTCCCCCGGCCGGGGACGGTCGCGTCGATCCGCGCCGCGAGCCCGGCCAGGTGGCCGGTCACCGGACCCAGCCGGTCGTCGGGCACCTCCACCTCGAACCGGTGGCACGGCTCGTACACCCGGGTGCCGGCGCGGGCCAGGGCCCTGGCGAGCACGTACGGGGTGAGGTCGCGGAAGTCCCCGGCGGTGCTCTCGGGCGCCCAGTACCCACTGCGAGTCAGGGTGACCGTGACGTCGGTGACCGGCCAGCCGTGGACGCCCTGCTCCAGCGCGGAGTGGACGGACTCCTCGATCGCGGTGTGGTACGCCGGCAGCAGCGAACCCCGCTCGACCGCCAGCCGGTAACGCACGCCGCGCCCCGGCTCGACCCGCAGTCCGACGGTGGCCAGGAAGCCGTGCCCGATGATCTCCTCGGCGCTGCCCACCCCGACCGGCCGTTCCCGGTGGACCAGCCGGCTCGGCGCGAGGCACACCTCGACGCCGTGCCGCTCGGCCAGCGTCGCGGCGAGCACCTCCCGTTGCACCTCGCCGTAGAGCAGCACCGCGCTCTCCCCGTCCGGCGTGACCCGGGTCCGGATCAGCGGGTCGGCGTCGGCCAGGGCGAGCAGCGCCGCGTGCAGGGCGGCGGCCTGCTCGGGGCGGGCCGGCCGGACCACCGTCTCCAGGCTGGGCGGCGGGAAGTGCCGGCGGACGTCCAGCCCGGCGACGGTGCCGAGCTGGTCGCCGATGCGCACCACGGGCAGGCCGTGCACCCGGGCGATCCGCCCGGCGGTCAACCGGTCGGCGTCCGGGTCACCGACCACGTCCAGCGCGGTGACCTGGCCCCGGTGGCCGGTCACCCGGCCGTCCGGCTCCCGCCGGTGCACGGTCACCCGCTGCCGGCGGCGCAGCTCACCGCCGTACGAGCGGACGTAGGCGACCTTCTCCCCGCCGGGGTTCCGTTCCACGGCGAAGACCCGGCCGCGCAGCACCGGCTCGGCCGGGGGCGACGGCGGCAGCAGGTGGGCGATGCCGTCCAGCAGGTCGGGTACGCCGGCGCCGGTGACCGCCGAGCCGAACCAGAGCGGGTGCACCACCCCGGCGGCGGTCCGGTCGCGCAGAGCGGCGCGTACCTGCCGGTGGTCGGGGAGCCGCTCCTCGACCAGCGCGGCGAGCAGCCGGTCGTCGTGGTCGGCGAGCGTGGTGGCCCAGCGCGTGACGGTGTCGGGGACGCGGTGGTCGTACCCGAGGAAGGTGGCCGCGGCCGTGCCGGGGTCGCGGACCGTGCCCATCGGCACGACCGCCGGGGTGAGCAGCCGGGTGACGTCCGCGACCAGCTCGTCGACCCGGGCGCCGGTCCGGTCGATCTTGTTGACGAAGAGCAGCGTGGGCAGGCGCAACGCGGTGAGGGTACGCATCAGCAGCCGGCTGTGCGGCTGTACGCCCTCGACCGCGGAGAGCACCAGGACGGCGCCGTCGAGCACGCCGAGCGCCCGCTCGACCTCGGCGACGAAGTCGGCGTGCCCCGGGGTGTCGATCAGGTTGACCCGGCGCCGGCCGACGGTGAACGCGGCCACCGCCGAGCGGATGGTGATGCCGCGCCGGCGCTCGATCTCGCCGGTGTCGGTCCGGGTGGTGCCGGCGTCGACGCTGCCGAGGCGGTCGATGACGCCGGTGTCGAAAAGCAGGCGCTCCGTGAGGCTGGTCTTACCGGCGTCGACGTGCGCCAGGATGCCGATATTGACGGTCTGCATGGGTTGACGGGTCCTCGAAAAATCGCATCCGGATGGGCGGGGCGTTTTCGAGTGCTCGCATTGTCCCTGCTCCCGTCGTCGGTGACAGCCGTCGCGGTCAGGCTGGCACGGCGCCGCCGCCGGGGTCCACCGAATTTCCGGCGGCGTCGGGCCGAGCCGATGCCGCCGGCTCGGCCACACGTACGGCCTGGTGGCGTACGCCGAGGCCTCTCCACCTGCATGAACAGTGCTCCGGGAGGGGTACGGCGTCCTGTCGGCTGCCCGCCACCGGGCGGGTCGCCCGGGTGACTGTGGTCCAGCCGGAAGTGCGCCTGTCCCGGCCGGACACCGGCACCGGGGCCGGAGCGGGCGAGGCGGCCACATTCTCACTCAGGAATTGCGTGGCTGACGGAAATCGATCACCCGTCACCGAATGCGGCCGGCGCCGGGGCGAGGTCGCCGAACAGCGCCGGCGACACCCGACCGTGCCCGAAATCAGCCGTGGAAACACCAAACTGTGTGGCGAGTTCCACAGCCCCCGCTGTCCCGGCTGGTTTTCGGGTTCTGCCCTCGGTAGGTTTCTCAGCCTGACCGTATGACCTCATCAGTGTGACCGATATTGATATCGACAGACGACACGCGAAGATGACTACCGATGGCGCGATCCGCCCCAGGTTTTCGTCGGAGAGGAGATCGTGTCAGCGCTCGCCGTGAAGTCGCTCTATAAAATATTCGGCAGCCGGGAGGACGAGGCGGTAAGGCGCCTCGTTGACGGCGCGCCCCGGGCGGAGGCCCTCGCCGGCCTGTCCGCCACGGCCGCCGTGATCGACGCGAACTTCGAAGTCCGCCCCGGCGAGATCTTCGTGGTGATGGGTCTGTCCGGCTCGGGCAAGTCCACCCTCATCCGGATGCTCAACGGCCTGCTGCGCCCGACGACGGGCAGCGTGCAGGTCGACGGGGTCGAGCTGACCGGGCTGAA
Source organism: Micromonospora sp. DT47 (assembly GCF_049844475.1). Taxonomy (NCBI): domain Bacteria; kingdom Bacillati; phylum Actinomycetota; class Actinomycetes; order Micromonosporales; family Micromonosporaceae; genus Micromonospora; species Micromonospora sp. DT47. Next base: position 66,687 of record NZ_JBNCLC010000013.1, on the reverse strand, counting down.
GCCCGCCGCGCTGCGCCGACTGCGACGCGAGAAGATCAGCATGGTCTTCCAGCACTTCGCGCTCATGCCACACCGGACGGTGCTGGAGAACGCCGGCTACGCGCTCGAGGTGGCCGGCCTGCCCAAGGCCGAGCGGCGCGAGCGGGCCTTCGACGCGCTGCGGATGGTGGGCCTGGAGGAGTGGGCGGACAAGCTGCCGCACGACCTCTCCGGCGGCATGCGCCAGCGGGTCGGGCTCGCCCGGGCACTGGCCGCGGGCACCGACATCCTGCTGATGGACGAGGCGTTCTCCGCACTGGACCCGCTGATCCGGCGGGAGATCCAGGACCAGCTCCTGGAGCTGCAGGCCGAGCTCGGCAAGACGATCGTCTTCATCACCCACGACCTCAACGAGGCCATGCGGCTGGGCCACCGGATCGCCGTGATGCGGGACGGCCGGATCGTCCAGATCGGCACCGCCGAGGAGATCCTCACCGACCCGGCGAACGACTACGTCGCGCAGTTCGTCGCCGACGTCGACCGCACCCGGATCCTCACCGCCTCGTCGGTGATGGAGAAGCCGCACACCGTGCTGGACGTCAACGTCGGCCCCCGGGTCGCCGCCCGCACGCTGCGGGAGACCCTGACCTCGGTGCTCTACGTGACCGGCCCGGCGAAGCGTTTCCTGGGCACGGTCACCGAGGACGAGATCCTGCGCGCGCTGCGCGAGGGCCGGCAGCGCCTCGACGGGTACGTCTCCACCGAGCGGGTCCGCACCGTCTCGGAGGACACCGCCGTGGCCGACCTCTTCACCGACTGCGCGGAGAGCGTGCACCCCATGGCCGTGCTGGACGACCGGGGCCGGCTGGTCGGGGTCATCCCCCGGATCACCCTGCTCAGCTCGCTGGCCAGCGCGGTGCCCGACGACCCGTCCGCCGGGGACGGTGACGCGGCGCCGGCCGTCGCGACGCCGACCGACGGGCCGGTCGCGGCGACACCGGACGCCGTGGTGGCGGACGACCCCGCCGGGATGGTCGACGTCCCGCTCCACGCGAAGGGAGAGCCGGCATGAGCCGCACCGCGTCGCCGCTCGACGTCACGCTGCCCCGGGTGCCGTTGGGCGCCTGGACCGAGGCCGCCGTCGACTGGGCCACCGACACCCTCGGGCCGTTCTTCGACGGGGTCGCCGCGCTGGTCGACACCCTCGTCCGGCCGTTGACCGAGCTGCTGACCGGCGTACCGGCCCTGGCGGTCGTGCTGGTCTTGGCGGGGCTCGGCTGGTGGCTGCGCGGCTGGAAGTTCGGCCTGGGCACGCTGGTCGGGCTCGGCCTGGTGGCCGGGATGCCGTACTGGGAGGAGACCATGAGCACGCTGGCCCAGGTGCTGGTGGCCAGCCTGCTCTCCCTGGTGCTGGCAATCCCGCTGGGCATCCTCGTCGCGGAGAACCGGCGGGCCTCCGCGGTGGCCCGGCCGGTGCTCGACCTGATGCAGACCATGCCGGCCTTCGTCTACCTGATCCCGGCCATCTTCTTCTTCGGCATCGGCACCGTGCCGGGCGTGCTGGCCACCGTGGTGTTCAGCATGCCGCCCGGGGTACGCCTGACCGAGCTGGGCCTGCGCCAGGTCGACCGGGAGATCGTCGAGGCGGCCGAGTCGTTCGGCGCCCCACCGTGGATGGTGCTGCTCCGGACGAAGCTGCCGCTCGCCCTCCCGACGATCATGACCGGCGTCAACCAGGTCATCATGCTCGCCCTGTCCATGGTGGTCATCGCCGGCATGGTCGGCGCCGGCGGGCTCGGCGACGTGATCATGTTCGCGCTGGCCCAGGTCGAGGTGGGCAGCGGATTCGAGGGCGGCATCGCCGTCGTGGTGCTGGCCGTGGTGCTCGACCGCCTCACCGACTCCATCGGCGACCGCTTCCCGTCCGCGCGGGCGCAACGCCTCGCGCGGGAAGCCTGACCGCCGCAATCCTCGCCGGCACCCCTGTCCCGCTCGATCGCGGGTACCGCCGGCTGCCCGACAACAGGAAAGGACAACCCTGTGTTCAAGTCCCTGACCCGCGTCGTCGCCCTGGCGGCGACCGCCGCCCTGGCGCTGGGCGCCACCGCCGCCTGCGGCGAATCCGCCGACAAGTCGTCCGGCGGCAAGGACAAGAAGATCACCATCGGCTACATGGCGTGGGACGAGGCCATCGCCGCCTCCCACCTCTGGCAGCAGATCCTGGAGAAGGACGGCTACCAGGTCCAGCTGAAGAACCTGGAGGCGGGCCTGGTCTACGGCGGCCTCGCCAGCGGCGACATCGACCTGTTCCTGGACAGCTGGCTGCCCCAGACCCACGCCTCCTACCTCGAGAAGTACGGCGACAAGCTGGACAAGCTCGGCGTCTGGTACGACGACGCCAGCCTCAGCATCGCCGTGCCCAAGTACGTCGATGGTGTCGACTCGCTGGAGGACCTGGCCGCCAAGGCGGGCAGCTTCAATGGTGAGCTGGTCGGCATCGAGCCGGGCGCCGGCCTGACCAAGGCCACCCAGGAGAAGGTGATCCCCGGCTACGGCCTGGACGGCAAGATGAAGCTCAAGACCTCGTCGACCCCGGCGATGCTGGCCGCCCTGGACGGCGCGATCGCCGACAAGAAGCCGATCGCGGTCACCCTCTGGCACCCGCACTGGGCCTACGCCAAGTACGAGCTGAAGGACCTGGCCGACCCGAAGGGCACCCTCGGTGCGGCCGAGCAGGTCAACACCCTGGCCCGCAAGGGGTTCGGGGAGGACTTCCCCGAGGTCACCGCGAAGCTCAAGAAGTTCCAGATGGACGGCGAGCAGCTCGGCACCCTCGAGGACCTGATGTTCAACGTCCACAAGGGCGACGAGGAGAAGGCCGTCGAGGAGTGGCTGAAGGCGAACCCGGACTACCTGGGGACGCTCTCCTGAGCTGATCACCCTTCGGGGCAGCGCTCATCGCGGGCGGCGGGGCCGGACGGCCTCGCCGCCCGCGTCGTACCCGACGGGGTTCGTCCCGTGCCCGCCACCGACGGGACGATGCCCAGGCGATGGTCCTGCGGCAGGGTCCTACCGCGACCGGTCAGCCAGCGGGCGCCCCGCGGCGGCGCCGGCGGACCAGGTGGGCACCCGCACTCACCACGGTCGTCCCGACGCCCATCCCGACCAGGACCATGACCGCTCCCACCGCCCACAGCCCGCTGGCGTCGGTCGCCGCGGCGTGCGCCGCCCAGGCCCCGGTGAAGGCCACGGTCATCACCGGGGCCACGAGCCACGGGCGGAGCCACCACCCCGCCACGGCGGCGAGCAGGGCCAGGGTGAGCACGCAGCCGGCGACCTGCCACGGCTGGTACGGACCCGTGGTCGCGCCGGTCTCCGGGTCGGTGGCGTACCCGGTGTCCCAGCCCAGCCAGGCCCACCAGGTGCCGACGGTCGCCGCCGCGAGGATCAGGGCACCGAGTAGAGCGCGGGTACGCGTCGTCATGGTCACGGCTCGATCCTTCCCGCCCCGGCGCGATCGGGGATGAGCACCCGTACTCACGATCCTTGCGCCGCGGTTCGCCCCACCGCGGTGCCGCGGACCGCCCAGGCCCGCGCCGTGAGCCGGATCGATCCGTCCGGCTCGGCCGGTACGCGGGTGGCGAGCAGATCGCGCAGGGCGGCCCGATCCGGCTCGGCGAGGGACCTGACGTAGCCCGGAGCCGATCCCTGACCACCCAGGAACGGCGTCCAGTAGTCGGCGAAGTCGGCGAAGACCGTCGGTACCTCGACGGGCTGGACCGACACCGTCCGCAGACCGGCATCGCGCCACAGCGCACGCAGCGGTTCCGGTTCGCATACCGAGAAGCGGCGGCCCTCGTCCAGCGCGGCCGCGGACGGGCCGAGTTCGGCGGCCGCGTCCCAGAAGTGCCGCATCATCGCCATGCCCTCGGCGTAGTCCCAGACGTAGGCGGCGGCCACGCCCGCCGGCCGCACGACCCGGGCGAACTCGGCCACGGCGCGCGCCGGATCGGGTACGAAGTTGAGCGCCAACCCGCTGACGACGACGTCGACGCTGCGGTCGGGCAGCGGCAGCGAGCGGGCGTCGCCGACGTGGAACGCCGAGCGGGCGCCGCCGACCCGGGTGCGAGCGTGGGCGACGAACCCTTCGGACCGGTCGACGCCCGCGACGTGCGCCGGCTCCGCCCGGGCGAGGATCGTCGAGGTCAGCGCGCCGGTGCCGCAGCCCACGTCCAGCCAACGCCGACCGGGTGGCACGTCCAGCCAGCGCAGGAACTCCTCCGCGACCGGACGGCTCCACCGGCCCACGTACGCCTCGTAGGCCTCACCGTCGGCCCAGACCTCGTGCCCCATCCGGCGACCATACGGCACCATCGATCCGTAGCGCGGGCACGCGTCGGGGTCGCCGAGCCCGGCATCCGGGAACTATGGTCCTGGATGGAAGGGATGCGCGCACCAACGCCTCCATCTCCCACCCGACAGCACACGGAGGACGAAGCGACCATGGCTGAAGTGTTGTTGTTCCACCACGCGCAGGGACAGACCCCGGGATTCCTCGCGTTCGCCGACGAGCTGCGGGCGGCGGGGCACACTGTGCACACGCCCGACCTCTACGACGGCCGCGCGTTCGACACCCTCGACGAGGGCCTGGCCTACGCGAGAGAGATCGGCTTCGGCGAGATCCTCGAGCGCGGCGTCCGGGCGGCGGACGACCTGCCGCACGAGCTGGTCTACGCCGGCGTCTCCCTCGGGGTGATGCCGGCGCAGAAACTGGCCCAGACCCGACCCGGGGCCCGCGGCGCCCTGCTGTTCGAGTCCTGCCTCCCGCCGTCGGAGTTCGGCGGGCCCTGGCCGGCCGGCGTGCCCGTGCAGATCCACGGGATGGACGCCGACCCCTTCTTCAGCGGCGAGGGTGACGTGGAGGCGGCCCGCGCGCTCGTGGAGTCGGCCGAGCAGGGCGAGCTCTTCCTCTACCCCGGCGACCAGCACCTGTTCGCCGACGCCAGCCTTCCGTCGTACGACAAGGAAGCCGCGGAACTGCTGACCAGGCGGGTGCTCGACTTCCTCAGCGCACGCTGAGGTGGGGCGGGGCGGGGCGGGGCGGGCGGGCCGCACCCCCTCGTGGGCGTCACTGGTCAATTGCGCGGCTATGGGATTGGCAACCGGGACATAGGATCCTGCTCATGAACGTGTCTCGGGTCCGGCTTCTTGCCTGCCTTGTCATGCCGTTCCTGGCAGCCTGCGGCGACGAGCCCTCCGGCCCGGTGACGGCCGCGCCGACGTACACCTGCTGTGAGGCCGGGGACGTCGACAGGCTGTACCAGCCTGGGCAGACCTTGACTGTGCACTGGACGGTCGAATCCCCGGACGAGCCGAGCGGGACCCCACCGCAGGTCGAGTTGACCGCACGCCTGACCGGTCCGTTCGCCACCGTAGGTGACCTCAAGGCCGCGGCGGACGACACCCAGATCGTCTCGGGGCTGGTCACCTTCGCGGCCGCACCGGTTCGACCTTCCGGCACGCCCGACGAACGACCCATCAGCATCATCGTGATCGGTCCCGAGGCCAAGCCGGGGTACTACAACCTGGCCACCTCCTTGGTCGGCGACGACAACACGGCGAGCGGCGGGGGAAGCGTCGTCCGGGTAGTGCCCAGGACCTGAACCTCTCCGCTCGTGTCCCCCGTGTGCGTCGTCGTGGGCGACCCAAACCGGCGTGGGGATTAGAAGAAGGTCACGGATGGCTGGTCAGGCGGCTGCGCCCCTGGTCAACCCGTCCGTCGTTGTCGGCCAGCGTCGGCACTTGCGGGCGGTCTTGGCTGTACGGATGGCTGTACAGTCCCGGGCGTGGGCATGGCCGTGGATCTGCTTCTCGGGACGGCCGGGCCGGATGCGCCGCCCTCACTGGAGCGGTTCGCGCCGGAGGTCGCAGAGGTGCTCGGCGTCGAACTCGTCGAAGTGCCCAGCAGCCGGCGGACTTTCTCTGGTCAGAGCGAGGAAATATCGGGCGAGAGATCGAGGCGCTGCCTCCGTGAGTTGGCCAGGCAGGAGGAGTTTCGGGAGCAGCACGCCGGGCTGGTCGTGGAGCGGCAGGGGGATCCCCGGTTCGTCCAGCGGCTGCGCGGCCGGGACGGTAGCGCGATTCTCACCTGGGACGGGGAGTCCGAGCTGGGCCGGGAGATGCGGGCGACTCGGTGCCACCGCGGATGCCCGGGCGCAAGTACCCGAACGGGCGGCATAGCCGTCGCGGACGTGGGTAATCGCGCGGGGTGTCCGGGGTCGCCATCGCCGACTACGGCCTGCTCTCCGACTGCGCCTCGGCTGCGCTGGTCAGCCGGGGCGGCTCAATCGACTGGTGGTGCCCGGGCCGGTTCGACTCTCCGTCGGTCTTCGGGCGGCTGCTCGACGCCGACGCCGGGTTCTGGGCGCTCGGTCCGGTGGCGGCCGAGTCGGGCCTGCGGACCGAGCGGGCGTACGTCGACGGCTCGCTGGTGCTGCGGACCGTGCACAACATCAGCGGTGGCAGCGTCGCGGTGACCGAGGGGCTCGCGGCCGAGCCCGGGGCGCGTGGGCACGAACTGGGCCGCAACTCCCCGATGGTGCTGGCCCGGGTCGTCGAGGGACTCACCGGCAGGGTGCGGATGCGGTGCGAGTTCGCTCCTCGGCCGGAGTACGGGCTGCTCAGCCCGTACCTGCACGGCGGCGATGGCCGGGTGCTGGCCACCGCCGGCCCGGTGACCCTGACCCTGCGCAGCCCGGTGCCGCTGATATGCGCGCACGGACGGGCGTACGCCGAGTTCGACGTTGCCCCCGGCCAGGTGGTCGGCTTCGACCTGGCGTACGCGCCGGCCTACGGTCCGCCGCCGCAGCAGCTGGATCCGGTGCCGGCGCTCGCCGAGACCGTCGAGGCTTGGCGGGCGATGCGGGAGCTGCACCGGTACGACGGCCGCTACGCTGACCTCGTGCGGCACAGCGCGCTGGTCCTGCAGGGCTTGACCTATCAGCCGAGCGGGGCGGTGGCCGCGGCCGTCACCACCTCGCTTCCGGAGCGGCTCGGCGGCACCGACAACTACGACTACCGGTACGCCTGGCTGCGGGACTTCTTTCTGACCGTGCGGGCGTTCTGGGTGGCCGCCTGCCCGGACGAGACCGGCCGGCTCTTTGACTGGGCCGCCCGCTCCGCCGGCCGCACCGGCGACCAACCGGTGCCGGTCATGTACGGGCTGACGGGCGAGCGGAATCTCTCCGAGTACTCGCTCGACCACCTGCGTGGGTACGCCGGCAGCCGGCCGGTCCGGGTCGGCAACGACGCCTGGCGGCAGCGGCAGTACGACGTGCCCGGCGAGGTGCTGCTCATGGCCCACCTCATCCGGGACCAGCTCGGTGATCTCTCGGAAGAACTGCAGGCGCTGCTGGTCGGCCTCGCCGAGCAGGCCACCCACTGGCGGGAACCGGACGCCGGCATGTGGGAGGACCGCGGTCCGGAGCGGCACTACCTGGCGTCCAAGGCGCTGTGCTGGGGCGCGCTGGACAGCGCAGTGAAGCTCGCGCCGATGCTCGGCGCGCGCGCCGATCCCGAGCGGTGGTCCGCCGTCCGCGATGAGATCCGGGCCACGGTGCTGCGGGACGGCTGGAATGAACGGGTCGGCGCCTACACCGGCGTGATCGGCTCGCCGGAGCTGGACGCCTCGGTCCTGGCCATGCCCTTCACGGGGATGGTGTCGGCCACCGATCCCCGGATGCGGGCCACCATCGAGGCGGTCGCGGCGGGGCTTACGACGGAGGGTCTGGTCCGGCGCTGGCCGGACGATCCGGCCGGCTTCGTGGTGTGCACGTTCTGGCTGGTTGAGTGCCTGGCGATGGCCGGCGAGACGGAGCGGGCCGTCGCGCTGTTCGAACGCACCGCCGCCCGCGCGAACGACCTCGGGCTGTTCGCCGAGCAGATCGACCCCCGCACCGGCGCGCACCTGGGCAACACCCCCCTGGCGCTCTCCCACGTCGGCCTCGTCGGGGCCGCCTGGCGTCTCACCAAGCCCAGCTTCATCTGACCCCGCCGCTCAGTGGCCGCCGCGGGAGCATCGCCGAGCAGGTCGGGGTGAGCGCGACTATCAGTTCGCTCGGGCCCCAGGAAGCCCCATTCATCGACCAGGAACGCGAACGCGGCTGGACCCTCCTCCAAATCGCCTCGACAGGAGTGTCGACGACGACCCACAAGGCCAGTGTGCCGGCTCGAGCTGCGCGACACACCTCACGACCGGTCCGCGCGATCTAACCGGCGCGGCCCCGCACATACGCGAACGCCCGCGGCGCCAGGGCAAGGACGGCGAGCGTAGCCGCCCGTAACGCGGCGTGAGCGGGCGTCGACTCGCGTGAGAACATGCGTCCATGAGCAGCGACGTCGCCCTCGATGTGAGCGCCCTGGCGATCAACGTCACGATCCCCGAGGGGCTCCGCTGGACCGACACTCGACGCGGTGAGGAGTTCACGCTGACCACACTCAACGTCCGGCTCCTCCCGGACGGGCGCCTCGCGGCAAAGGCCTACGGCCGACCGACCGGCGGCGGCCGCGGCACATACGTCTCGTTCCCCGTGCCCAACAGGCCCGAGCTGGTGGCCCTAGTCGACAAAGCTGCCAGCCGCGCCGGCGCGCTGTGGGCCGCCCACCGCGGTCTCAGCTGACGGCTCGACTGCTGTGACGCGGCAGGCGCGTCGACTCACCAGTCTCGTAGGCGCACAGGCTGCAGCAGACGCGACCTAAACCGCACCGAGCGCGCTCGCTCAGCGGCAGTTGCGGACGTTCCACTCGCTCGCATGCAGTCGACTCGCACCGCTCGACGGGCGCAGAGGCATGCCGATTGCTAGATCAGTGGGCCATCCAGGTGACCAACGGGCTCGCTGTGCGCGGCTTTGAGCACGCCATGCGATGCGGTGGGAGACACTCGGACGATGACCGGCATGCCCCCGGAGACGATGTATCACCGATGCCTGGGCTGGCACGCCCCTGCCCTGCGGCGAACCGTCATCGTCGCCTCCATCGGGCTCATTGTCGCTCTGGCGCTCCTGCCGTTCATGACGTGGGAGTTGGCCGCGGTCGGAGGCTGGGACGCCGCCGCGCTCGCCTTCCTCCTCACCATCTGGCCGGTCATTATCCGAGCGGACAGCTCGCGCACCGAGATGCTCGCCATGCGTGAGGACGAGACGCGGGGAACCGCCGCGGTGCTGCTGGTAGGGGCGGGCGTCACCAGCCTGCTGGGCGTCGGCTTTGCTCTCAGCCGCGCCGGCCGGCAGAGCGGCTCAATGCGGATGCTGCTCGCCGGCCTCGCAATACTGACCGTCCTGTTGTCGTGGACCGTTGTCAACACGGTCTTCACCCTGCGCTACTGCGACCTGCATTTCCGATCAACGACCGGGGGGATCGGCTTCGGCGGCCAGTCTGTGCAGGGGCGGCCCACCTACCGCGACTTGGCCTACGTCGCCTTCACGATCGGCATGACTTACCAAGTATCGGACACGGCCATCAGCGATCCACGGATCCGGGGCAGCGTGCTGTCCCATGCCGCCCTGTCGTACCTATTCGGCGTGGTGATCGTGGCGGGTTCCGTCAACCTCATCGCCGACCTGGCCCGCTGACCGTGTCGGACTTACCGACCGGTTGGTGGCACGCACGGAGCTCAACGAAACGTGCTTCGCTCGCGGCTTCTGACGTACCACTCCTAACCGGCGCCGGTCAGCGCAAGCCAGCCGCTCGCTCGGCGGCAGATCCGGATGTCTGATCAAGGCGCATCGGCTTCCAGCCGGCCGCTGGCCGCAGGGCAGTCGGTCACGTGCGGGGTCGGCTGGTGATGCCGTCCAAGACGGTGGTCAGGTTGTGGTTGAAGGTTTCCTCGGCATTGAGGTGGGCGCCGTCGATGACGAGCCGGGCGACGGTGGGGTACCTGCCGGTTTTGAACATGCGTGTGAGGTAGGGGCCGAGGCTGGCCTGAAAGGCGGCTTCATCGGTGCCGGTGGAGCGGGCGGTGCGTCGCTCGGTGACCTCTCTGCGGACCGCTCCGATGATGAAGGCGTTGAGGGCGCCCAAAGCCCGCTGGAGATCGTCGATGCCGCGCACGCCGGGGGCCTGGCTCAGCGCCGCCGCGGTCGCTTCGCCCACGGCGAGCGCGTGAGGTCCCAAGTGTGGCCGTCCGCCGAGCAGGTCGGCGAACCACTCATGATCAAGGGCGGCATCGCGGGTCGCGTGGGCGATGGCAAGTACCGTGGCGCTCCACTCGGAGTGCTGGCCGACCTCGGCGATCCGGGCATAGACGACGTCGACCATCAGATCGAGCAGTTCGGATCTGTTGATCACATAGTCGTAGAGCCGCATCGGACCGACACCGAGCTCTTTGGCGATCTTGCGAAGCGACAGGCCGTCGAGGCCGTGCGCGTCGGCAAGCCGGATCGCCGTAGCGGCGATCTTCTCGCGGCTCAACGGCACCGGCGCCGCCCGCGGCTGGGGCTCGGGCCGTTCCCAAACGGGCATCGCTGCGTTACCGTACGGCGTATCCACGAATACAGCGTACGGTAACGGGGTGAGAATGCGAATTGCGATCGCTGGTGGCGGCCTTGGCGGGCTGACGCTGGCACGGATCCTGCATCGGCACAGCATCGATGCGGTGGTGTACGAGCGGGAGGCAGGCCGATCCGCGCGGACGCAGGGCGGCGCGCTCGACCTGCACCCGGAGTCCGGGCAACAGGCCCTGGCCGAGGCGGGTCTCGCTGGCCGGTTCCGGTCGGAGGCGCGGCCCGAGGGCGAGGAACATCGCATCGTCGACCCGACCGGACGGACCCTGGTACACCATGAGCCGCAACCTGGCTCATTCTCCGGACGTCCCGAGATTGACCGGAGCGCACTGCGTGATCTTCTGCTCGATTCCCTCCCCGGCGACACGGTTGTCTGGCGGCACCGGCTTGTCGCGGCGACCCCGCGATCTGACGGGGGCTGGGAACTGACGTTCCATGGCGGCCACCAAACCGGCTGCGACATCCTCATCGGCGCGGACGGCGCGCGCTCAGTCGTCCGGTCGCTGCTGACCGACGTCCAACTGTCCTATGTGTCCACCCTCGTAGAGCTGAACATCGAAGACGTCGACCGGCGCCATCCCGATCTCGCCGAGCTGTGTCGGCCCCGGGAACCTGTGGTGCGTCGGCGTGAACCAGATCCTGGCAGCGCAACGCCTCGGCGACGGCAGCCTACGTGTCGGGATCTCGCTGCGCGCAGACGATCGCCCCATCGACACATACCGTAGTAAGCGCGCTCTGCTGGACATGTTCGGTGGCTGGGACCCACGCCTCACCGCACTCATCGAGGCCGGCGACAGCGCGCCGACGCCGCGCCCGATCGAAGCGATGCCCATCGGTACGCGCTGGGCCAGCCGGCCGGGCATCACCCTCATCGGCGACGCCGCGCACCTCATGCCGCCGGTCGGCGAGGGCGCCAACCAGGCCATGCTCGACGCCGCCGAACTCGCCAGCCGACTCGCCGCCAACCCCGCCGACCCGGACTCGGCAATCCGGACGTACGAGGAGGCGATGTTCACCAGGACTCACCCGATCGCCGAAATGTCCGCACGAGTCCAGGCGATGATGCTGTCCCCAACCGCGGCGGAAGACATCATCCGCTTCTTCACGGCCCGGCCCGCCGAACCGGCACCCGCCCCCGCCCTTCCAGCCAAGATGACAAGAACGGCGCCCAGCGCAGAAGCATCCCACGGCTCGGCCACGCGATGACCATGCGCAACGGCGTTGGTCCGGATCTTGACGCGGTTCGTCCGGGTCGCCGTCACCATGCCTGACCAGGGCTTTCGCGTGGTGGGGCGGGCGGGACTCGAACCCGCGACCGAGGGATTATGAGTCCCCTGCTCTAACCCGCTGAGCTACCGCCCCGATACCGCGCCGGATCGTAACCCGCTCGCCGGATCACCGGCCACCACCGAACCGGCAGGAAAACGGCGGACCGGCACGATGGGCTACGCGAGAATAACAGTCAGCAGCGGCCGGACGAGGCCCCGTTCAGCCCGCCGCGCGCAGCTCCGCCAGCACCGCCCCCGCGGTCCGCCACCCGCTGGCCAGCGCCCCCTGGATCGACGGGCTGTCCCGGTGGTCCCCGCAGACGAAGAGCCCGTCACCCAGCGCCACCGGCTTGCGCAGCCGCTGCTGCGGCGGCGGCGCGGCGGGCAGCGCGTCGGGGACCGACACGGTGGTCAGGTGTTCCCAGTCCGCGGTGGAGCGCCCGTAGAGCCGGTCCAGCTCGCGCCGGATCGCCGGCTCGGGCGGGGCGGACGGCCCGACCACCGAGGTGGCCACCAGGTGCCACCCGGCCGGCGCGTACGTCGGCGCGGCCTTGCTGATCACCACGGTGTTGGCCACCATCTCCCGGCGTTCGCCGTCGATCAGCAGGATCGGCTCGTCCAGCGGTGCGGCGTGGGTGCTGTGGTAGTACGTGGTGTAGCTGTGCATGCGTACCCGCGCCAGCGCCGGCAGCAGGGTGGCCGCCGCCGGCGGGTCGACGGCGACCACGACGGCCCGGCAGCCGATGTCGCCGGCCTGGGTGCGGACCCGGCCGGGCGCGACCTCGGCGACCGGGGTGTCCAGCTCGATCAGGTCGGCGGGCAGCGGGTCGGCGACGGCCCGGGGCAGCGCGGCCATCCCCCGCGCGGGCAGGCCGATCCGCCCGCGGGCGAACGAGCGCAGGATCATCGCCAGCACGTGGCTGGAGGTCTCCAGCTCGCGGTCGATGAGGACGCCGGAGAGGAACGGCCGGATCAGCTCCTCGATGATGGTGTCGGAGAGCCCGGCCCGGCGCAGCGCCGCCTCGGTGGTGGTCTCGGTCGCGCTGAGCAGGCGGCTCTTCGGCAGGGTGGCGCAGCCGGTGGCGAGCGTGGCGAAGCGCAGCCGGTCGAGCAGCGATCCCACCCCGGCCAGCGCGGTGCCGGGCGCCCCGGCGGGCTCGCGCAGCGGGTTGACGAGCCGGTCCAGCCGGTCGCCGCGGCGGACCAGCACGCCGGAGGTGAACCAGCCCAGGTCCAGGGCGGCCACGTCGACCAGGGTGCCCAGCCGCGGGTAGACGGTGTTCAGCACCTGGAAGCCGCGGTCGAGCAGGTAGCCGTCGACCGGGTCGGTGGCGACCCGGCCGCCGAGCCGGTCGCCCGCCTCCAGCAGCCGCCAGGGCACGCCGGCGCGGTGCAGCCGCCGGGCGGCGGCCAGCCCGGCGAGGCCGCCGCCGACGATGACGACGTCCGTCTCAGCGAGCACGATGGGCCTCCGCGTCGCTCCGGGCCGCGCGGGACAGCCGGCCCGGCCACCAGATCTTCGGCCCGATGTCGTACGACAGCGCGGGCACCAGCAGCGAGCGGACCACGATGGTGTCCAGGAGTACGCCAACCGCGACCGCCGTACCCAGCTCCACCAGCACCACCAGCGGGAGTACCGCGAGCGCGGAGAAGGTCGCGGCGAGCACGATGCCGGCGGAGGTGATCACCCCGCCGGTGACGGCGAGGCCGGCCAGCACGCCGGCCCGGGTGCCCCGCTTGACCGACTCCTCGCGGACCCGGCTCATCAGGAAGATGTTGTAGTCGATGCCGAGGGCGACCAGGAAGACGAACGCGAACAGCGGGAAGGACGCGTCGACCCCGGGGAAGTCGAAGAGGTACGTGAAGATCAGTGCGCAGAGGCCGAGCGTGGCGAGGAACGACAGCAGCACGGTCGCGATGAGCAGCACCGGGGCGAGCAGGGCGCGCAGCAGCAGGGCCAGGATGACCGCGATCACCACCAGCACCACCGGGATGATCACGTTGCGGTCCCGGGTGGACGCGTCGGAGGTGTCCACGTTGATCGCGGTGAATCCGCCGACCACCGAGTCGGAGCCGGGCACCTCGTGCACCGCCTCGCGGAGCTCACGGATGGTCCGCTCGGCGCCGTCGCTGTCCGGCGGGTCGGTCAGGGTGGCCTCCAGCTGCACCTTCCCGTCGACCACCGTGGGCTGCGCGTTCGGGTCGGGCGGCCCGGCCTGGCTGCCGGTGACCGGGCGGACCGCGGCGACGCCGGGCACGCCCTGTGCCACCTGGGCGACCTGCCGGGCGGCCTCCTGTGTGGTGAAGATGGTCGCCGGGCTGCCGGTGCCGGCCGGGTAGTGCCGGGCGATCACCTCCTGGCCGGCGACCGAGTCGGTGCGGTTGGTGAACAGGTCGGACTGGCCGAGGGTGGTGGCGCGGAGCTGGGTCAGGCCGAGGGTGAGCAGGGCCAGCACCACGGCGGTGACCAGCCAGACCGTCCGCGCCCGCCGGGCGACGAAGCCGGCGATCCGGCTCCAGATGCCATGCTCGGTCTGCGGGTCGGCCTCGTCGGCCCTCGGCGTACGCGGCCAGAACGCCCACCGGCCGCCGAGCAGCAGCAGCGAGGGCAGGAAGGTGAGCATCACGACCAGCGTGGCGGCGATGCCGATGGCGGCCACCGGGCCGAGCGCCCGGTTGGAGTTCAGGCTGGACAGCAGCAGGCAGAGCAAGCTGACGATGACGGTGGCGCCGGAGGCGACGATCGCCGGTGCGGCGCCCCGCCAGGCGGTCTTCATCGCGTCCCGGGGGCGCTCGTGCCGGTGCAGTTCCTCCCGGTAGCGGGCGATCAGCAGCAACGCGTAGTCGGTGCCGGCGCCGAAGACCAGCACGGTGAGGATGCCCTGCGCCTGCCCGTTGAGCTTGATCACGTCGTTCTTGGCGAGGTGGTAGACGAAGACCGACGCCACCGAGTACGACATCCCGGCGGCGAGCAGCGGGAAGATCCAGAGCACCGGGCTGCGGTAGACGATCAGCAGGATGATCAGCACCACCACCAGGGTGACCAGCAGCAGCGGCCCGTCGATCGCGGTGAAGACCTCGATCAGGTCGGCGAGCAGGCCGGCCGGGCCGGCGACGTCGACGGTGAGGCCGTCCCGGTTTTCGCCGGCGATGCGGCGCAGCTCGTCGACCACCTGGCCGATCTGCTCGCCCTCGACGGCGTCGACTGGCACGACCACCTGCAGGGCCTGGCCGTCCTGGCTGGGGATCGGCGGGGGCAGCGGACCGGCCACGCCCTGGATCTGGGCGAACCGGGCGGCGTCCGAGGCGGCGCGCCGCTTGTCGGCCTCGGTGATGCCGGAGGCGCGCTCGTAGACCACCAGTGCCGGGATGGTCTCCTTCTCCACGAAGCCGGCGGCCAGATCCTGGGCCCGGGTGGCCTCGGCGTCGGTGGGCAGGAACGAGGCGTTGTCGTTGGTCGCGACGTCACCCAACTTGCCCGAGTACGGCCCGGCGATGCCGCCGACCACCAGCCAGCCGAGGACGACCAGCACCGCGATCAGCGTGGCCGTGCCGCGGCCCGGTCTTCCGGCCATCTCCACCCACCCTTTGAATCGACGCATCAATCGACGCAGCGGGAAGTCCAAGTCGACATCGACCATCCTGCCGGCCGAGCGCGCCCGACGGGGCGGAAACCGGGCGTCACGCACGCACCCCCGCGCGATCCGGCAGGGTCGGGAGCCCGCGGCGGCGGCAGGAGCGGGAACGAGAAACGCCCGCCGGCGGGGCCGACGGGCGCGAGTGGAGCTGAGCTCCCCCGTTTGGACTCGAACCAAAAACCTGCCGGTTAACAGCCGGCTGCTCTGCCAATTGAGCTACGGGGGACCGCTTGTCACCGCGCTCCGGATCCCTCCGGCGCTCGGCGACGGCACAAGAGTACAGGATTCTCGGGGGG
Source organism: Micromonospora sp. DT47 (assembly GCF_049844475.1). Taxonomy (NCBI): domain Bacteria; kingdom Bacillati; phylum Actinomycetota; class Actinomycetes; order Micromonosporales; family Micromonosporaceae; genus Micromonospora; species Micromonospora sp. DT47. The sequence continues at coordinate 50,947 of NZ_JBNCLC010000013.1, read as the reverse complement.
TCCGGTCCAGGGGGTTACCCCCTCCGGTCCGCCCCGGGCCGGATCCGCGGCGGCCAAGAATAATACGGACAAATCGTCATCCCGGCACAACCAGGTATGAGAGCGGAGCAGGATGGGTAGTTAGCTGCCGACAGAGGACTAGGCGCGAAATGGTCGGTCCCGACCGGGTGTCCCGGGCGGGAACGGCGGAGCGTCAGGTACGGAAGGAGCCGCCATGCGCGGAAAGATCATGTTTCTTGGCGGGCTGGCTGCGGGCTTCGTCCTGGGCGCCCGTGCCGGCCGGGAGAAGTACGAGGAGCTGGTCGTCCGGGGCCGCAAGGTGCTCGACCACCCGACCGTCCAGGAGGCGGCGGGCGTCGCGCAGGCCCAGGCGACCCGACTCTACAGCGAGGGCAAGGACAAGCTCGGCCAGTCCAAGCTGGGCGAGAAGCTGGGCAGTGGCAACGGCAGCAAGCAGGAGCTGACCGCGGCGGACGACGCCTTCGCGGGCACGCCGGCCACCGTCGGCGCGAAGTCGGGCAGCTCCACCAGCTCGTCGTCGACCACCACCGCCCCGCGGACGAAGCCGTCCGGCACGGGCACCAACGCCAGCACCCTCTGACCCATCGAACAGCGGGCCGGTCGCCGTCGGGCGACCGGCCCGCTTTCGTGTGCCCGAACGATCCATCTCGGACTTTTGCTGATCTGAAGCAAAAGTTTGAGCGGTTCATCGAAAACTTTTGCCTCCAACCTCTTCTCTTTCCTCTAGTACGCAAATATCGTCCTGCGTAGAACCTGGCCAGGCTCTCGTCACCTCCAGCGACCTCCTCAGCCCTCGTCCCGGCTGAGGCGGACCCGCCCGACCAGAGCGAGGTTCGATGCGCAGACAATTCGGCCGCAGGGCCGCCACCCATCTCAGCCTGCTCGCCCTCGTCGCCGCGACGCTCGTCGCGACGGCAGAGCGGCAGCCGACCCCGGCGCTCGCCGCGCCGACACTCACCGCTCCGGCGCTCGCCACGCCGGCGCCGATCAGCAACGGCATCGGGTACAAGGTGCTCGTCTTCACCCGCTCCGTCGGCGGCAGTCACGCCGCCACCGCCGCCGGGGTGGAGGCGATCAAGCAACTGGGCCGCGACCGCCGGTTCACGGTCGAGGTCACCAACGACCCCCGCAAGTTCGACGAGTCGCACCTCAAGCAGTTCCGCGCGGTGGTCTTCCTCAACACCGCGGGCGACGTGCTGACCAACGCCCAGCAGAGCGCCTTCGAGCAGTACTACCGCGACGGTGGCGGCTTCCTCGGCGTCCACTCCGCCATCGAGGCGGAGCCCGAGTGGTCCTTCCTCACCGATGTGCTCGGCACCCGGGCCACCACCGCCTCCGGGGTGAGCAGCGCGACGGTCACCGTCGCCGACCGGGTCCACCCCGCCTCGGAGACCCTGCCGCAACGCTGGAGCACCACCGACCGCTGGTACAACTTCGCGGCCAACGTTCGGGGCTTCTCGCACGTACTGGCCACGGTGGACGAAAAGACGTACACCGGCGGCACCATGGGCCACGACCACCCGGTGACCTGGTGCAAGGACTACCAGGGCGGCCGGTCCTTCTACACCGGACTCGGCGCGACGCCGGAGAGTTTCGGCAGCACCGACCTGCGCGCCCACCTGGGCGGGGCGATCCAGTGGGCGGCCGGGGTGACCGACGGCGACTGCGGCGCGACCGTGCTGGCCAACTACCAGATGACGGTGGTCGGGGCGCAGCCCAACGTCAACGAGCCGATCGGCTTCGACGTGCTCCCCGACGGCCGGGTGATCCAGACCGACCGGCGTGGCGGCGTACGCCTGCACGACCCGGAGGGCAACGCGACCACCGTGCTGGCCCAGATCCCGGTCTACACCCACAGCGAGGACGGGATGTACGGCCCGGCGATCGACAACGACTTCGCCAACAACAAGTGGGTCTACCTCTACTACGCGCCCCTGTTGGACACGCCGGCCGGTGGCGCGCCGACCACCAGCACCGACCCGACGGCCTGGGACCAGTGGAAGGGTTACTTCCAGCTCTCCCGGTTCAAGTTCGTCGACGGGGAGACCCCGTCGCTCGATGTGAGCACCGAGCAGAAGATCCTCCAGGTGCCGGTGGACCGGGGGGCCTGCTGCCACGTAGCCGGTGACATCGCGTTCGACTCGAAGAACAACCTCTGGCTGGTCACCGGGGACGACACCCCGGCCGGTGGCGGCGGCTCCGGCGGCTTCTCGCCGCACAACGACTCGGTCAGCGCCACCGGCGTCTACCAGGCGCCCTTCGTGGACGCCCGACGCAGCTCCGCCAACACCAACGACCTGCGCGGCAAGATCCTGCGGATCACGGTGGGGGCGGACGGTTCGTACACCGCGCCGTCGGGCAACCTCTTCCCGGCCGGCACCGGGAAGACCCGCCCGGAGATCTACGCGATGGGCTTCCGGAACCCGTTCCGGATCACCCTCGACAAGAACGACGTCGCCTACATCACCGACTACTCCCCCGACTCCTCGACCGCCGCGGTCGGCCGCGGGCCGGCGGGCACCGGCCGGATGATGGTGGTCGACGAGCCGGCGAACTACGGCTGGCCGATGTGCGTCCAGCCGAACCTGCCGTACATCGAGATGGACTGGACCACCAGCCCGATCTCTCCGATCGCACCCTTCGACTGCGCGGCGCCGAAGAACACCTCCCGGCACAACACCGGCCTCACCGATCTGCCGGCGGTGGAGAAGTCCGAGCTGTGGTACTCGTTCCAGGCGCCTACCCCGTGCCCGGAGTCGTACCTGTCGACCCCGACGCAGACCTGTCCGGTGCTCTTCCCCGAGCTCGGCACGGGCGGTGTCGGCCCGCACGGCGCGGCGAAGTACGACTTCGACCCGGAGCTGAGGTCGGAGACGAAGTTCCCCGAGTACTACGACGGCGCGATCTTCTTCGGCGAGTTCACCCGGGACACCCTCAAGGAGGTCCGGCTGGACGACAAGGGTGACATCCTGAAGATCAACAACGTGCTGAACTGTGGCCAGGCGCCCACCACCCCGACCAAGCCATTCCTCTGCGACAACCCGATGGACATGCGCTGGGGCGCGGACGGCAACTTCTACCTGCTGACGTACGGCGACGGTTTCTTCGCCGTCAATCCGGACGCGGCGATGGTCAAGTTCAGCTACGTCAAGGGCCTGCGGGCGCCGAACGCCGTGCTGACGGCCACCCCGACCAACGGCATCGCGCCGCTGACCGTGGCCTTCTCCAGCGAGGGTTCGAAAGACCCGGACCCGGCCGACTCGATCTCGTTCGCCTGGGACTTCGACGGTAACGGCACCACCGACTCGATCGACCCGAACCCGTCGCACACCTACACCAGCAACGGCGTCTACACCGCCCGGCTGACGGTGACCGACTCCAGCGGCAAGACGGCCTCGGCGAACACCACCATCACGGTCGGCAACACCGCGCCGACCGTCACCGTCACCACCCCGCTCGAGGGCGGCTTCTTCAGCTGGGGCGACGACATCCCCTGGTCGGTGACCGTCACCGACCCGGAGGACGGGCCGGTCGACTGCGCCAAGGTCGAGGTGACCTTCGTCCTCGGGCACGACCAGCACGGCCACGGTGAGGCCAACCAGTTCGGCTGCTCCGGGGTGCTGCCCACCGACGCGGACGACGCCTCGCACGGCGGCTACATCTACGGCGTGGTGAGCGCGTCGTACACCGACAGCGGGGCGAACGGGCAGCCGGCGCTGACCACGGTGGACCAGCAGATCGTCCAGGCCAAGCGGCAGGAGGTCGAGTTCGCCGCTGGCGAGTCCGGCACCACGGTCGGCACCAGCGCCGACACCGGCGGCGGCCAGCAGCGCGGCAGCCTCGACAACGGCGACTGGCTCGCGATCAACAACACCGTGAACCTGAAGAACATGCAGTCGGTGACGCTGCGTACCTCCGGCGGCAGCGCGGCCACCGCCGGGCAGCCCCGGTTCGGCGTCGAGTTCCGGCTCGACTCACCCACCGGCCCACTGCTGACCACCGCCACGGTCAACGCCACCAGCGGAAACAACGCCTTCACCAGCACCACCGTGCCGTTCACCGACCCGGGCGGCACGCACAAGCTCTACCTGGTGTTCACCACCGTCCCCGGTGGTCCGGCCAGCGGCTTCGGCAACCTCAACTGGGTCGAGCTCACCGGTCAGGGCATCGGCGTCACCCCGTGACGACCGCCCCGGGTGGGGCCACCGCCGGTGGCCCCACCCGAGCACCAGCCATCACCAGTCAGCACGGAAAGGCAGCCAGCAGATGAACCACACACAGCACGGAATGAGCCGTCGCCGGATGCTCGGCACCCTCGCCGGGGCGGCCGGAGCGGTCGCCGTCGGCGCTGCGGGCTGGGCCCCCTCCGCCGCTGCGGAGGGCAACGGCCTGCTCGTCCCGACCGGCAAGCGGGGCATCATCCTCTACAGCGTCCGGGACCGGATCGGCGCCGCTCCGGACGCCAGCGGGGTGCCGTACGGCTTCGAGCGGGTGCTCGGCCGGCTCGCCGAGATCGGCTACAAGGAGGTTGAGTTCGCCGGCTACAACCAGAACACCTCCATCCTGGGCCGACAGATCACCGCGGCGGAGATCCGCAAGATCCTGGACGACAACGGGCTGCGGGCCAACGGCTCGCACGCCTCCGTCCCGAGCACCATCACGCCGGACACCCTCGCCGCCTTCGAGCAGCAGTTGGACATCGCCGAGACGCTCGGCATGACGCACATCGGCACCGGCGGTGACCCGACCGGCAGCAACTACAAGGCGGACTGGGACGCCGCCGCGGACCGCTGGAACACCCTCGGCGAGATCGCCGCCGCCCGGGGGCTGAAGCTCTACACCCACAACCACGACGCGGCGTACAACTTCCTGCTGGACAGCGGGCCGCTGGACGCGCTGGGCCGGCCGACCCGGTCCTCCGGCGTCCGGAAGCTGGAGTACTTCTTCGGCCTCACCAACCCGGAGCACGTCTGGTTCGAGATGGACATCTACTGGGCGCACGTGGCCCAGCACCGGTTCCGCAGCTACACCGACCCGGACGGCGTGACGCAGACGAACATCTTCGACCCGCTGGCCACGGTGGCGGCGCGGACCAACCGGTTCCCGCTGTTCCACGCCAAGGACGGCGCGTTCAACCCGGCCAACTCCGCCGGATACGACATGGTGCCGCTCGGCCAGGGCGACATCGACTACGGCAACTTCTTCGCCAACATGGGCGCGAAGGGCTACCACAACCCGATGTGGGAGCAGGACAACGCGCCCGGCGGCACCGCCGATCCCGGTCGCTCGCTGCGCTACGCGGAGATCAGCTACCAGCACATGTCGGGTCTGCGGGGCTGACCGACCCGACTGGAGCAACGGAGGGGCCGCGTCCGGGAAACCGGGTGCGGCCCCTCCCGTCACGCGGCTGTGACGCGGGTGTGGCAGATTCCGGATGGAGGTCATCGCCCGAACTGATCACTGTCCTCGACGTCGTCGCGGCCGTGGACGGATCCCAGCCTGCCTTCGTCTGCACCGAGATCCGCCAGCGGGGCCCCCTGGCGACACCGCAGCAGGCCTGCACGCGGCCGTGCGCGATTGCCCGCGCGATGGCCAGCGCCGAGCCCGCCTGGCGTGCGGCCCTGCAGGCGATATCCGTCGCGGACCTCGCCAGGAGTGTCGACGAGGACCACGGCCCCACCGCACTGGCCGGCGTCCGCACCTGGCTGAACGGACCGAACGACGGCGATACCGCGGGTGTCGAGCAGGGAGAAGAGGCGCGAGGGCGATGTCGGCCTCGGCGAGCCATTGCCGGAGCGGTCCGAGCGCTCGAACGCCAAACCCGACGGACAACCCCTCCCCGCCGGCGGCACTGACCGGCCTGCTGATCGGCGTCGTCGCAATCCTCCTCGGGCGTCGCCGGGTCAGTGCCAGTCGCTGATCTTCACGTCGCGCGGCTCGGGGGCACCTTCCCCGGTCTCGAGGAGCTGCTTGAGGCTCATCAGGAAGGTGCCCCACTTGGTGCTGCAGTGGTGCATGAACTCGACCGGCTCACGCCAGCCCTCGTGCTTGAACAGCACGATCGTGTAGTCGCCGTCCTGACGGAGGTCCCACTGCACGCTGGTGCCGATCCACTCCTGCGGTCCGTCCACGACGTCCCAGCGGACGAGCCGGCCCGGATCGAGCTCGGCGACCTTCATGTCGAACCCGCCCGACCCGAACCGGAACTCGATCACGCCGCCGACGTCGGTCTCCCCCGACGTCTTCTCGGTCCACCAGCCGGACAAGCCGTCCAGGGTGGTGAGCGCGTCGTACACCTGCTCCGGCGAGGACTGCTCGACGCCGATGCGGTGAAGGATGTCTGCCATCTCCGTGTTCCTCTCTACTGCTTCTTCTCGATCTCGTTGTTCGTGTCCTTGCCGCGCTGGATCGTCTCGGCGATGCGCTTGATGCGCTGGAGACGGGAGTCCCAAGCAGCGCCGACGTCGGCGAGCTGGGCGACGGCGCGGGCGAGCTGGGCCTGATCGACGCGGAACTGCTTCTCGCGGCCGGCGGTGGTGACGTGCACCAGGCCGACCCGGTCGAGGACGACGAGGTGCTTCGCCACCGCCTGACGGGTCACCGGCAGGTGCTCGCTCAGGCTGGTCGCCGTCCCGCTGCCTTCGCTCAGCAGCAGGTCGAGCATCCGGCGCCGGGTCGGGTCGCCGACCGCCGACCAGAGGTCGTCGTCCACCATCACACTCATGCGCCCGCTCCGACCTTCGCGGCGTACGCCGGCAGCCGCGGCAGGTAGAAGTCCCAGCCGGTGACGTGCGCGCCGTACTCGGCGGCGAGCTTTGCCTCGTCCCAGCCGCGCTCGCGGAAGCCGCTCTCGGTCATCCGCAGGAGCGTCCCTCTCCCGGCGGGCTCGAGCTCGAAGACGACCAGGAGCGAGTTGCCCGGGGCGGCGGCCTCCCCCTCCTCGTGGGTCCACCGGAAGGAGAAGAGCCGCGGCGGCACGGCGTCGACGACCGCGAACTGCACCCAGGTGCCGCCCTGCGAGCAGTCCCCGAAGCCGATCCGCCCCGCTCCCCCGGGCACGGCCGGGAACTGCGCCTCGTCCGGCCACCACTCGCGCAGGTGCTCGGGACTGCTCACCACGTCGAAGACAACCTCGGGTGAGGCGTCGATGTGGATCTCCCGCTCGATCGTTCCGAATTCCATCCTCGCCACCTTCTGCAACGTTTGGTTGCGTATCACGCTAGCCGACCTGCCGGGACATGTGCAACCGTTAGTTGCATGACGGCGTGGCCCGGCTCGGCGACTGATCGCTGGCCGCCGGCTTTCGCAGCCCCGGGCCGCGCTGAACGGCAGCCGTCGTTTGCACCCTCGGGCCAGGCGGCACCGGTCCTGGTGTCCGACGGTTGGGCCCGGCCGGGTGGGGTAGACCGCCACGAGGCGGGGCGGTCCTCGGCCAGGTTCACCCGGTTTGGACCGCCAAGACGGCTCGGGGGGCCGATGTCGGATGCATCAGCGCGGTTGAGCGGGCCGGGGATGTCCGATGACGTGGTGGAGCTGCGGGTACATGGGGCCGCCAGCGCGAGCGCCGACCAGGTGTCGGACCTGCCGCAGATCGAGCAGGTCGCGGGCGACCGCAGTGGGGGCTTCTACCGACCCCGCCGCCGCTATTCGGGCACCAGCGGCGGCGGCCGGGTGACGCTGGAGGCGTACCACTGGGGTGACCTGCCCTCCGGAACCATGGTCCGAACCCTGTCGCTGGTGTTCCTGCTGCCGTTCATGCTGGTCAACGTGGCGATCTGGATGCGCCCGGCGAACCCTGGTTCCGACGCGATGGTCCGATCCCTGTGCCGATTGCTGGCGCTCACTCTCACCGCGCTGTATGTGCTTGCCATCGCCGGCGTCGCGCTGGACCTGATCGCGTGGAAGTGTATGAGCTCGCCACGCTGCCTGGCCGGGCGCAGTTGGTTGTCCTGGTTGGGTGGGCAACCGGTCGGGCTGCGGCTGGCGGTACTCGCGCTGGTTCCGGCCGCTGCCATCGGCCTGGTCTGGCGGGCCAGTGCGCGCCCAGGGAGGGTGTTCGACGCGTTTCGCGCTCCCGAGAAGGAGGTCTCCGGGCATCGGCTCAGCGCGGTCGGTCAGTGGGACGCCGAGCCGCTGGTGGGTCGGCTGCGCTCCATCCACGTCGCGGCGGCGTTCGCGACACTGGACGTCACTCTGCTCGCCGCCCGGGTCTCAACCGGGGCCTCGGCCGGCACGATCGCGCTGGCGGTCGTCACCGGGACGGTCCTGGCCACCTGTGTGGTCCTGCTCTGCACGCCCCCGCTGATCGACCGGGCCGCCGCGGACCGGCGACTCGACCGGATCACCCGCACGCTGCGGACGATCGCCGTCGTCCTGACCATCGTGGTCACGGCCCACGTCCTGGCCAGCCCGGCGCCATGGCACGAGGGGGGCGGCCTACCCGGCTACGACTCAATCCTCACCTGGCTGTTCGTCACCCAGACGACCCTGCTGGCCGCCCTGGGCGCGGTGCTGCTCTGGCGCCGGGACCGCCAGCCGGATGCCACGCCGCTGCTCGGGCTGGGCGCGCTGGTGATCGCGGCCTCAGCGATCAGTCTGGCGGTGGCGTTCTCCGCCGAGCTGATCTACCGGGTGGCGGACTTCCTGGACCGCGACGCGCAGACCGCAGCGGGCTTGGCCGCCGGTCCGCCGCAGGCGTACACCTGGGCGATCTTGGGCTTCTTCCGGGCGGTACTTTTCACGCTGGTGGTCGTGGGCCTGGTGACCCTGATCTCCCGACGCGGCCGGTTCCGCGCCGCGGCGGCAATTGTCGCGCGCGACTACCCGGACCCACCGGCGGAGGCCCGGCCCCGGCTGCGGCAGGTGCAGAAGGCGATAGCCCAGGCTCGGTTCACCGAAACACTGATACCGCTGGCCGTGGTCTACGCCTGCCTCGCCGGAATCGGCACGGCCACCACCACCATCGGCCTACTGGAGCTGCCGGGCGACGCCGTGGAGCGGTACGCAGGGGTGCCGTCTGACGTGGTCATCTTCGGCATCGCGTTCGGCAGCTGGGTGATCGCGGCGATCATCCTCAGCCTGATCGTCGGCGGAATCTTCGCCTACCGGACCGTCGAGTTCCGGCGCCACGTCGGCGTCCTGTGGGACCTGGGCACGTTCTGGCCCCGGGCCGCCCACCCGTTCGCGCCGCCCTGCTACGCCGAGCGGGCCGTGCCGGAGCTGACCCGACGGATCACGTACCTGGTCGGACGAGGCAACGCGGTGCTGCTCACCGCAAACAGCCACGGTTCGGTCCTGGCCGCCGCGACGGTGCTCCAGTTGCCGCCCCGGGTCAGCAGCCGGGTCGCCCTGCTCACCCACGGGTCACCGCTGCGCCGGCTCTACGCCCGGCTCTTCCCCGCCTACATCGACGACGAGGTGCTGCACGAGATCGGCGCTCGAGTCGACTGGCGGTGGGTGAACCTGTGGCGCGACACCGACCCCATCGGCGGCTGGATCTTCTCCGCCCACCGGCCAGCCGCGCCGGTCACCGTCGGCCGCCCAGCGGCAACGGTGGACCGCCGGCTGCGAGATCCCGCCGATGTGGTGGCTCCACCTGGCGACAGCGTCCCACCGCCGATCCAGGGACACCGGCCCTGCGAGTCCGACCAGCCGTTCACCGAGGCGGTGCGCGAGCTGGTCGAGCGCCTCCGCAAGTCGATGGACCCAGGGCCTCGTCGGGCCGACCCACCGGCCGGGCGATGAATTCGGCATCCGCCCGTCGGGCAGCGCACCGTCGGCGCACCGGAGTCGGTCAGTGCGGCGTGCCCGGGGCCGGGTCGGCCCCGGGCACGCCGGGATCAGTCCCGGCTGCTGCTGAACGCGGCGTCGAAGGCGGCCGCCGGGGCGTCGAAGGCGAGCCGGCGGACGAACTGGAGCGCCTCGGGCGCGCCGACCAGCCGGTCCATGCCGGCGTCCTCCCACTCGATCGAGATCGGGCCGGCGTAGCCGATCGCGTTCAACGCCCGGAAGCAGTCCTCCCAGGGGACGTCGCCGTGGCCGGTGGAGACGAAGTCCCAGCCCCGGCGCAGGTCCGCCCAGGGCAGGTGGGACGAGAGCCGGCCGCGCCGCCCGTCGCCGGTGCGGACCTTCGCGTCCTTGCAGTCCACGTGGTAGATCCGGTCGGCGAAGTCGAAGATGAAGTTCACCGGGTCCAGCTCCTGCCAGACGAAGTGCGACGGGTCCCAGTTCAGCCCGAACGCCGGCCGGTGCCCGATCGCCTCCAACGTGCGCTTGGTGGTCCAGTAGTCGTAGGCGATCTCGCTGGGGTGCACCTCGTGGGCGAACCGCACCCCGACGGAGTCGAAGACGTCCAGGATCGGGTTCCACCGGTCGGCAAAGTCCTGGTAGCCGCGGTCGATCATCGACGGCGGCACCGGCGGGAACATCGCCAGGGTGTGCCAGATCGACGAGCCGGTGAAGCCGACGACGGTGTCCACCCCCAGCTTCGCCGCCGCCCGGGCGGTGTCCTTCATCTCCTCCGCGGCGCGGCGGCGTACCCCTTCGGGCTCGCCGTCTCCCCAGATCCGGGCCGGCAGGATGTCCTGGTGGCGCTCGTCGATCGGGTGGTCGCAGACGGCCTGGCCGACCAGGTGGTTGGAGATGGCGAAGACCTTCAGCTTGTGCTTGGCGAGGGTCTCCCGCTTCCGGTCGACGTACGAGTCGTCGGCGAGGGCCTTGTCGACCTCGAAGTGGTCGCCCCAGCAGGCGATCTCCAGCCCGTCGTAGCCCCACTCGGAGGCGAGCCGGCAGACCTCGTCGAACGGAAGATCGGCCCACTGGCCGGTGAAGAGCGTGATCGGTCGCGCCATTGTCTGTCTCCCCTGTCGTGATGGGGATTCCTGAGCGGGACCGGGGCGAGGGTGACCGGGCCGGGCCGGTGCGCGGCGGCCACGAAGGATCACCGGTGGGTGCCTACGCACCTGGGCCCGACGGGTTGCGCCTCCCGTCGGGTCACCGGCCACCTCGCGGTCGCCGCCCTCACTCTAGGACCGTCGGGACCGGTGCGGAAGAGCCCGCACCGGACCGGGCTCGGCGAGCAGCACCCGGATCGTCACTCGGCCTCCTCCTCGGGGGCGGGCAGCTCGGCGCGGACTCCGAAGCCGCCCTCGGGTCGCGGGCCTGCGGAGAAGGTGCCGCCGACCACCTCGGCCCGCTCCCGCATCGCGAGCAGTCCGAGCCCCGCCCCGGGCCGCTCCCCCGCCGGGCGGACCGGGCCGTCGTCGCGTACCTCGATGGTCACGCCGTGGTCGTCGTAGCGCAGCCGGACCGCGACGGCCGCCCCCGGCGCGTGCTTGTGCGCGTTGGTCAGCGACTCCTGGATGACCCGGTACGCCGCGACGTCGACCGCGGTGGGCAGCGGGCGGGGCTGCCCGGCGACGGTCCAGCGCACCGGCTGGCCGGCGCTGAAGCCCTCGACCAGGGCGTCCAGCCGGTTGAGGCTGGGCGCCGGCTCGGTGGGCGCGTCGGTGACCGCGAGCGCCGCCCCGGCACCGGCCACCCACGCGGTCCGCCGGTCGGTCCGGGTGGCCACGGTGTACGCGGCGATCGCCACGACGATCATGAAGGGGCCGCGCGCGTAGCCCAGCAGCAGGGCGGCGACCACCAGGACGGTGACGACGGCGAGCACCGGAAGCGGGTGTCGGCGGCGCAGGGCGAGCGCGCCACAGCCGAGCAGGGCGAAGAGCACCGCGCCGGCGGTCAGCGGCGCCCGGGCGGGGCCGCCGGGCGGGTCCACCGGCAGCAGGCTGACCACGAAGAGCAGCCCGGCCAGCAGTGCGTCGGCGACCGCCGGGTGCGCCCGCACGACCCGACGCCAGTCCGCGAGGCGTCCCATGCGGCCCAAGGTACGGCAGCCGACGCGTGCCTTAACCGGCGCGTCCGGAGATCACGCACCGGGTGTCGCCGGTACCCGGCGGCGGGTTCCGGCAGGGTTGCGTGTCGCGCTCCGGTCGGCCTCACCGAGGGCCGGGTCAGCTGCGGCGGTGCACCGCCTGGTCGGCCAGGCCGGCGAGCGCTGCCCGCGCAGGCTCCGCCAGGGGTACCCGACCCAGGGCGGCCCAGGCGGCGTCGGCGCGGACCCGGATCAGCCGCTCGATCTCCTCCTTCGCCCCGGTCGCCTCGATGATCGCGCGCAGCTCGGCCGCCCCGGCCGCGTCCAGGCCGCGATCGCCGTGCAGGTCACGCAGCCGGGCGGTCTGCGCCCGGTCCGCGCCGGCCCGGGCCAGGGCCATCATCACCGTCGGCTTGCCCTCGCGCAGGTCGTCCAGGGTGGACTTGCCGGTCACCGCCGGGTCGCCGAACACACCCAGCACGTCGTCGCGGAGCTGGAACGCGTCGCCGAGCGGGTCACCGAACTCGGCGAGCGCGGCGACCAGCTCCGGGTCCGCACCGGCCAGCGCCGCGCCGATCTGCAACGGCCGGGTGACGGTGTAGCGGGCCGCCTTCATCCGGATCACGGTGAGCGCGCTGGCCACCGAGCCGTCGCCCACCCCGGAGACCAGGTCCAGGTACTCCCCCGCGATCACCTCGGTCCGCATCCGGGCGAAGACGGCGTACCCCCGGCAGACCCGCGCGGTGTTCAGCCCGCACTCGTGGAACATCTGGTCCGACCAGGCGGCGCAGAGGTCCCCGCAGAGCAGCGCGGTGTTGCGCCCGTACGCCTCCGGGTCGCCCCGCCACGCGGACCGGGCGTGCAGGTCGGCGAAGAGCCGGTGCACCGAGGGCTCGCCCCGCCTGCTGTCGCTGCCGTCCAGGATGTCGTCGTGGATCAGCGCGAAGGCGTGGAACAGCTCCAGCGCCGCCGCGGCGACCACTATCGGCCGCCCGTCCTCGCCGCCCGCGCCGCGCCAGCCCCAGTAGCAGAAGAGCGGGCGCAGCCGCTTGCCGCCGGTCAGCACGAACCGTTGCAGCGCGGCGAAGACGCCGCGCGGTGCGCCATCCGGCCAGTCCGGGCCCTGCCGGTCGAGGAAGGCCACCAGTTCGGCGTCGAACCGCGCCCGCAGCCCGCTCGCGTCGGTCGGCGCCGCGGTCACCGTCACGGTGCCTCCCCCCGATGCCCGGCCGCGCGCCCCCCGGCCGGCGGCGGACCGGCTGCCGCCCTCGCGGCCGGAGCCGGGGGACGAGCGGCCGACCCCAGGCCGGCCAGCTCCAGCAGCAGCGCCTTCACACCGGTGGCCGGGATCCGGTCCCGGGCGGCGGCCGGGTCGGAGCAGAGCAGCACCGGGGCGTCCGCCGGGTCGACGGGGAGCCGCCCGTGCGAGCCGCGCACCGCCCGGGCGCCGGCGTCCAGGCCGACCACGCTCATCAGGTAGCGCATGCCGAGCTTCTTGCGGGCCAGCGCGACCGCCGCCCGGCGCTTCGCGGCGCCCGGTGCGGCCGGGTCGAAGAAGAGTTCGGCGGGGTCGTACCCAGGCTTGCGGTGGATCTCGACCAGCCGGGCGAAGTCCGGGGCGCGGGCGTCGTCGAGCCAGTAGTAGTAGGTGAACCAGGCGTCCGGCTCGGCCACCAGCACCAGCTCGCCGGCGCGCGGATGGTCCAGCCCGGCCGCCGCCCGGCCGTCGGCGTCCAGCACCTCGGCCACCCCGGGCAGGGCGCCGCAGAGCTTCGCCACCGCCGGCACGTCCGCCGGGTCGCGGACGTACACGTGCGCCACCTGGTGGTCGGCGACCGCGAAGGCCCGGGACGTCCACGGGTCCAGGTATTCCATCCCGGCCTGGGTGTACACCCGCAGCAGCCCCTCGGCGCGCAGCAGCCGGTTGACGTCCACCGGGCGGGAGACGTCGGTGATGCCGTACTCCGACAGCGCCACCACGGTGGCGTCCCTGGCCCGGGCGGCGTCCAGCAGCGGGGCGAGCACCGCGTCCAGCTCGGCCGCCGCGGCGGCGGCCCGGGGCGAGGAGGGGCCGAAGCGTTGCAGGTCGTAGTCGAGGTGCGGCACGTAGACCAGGGTGAGGTCCGGCGCCTGCTCGGCGAGGATCCGCTCGGCGGCCCGGCAGATCCACCGCGACGAGGGCAGCCCGGCCCCCGGCCCCCAGTAGGTGAAGAGCGGGAAGGTGCCCAGCGCGTCGGTGAGCGTGTCGTGCAGCTCCGGCGGATCGGTCCAGCAGTCCGGTTCCTTACGCCCGTCGGCGTGGTAGACCGGGCGCGGGGTGACCGTCCAGTCGACGTCCGCGCCCATCGCGTACCACCAGCAGACGTTGGCCACCGTGTAGCCGGGCTCGGCCCGGCGGGCCGCCTGCCAGAGCTTCTCCCCGCCGACCAGCGCGTGGTGCTGCCGCCACAACAGCACCTCGCCGAGGTCGCGGAAGTACCACCCGTTGCCGACGATCCCGTGCCCGGACGGCGGCTCACCGGTCAGGAAGGTCGCCTGCACCGAGCAGGTCACCGCGGGCAGCACGGTGCCCAGCTCGGCGGAGAACCCGGCGTCGGCGACCGCGCGCAGCCGGGGCATGTGCGCCAGCAGCCGCGGGGTCAGCCCGACCACGTCCAGCACCACCAGTCGCCGGCTCATCGTCGTACCCCCGTCCCGGCCGGGGCTGCGGCGGCGAGGCCGAGGGCGACCAGCTCGTCGCGGGCGAAGGCCAGCTCGGCGGCGATCCCGCCGGCCAGCTCCGCGTCGGTGCGCGGCCGCCGCGCCATGGGCAGCACCCCCCAGGTGTACGTCTCGACGTCCAGGTGGTCGCAACCAGCCGTCGGGCCGGAGAAGAGCGCGGCCAGCGCGGCGCGCAGCACCGGCAGGGTCGAGGTCAGCGGCTCCTCGGGCGGGGCGTGCAGCGGCACGTGGTAGTGCACCCGCCACGGCCCCGGCGGCCGGGCGGCCAGCGCCGCGTCCAGGTCGTCGGCGGCGTACGCCGGATCGGCCGGATCCACCGCCCCCGCGCAGCCCGCGGCCCGGGTCTGGTGCAGGAAGCGCGGCTCCACCCAGCGCTCCAGCGCGGCGGCGGAGCCGACCGGGTCGGCGGCCGCCAGCGCAGCGGAGACCTGGACCTTGACCACCGGCAGGCCGGCCACGCGGAGCCGATCGAGGGCCTCGGCGGGCTCCTCCCAGGCGCAGGCGAGGTGCGCCAGGTCCAGGCAGACGCCGAGCCGCTCGGTGTCCACCCCGGCCAGCGCCGCGACCGCCTGCCCGGTGCGCTCGACCACGCAGCCCGGTTCCGGCTCGAAGCCGACCCGGACCGGCCGGCCGGTGTCCCGCTCGACGGCGGCGAGGCCGGCCGCGAGCCGGTCCAGCCGGCGCCGGGCGGCGTCCGCCCGGTCAGCGTCCCAGGGGTGCCGCCAGGCCAGCGGCAGGGTGGAGACCGAGCCCCGGGCCGCGTCGTCGGGGAGCAGGTCGGCCAGCACCCGGGCCAGGTCGAGGGTGTAGTCCAGCCGGGCGTCGGTGGTCCAGTCCGGCCGGTAGACCGCGCCCTTGACCACCGGCGCCTGGAAGGCCCCGTACGGGAAGCCGTTGAGGGTGACCACCTCCAGCCCGCGCACGGTCAGCTCGGCGCGCAACCGGCGTCGGGCGGCCGGGTCGGCGGCGAGCTCGGCGGCGGCCGGCGCGGCCAGCCAGAGGCCGAGGCCGAGCCGGTCGGCGGCGAGGGCCTCGCGGACCGGCACGGCGTGGGTGTCCAGCTGGGCGAGGATGCCGGCGGCGTCCTCGGCCGGATGCACGTTGGTGCAGTAGCCGAGGTGGACGGTGCTGCCGTCGGCGTGCCGCAGCCGCATCAGCTGCCGCCGCGCAGGATCGAGTTGCCGGCGAAGGTGCCGGCCGGCGGGTCGACGTCGGCGAGATCGAGGTCGGTCAGGTCGAGTCGGCCGGACTGGCCGTAGAACTCCACCGGGTTGCGCCAGAGCACCCGGTCGACGTCGTCGTCGGTGAAGCCGGCCAGCAACATCGCCTCCCCGGTGGCCCGGGTGAGCAGCGGGTCGGAGCGCCCCCAGTCGGCGGCCGAGTTGACCAGCACCCGCTCGGTCCCGTACGCCCGCAGCAGCTCCACCATCCGCGGCGGGGACATCTTGGTGTCCGGGTAGATGGAGAAGCCCAGCCAGCAGCCGGTGTCCCGGACCAGCTTCACGGTCACCTCGTTGAGGTGGTCGAGCACCACCCGCCCCGGGTCGACGCCGGACTCGGCGACCATCGCGAGGCTCCGCTCGACGCCGCGGGCCTTGTCCCGGTGCGGCGTGTGCACCAGCGCCGGCAGATCGTGCGCGACGGCCAGGGCGAGCTGGGCGGCGAAGACCTCATCCTCCTCGGGGGTCATCGAGTCGTACCCGATCTCGCCGACCGCGACCACGGCGTCCTTCTCCAGGTAGCGGGGCAGCAGGTCGAGCACCGGCCGGCAGCGCGGGTCGTTGGCCTCCTTCGGGTTCAGCGCGACGGTGGCGTGGTGCCGGACGCCGAACTGCCCGGCCCGGAACGGCTCCCAACCGATCAGCGAGTCGAAGTAGTCGGCGAACGAGGCGGCGCTGGTACGCGGTTGACCGAGCCAGAACGCGGGTTCCACCACCGCGCGGACCCCGGCGGCGGCCATCCGCTCGTAGTCGTCGGTGGTCCGTGACGTCATGTGGATGTGCGGGTCGAAGATGCGCATTCACGCCTCCCTGACGGTGAGCCGGTCGAGCAGGTCGGTGGCGTCGGCGGGCAGCCGCCGGCCGGCGGCGTGCCGTTCCGCGGCGAGCGCGGCGAGCATCCCGGCCAGCTCGGCGTCGGCGCGGGCGTCCAGGTCGGCCACGGCGGCGAGCGGGACGCCGGTGAAGACGCACTTGAGCACCGCCTGCCGCCAGGCCGCCGGGTCGAGGTGCCGGGCGTACGGGCCGAGCGCCGCGGTGACCAGCCGGGTGTCGTGGGTGCGGATCGCGTCGTGCAGCAGCGGCAACCCCGCCGTACCGACCGGCAGCAGCGGCAGCGCCCTGAGCACGGCCCGCTTCTCGGCGGCGTCGCCGTGCCGGTAGAGCGCCTCGGCGTGCCCGGCGACCTGGTCGGCCGGGAGCACGGCGAGCAGCAGCGCCCGGGCCGCCTCGTCGGCCGTCCAGCCGGGCGCGTCGGGCAGCTCGGCCCGGCCGCAGCGCCGGCCGGCGGCCGGGAAGAACCGCGCGATCGTCGCGGGTTCGGTCGCGACGCGGCGCAGCGCCGTCGCCAGCCAGTCGGGATCGGGTACGCCCTCCAGCGCGGCCCGCAGTCGATCGGGTGTCATGCCGTCTCCCTCCTCGTGCTGCTGCTCCCTGGCGCTGCTCCCGCGCCGCGGCGCGATGCCTCACCGCGTCCTTTGCTCTGCTGCCCTCCCCGCAACGGTCGGCGTCCGGATATCGGACGTCGGGTGTTGCGTCCGCTGCGGCAGAGCAAAGGACGCGTCGGGGTGGTCCGTGGTCGGCGCGGCGGCGCGCAGGAAGTCGAGCGACCGGGCGGCGACTATCGGCGCGGCGTGCGAGTGCCGGGGCAGCTCCACCGCGACCAGCCCCCGGTAGCCGACGTCGGCGAGGGCGCGCAGCACCGGCGGGAAGTCAATCTCGCCCGCGCCGAACTCCAGGTGCTCGTGCACGCCCCGGCGCATGTCGTCGATCTGCACGTTGACCAGGTGCGCGGCCACCTCGCGTACGCACTGCGGCACCGGTTGCGACTCGAGGCAGCGGCAGTGTCCGATGTCGAGGGTGATGCCGAAGGTCTCCGGATCGCCGAGCGCGTGCCGCAGCCGCCACCAGCCGGCGATGTCCTCGACCAGCATCCCCGGCTCCGGCTCGAAGCCGAGCGGCACGCCGGCCCGGTCGGCGGCGTCGACCACCGGCGCGCAGCCGGCGACCAGCCGGTCCCAGGCGATCCGCGGCGCGACGGTGTCGGGGCGTACGCCGGCCCAGAAGCTGACGGCCTCGGCGCCCAGGTCGGCGCCGATCCGGACCGCCCGGCGGAGGAACTCGACGCGCCGGGCCGGCTCGTCGTGCAGCAGGGTCGGGGCGTGCTTGTGCCAGGGGTCGAGCAGGTACCGGGCGCCGGTCTCGATCACCACGGCCAGGCCGAGGGCGTCCAGCCGGCGCGCCACGTGGGCCACCCGGCGGGTCAGCCCGGGTGCGAACGGATCGAGGTGGTCGTGGTCCAGGGTGAGCGCGACACCGCGGTAGCCCAGGTCGGCGATGACCGCCAGGGCGTCGTGGAGGCGGTGGTTGGCGAAGCCGTTGGTCCCGTAGCCGAACCGCGGCCCGCCGCTCCCCCCGCCCGGCGCGCCAGCCGGCGGCGGGGTGGTCGGGGCCGGTCGGTCCGGTTCCGGTCGGCGGGGCTGCGGGGCGGTCATGTCGGCGAGACTTTCCGGGCCAGCCGGCGGCCCAGCGGCGCGGCTGCGGCCACCGCCAGTCCGAGCAGCCCGGCCCCGGCCCGGGCGGTGAGCGCCCCCTGCAACGCGGGGAGCCCGGTGATCCCGGCGCCGACCGCCGCCCGGACCCGGCCGGCCGTGGGTTCGGCGACCACCCGGGCCTGCGCGCCGCCGTACCGGGCGACGTACCAGCCGGCCAGCGCGACCGGCAGCGCCGCGGTCACGTCCCGTTGGCGGGAGGCTGTGGCGGCGACCGCCACCAGGACGGTGCCGGCGAGGGTGCGCAGCGGCAGGGCGGCGTCGGCGCCGGTGACCTCGCGGCGCGAGAGCGCGGTGACCGTCCAGGTGTGCGCGGCCACGGTCAGCGCGGCCGGCACCGCCCGGGCCACCCGGCCGCCGGTCGCGCCGAGCAGCACGTCCAGCCCCCGGCAGGCGGCCATCACGGCCGGACCGGCGGCGGTGTTCTTCGCCGTCAGGTCGTACCCCCAGATGGCGGCGGCGAGCGGGAGCGCGACGGCGGTGGCGCGACGGCCGCCCGCGGCGGCGGCCAGGCCCAGGCCGGCGGCGGTGAGCCCGGCGGCGAGGCCGACCGCGGTGGCCGGGGCGACCCGGCCGCTGGGGATCGGCCGCTCCGGCCGTTCGACGGCGTCCAGCCGGCGGTCGGCCCAGTCGTTCGCGGCCATCCCGGCCCAGTAGAGCAGCACCGACGCGCCGGCCAGGGCGGCGGTACGCGGGCCGAGCGCCCGGGCCGCGGTGGCGCCGGCGACCACGTCCCCCGGTACGGAGAGCGCGGCCGGCGCCCGGACCAGCTCGGCCAGGTCGGCGACGGTGGTCACGCGGCGCCTCCCGCATGCAGCCGCCCGGCGAACCCGACCAGCCGCTGCCACTGCTCGGCGAGCGAGTGGGTGGGCGAGCCGAGCGGGTCCTTGAAGAAGAACGCCAGCTCGGTCAGGGGGCCGACCTCGCCGGCGGCGTGCGCGGCGGCGGTCAGCCGGGCCAGGTCGAGCACCAGCGGCGCGGCCAGCGCGGAGTCGCAGCCGTGCCAGGTGAACTCCATCCGCATGCCGGTGCCGAGGAAGCCGGCGAAGGTGATCAGGTCCCAGGCGGTCTTGAAGTCGCCCAGCTCCTCGACGTACTCGATCCGGGTGCCGCCCTGCGGCAGGTAGCCGAGGGTCTCCCCGAGCACCCGCTGCTTGCTGCCCACCTTGGCCGCGTTGGCGGCCGGGTCGGCGAGGGTGGCGCCGTCGCCGCCGCCGAGCAGGTTGACCCCGGACCAGGAGCGCACGGCCAGGTGCCGCATCGCGAACATCGGGGCGAGCACCGACTTGACCAGGGTCTCCCCGGTCTTGCCGTCGTGCCCGGCGTACGGCAGGCCGCGCGCGACGGCCAGCGCCTCCAGCGCCGGCAGCCGCAGCCCGGTGGACGGGGTGAAGTCGACGTACGGGCAGCCCGCCTCGACCGCCGCGTACGCATAGAGCGAGCTGGGCGGCAGCACCTCGCCGGGGCAGGCCAGCGCGGCGCGCAGGGCGGCCGGGTCGGCGTGTCCGGGGTGCGGGCGGGCGGCCGGTTCGGTGGCGGAGACGTTGACCACCACCACGCGGTCCAGCCGGTGCCGCGCGCGGAAGGCGGTGAGATCGGCGACGACCGCGGCGGCCCGCTCCGCCTGGCTGCCACCGGCCGGCGCGGGGCGCAGATCCTCCTCGACCGTGGCCAGGTCGGGGGCGAGCGCGGCGGCCAGCCGGCCGGGGAGCACGCCGGCGGCGGCCAGCGCCTCGGCCCGCTTGGTGAGCGGGGTGGTGGCCACGTCGTGGCCGCCGAAGATCAGGTCGGCGAAGCCCGGCAGCGCGGGACCGCGCAGCGCGGGCAGCTCGGTGACGCAGCCGGTCGGCCCGGCCAGGCCGGCCCGCAGGGCGAGCCCTCCGACGATGCCGGTGGTCGCGACCGAACCGCGCGCCCCCACCAGCCAGACACCCGTACGCATGGTGCTCCTTCCGTCGGGTACCGCCGACGCCGGACCGCTGTCCGTCCGACCAGTATGGACGGACGGGGCTGACAGGCAAGGTCGGTCGGCGTCCGGTACGGCCGGGGAATCCCGGTCCGGCCGCACCGGACGACCGTCGTACGCGTGCGCCACCGGGCCGTGATGGCCCGGCCGCACGCCCTCCCGGCACCGGCCCCCGTCCCGGCCGCGGGGCGCAACCGCGGCCGGTCCCTCGCCGGTCGGCGCCGTGAGGTGGTCTGGTCAGACGGCGAGCGCGGCCAGGGCCGGCTCCACCTCGGTCCACTGGGAGCCGAGCTCCGCCGAGCGGGTCACCGCGTCCAGCACCAGCTGGACCTGCAACGCGTCGGCGAAGGACGGCGTCGGGTCGGCGCCGGTGGCGACCGCCTCGACGAAGTCGCGCATCTGGTGGGTGAAGGAGTGCTCGTAGCCGATGATGTGCCCCGGCGGCCACCACGCCGACATGTACGGGTGCTCCCCCTCGGTCACCAGGATCCGGGTGAAGCCCTGCTCGGCGGTGGGCCGGGTGGCGTCGTAGAACTCCAGTTCGTTGAGGCGTTCCAGGTCGAAGGCCACGGTGCCGAGCGAACCGTTGATCTCCACCCGGAGGGCGTTCTTGCGGCCGGTGGCGAACCGGCTCGCCTCGTACGTGGCCAGCGACCCCTCGTCCAGCCGGGCGACGAAGACCGCCGCGTCGTCCACGGTGACCGGGCCGGTGGGCGGCCCACCGCCGTCGACCGAGCCGTTGGCGGTCGCCGCCAGCCCGCTGGACCCGGCCGGCAGCGGCCGCTCCTTGACGAAGGTCTCGGTGACCGCGCTGACCCCGGTGATCCGCTGCCCGGTGACGTACTGGGTCAGGTCGATGATGTGCGCCCCGATGTCGCCGAGGGCACCGGATCCCGCCCTGTCCCTCTGCAACCGCCAGACCAGCGGGAACTGCGGGTCCACGATCCAGTCCTGCAGGTACGCCGCCCGGACGTGCCGGATCACGCCGAGCCGTCCGTCGGCGACCAGCTGCCGCATCATCGTGACCGCGGGCACCCGGCGGTAGTTGAACCCGCACATGGACCGGACCCCGGCCGCCCGGGCGGTGGCCGCGGCGGCGGTCATCGCCCGCGCCTCGGCCACCGTGTTGGCCAGCGGCTTCTCGCAGAGCACGTGTTTGCCGGCGGCCAGCGCGGCGAGCGCGATCTCGGCGTGGCTGTCCCCCGGGGTGCAGATGTCGACCACGTCGATCTCGTCGGAGGCGACCAGGGCGCGCCAGTCGGTGGTGTACGCGTCCCAGCCGAGCCGGTCGGCCGCGCCGGCCACCTTCCCGGCGTCCCGACCGCAGATCATCGCCATCCGGGCCCGGGCCGGCAGGTCGTACACCCGGTTCACGGTCCGCCAGGCCTGCGAGTGCGCGGCGCCCATGAACGCGTAGCCGACCATGCCGACCCGCAGTTCGGTGTGGTGAGTGGACAAGGTGGGTCTCCCCCCGTGTGTCAGAACCCGAGCTTGAGGTAGTTGCCCGCGTTCTCCTTGGTGATCGTCTCGGAGGCGAGCACGATCTCCTTGGGCACCTGGAGTTCCACCAGGTCGGACATGCCCTTCCCCTGGCCGATCAGGCGGGCCAGCGAGATGGCCGAGGAGGCCATCGACGGGCTGTAGGTGACGGTCGCCTTGAGCACCGTGTTGTCTGCCTGGATGTCCTCCATGGCCTTCTTCGAGCCGGCGCCGCCGACCATGAGGAACTCCTTGCGGTTGGCCTGGTTCACCGCGGCGAGGACGCCGATGCCCTGGTCGTCGTCGTGGTTCCAGAGCGCATCCATCTTGGGCAGCGCCTGGAACAGGCCGGTCGCGGCCTGCTGCCCGGAGTCGGCGGTGAATTCCGCCGGCCGCCGGTTGGCCACCCTCAGCCCGTTCGCGGCGAGGGTGTCGGCAAAGCCCTTGGAGCGCTCCTGGGTGAGCTCCAGCGAGTCGATGCCGGGGATCTCCCCGATCACCGGGCTGCTGACGCCCTTGGCCTTGAGCTGCGCGACGATGTAGGTGGCCGCGGCCACCCCCATGCCGTAGTTGTCGCCCTTGATCTGCAGCCGGTAGGCCCGCGCGTCCGGGAAGGCCCGGTCCAGGTTGATCACCGGGATGCCGGCCTTCATCGCCTCCAGGCCGAAGGCGTTCAGCTCCTTGCCGTCGTGCGGCAGCAGCACGATCACGTCGGGCTTCTGCGAGACCAGGGTGGACAGCGCCGCCCGCTGGGCCGCCGCGTCCGCGCCGGCCTCCACCGACTTGAACTCCACGTCGGAGTACGCCTGGGCCTGCGCCTTGGCGTTGTTGGTGATGGCGGCGATCCAGCCGTGGTCGGCGGCCGGGGCGGAGAACCCGATGACGACCTTGTTGCCCGGCTCGTTGTTGCCGCCGGCCGCGGCCGCCTTGGTCTGCGCGGCGGTGGGCTCGGTCTCGTTGCTGGTGCAACCGGCGAGGAGCACGCCGGCGCCGACGGCGGCCCCGCCGAACAGCAGCCGGCGGCGGGACAGGTCGCGACTGTGCTGGGTCATGACGACCTCCTGTATTCGCGGTGGTGGGGGCGGGAAAGGGTGTGCTGGGCCCGGCCACCGTGCGGGTGGCCCGGAGACTGCGGTGGTTCGTGGGGTCGGGGCGGCGCCGGCCGGCGCCGCGACGGTCAGGCGGTGGTGGCCCGGTTGCGGCCGAGGAACTGGGTGAGGCTGCGGAACTGCACCTGCTGGACCAGGACGGCGCCGACGATGATGCCGCCCTTGACCATGTTCTGGGCCTCGGTGGAGAGGCCGTTGATGGCGAAGAGGTTGGTGATGGTGGAGAAGATCAGCACCCCGAGCAGGGAGCCGACGATGGTGCCCCGGCCGCCGCTGAGCAGCGTCCCGCCGATGATGGCCGCGGCGATCGCGTCCAGCTCGTACAGGTTGGCCATGGCCGCCTGGGCGGAGTTGGCCTGCGCGGTCAGCATGACCGCGGCGATGCCGCAGCAGAGACCGGAGAGCCCGTAGAGCAGCAGGGTGTGCCGGCGGACGTTGATGCCGGCGAGCCGGGCCGCCTCCGGGTTGCCGCCGACGGCGACCGTACGCCGGCCGAACGTGGTCCGGTTGAGCAGCACCCAGCCGGCGGCCACCACGGCGGCCAGGATGTAGACCAGCAGCGGGATGCCGAGCAGCTCGGTGCTGGCGATGCCGTTGATGAAGGTGTTGTCCGAGACCTGGGTCTGCTTGTCGGAGATCTCGGCGGCCAGGCCGCGGGCGGCGACCATCATGGCCAGCGTGGCGATGAACGGCACCAGCCGCCCGTACGAGATGAGCAGCCCGTTGACCACGCCGACCGCCAGCCCGACGGTGAGCGCGCTGAAGATCATGCCGCCGGCGCCGTAGCTCTGGGTGGCGACCGTGGTGCACCAGACCCCGGCCAGCGCGACGATCGCGCCGACCGACAGGTCGATGCCGCCACCGATGATCACGAAGGTCATCCCGACGGTGACCACTCCGACCACCGAGGCCAGCTTGAGGATGGTCAGCGTGTTGTTCCACACCCAGTCCGGGTTGGAGTAGAGGTCCCAGCGGGTGGCTGCGCCGATCACGATCAGCACCACGAGCACCGCGATCAGGCCGACGTTGCGCTTGGCGCCCTCGCCACCGTCCCCGTGCCACCAGGAGAGGCGGCCCGGCGCGGCGGTCTTCCCGGTCGCCGCCGCCGTTTCGGCCGGGTCGACCGGCGGGGACTGGGCCGGCAGGCCCGGCCGCTCCGGCGTCGCGGTCCCGGTCGCCTCGCTCATGCCGTCACCTCTTTCCGCTCGCTGCGCTCGTTCATGCCGGCGCGCCTTCCATCAGGGACCCCGCCATGACGAGGTCGAGCACGGTGTTCTCGTCCAGTTCGTCGGCCGGCGCCTCGCGCACCATCCGGCCCTCGCGCATGACCAGCACCCGGTCGGCCAGGCCGAGCACCTCGGGCACCTCGCTGGAGACCAGCAGCACCCCGACGCCCCGGGCGGCCAGTTCCCGGATCACCCGGTAGAGCTCCGCCCGGGCGCCCACGTCGACCCCCCGGGTCGGCTCGTCGAGCAGCAGCAGCCGGGTGTCGCCGAGCAGCCAGCGCCCGACCACGACCTTCTGCTGGTTGCCGCCGGAGAGGGTGCGTACCGGCCGGCGGACGTCGCTGGGCCGCAGCTGGAGGCTGTCGGCGATCCGCTCCGCCGCGGCCCGTTCCCGCCCGGCGTCGGTGAACCCGAGGCGGGCGTACCGGGTGAAGGTGGCCAGCGTGACGTTGCGGTGGATCGGCTCGCCGAGCAGCAGCGCCTGGCTCTTGCGCTCCTCGGGGGCCATGCCCATGCCGGCCCGTACCGCCGCGCCGACGCTGCCCGGCCGCAGCGCCCGGCCGGCCATCCGGACCGTGCCGGCGTCCGGGCGGCGGGCGCCGTAGATGGTCTCCAGCAGCTCCGAGCGGCCGGAGCCGACCAGCCCGGCGATGCCGACGATCTCCCCGGCGCGGACGCCCAGCGAGACGTCGGCGAACTCGCCGGCCCGGCTCAGCCCCTCGACCCGCAGCAGCTCCTCGCCGTCCGCGGTGTCGTCCGGGCGGTCCGGGAAGACGTACTCGATAGTCCGGCCGGTCATCTTCGCGACCAGGTCGCGGGTCGGGGTGTCGCGGGCCGGCAGGTTCGCCGCGGTGGTCCGGCCGTCCTTGAGTACGGTGACCCGGTCACCGATCTCGCGGATCTCCTCCATCCGGTGCGAGATGTAGATGACCGCGATGCCCTGCGCGGTGAGTTCCCGGATGATCCGGAACAGGTTGCCCACCTCGTCGTGGGCGAGCACCGCGCTCGGCTCGTCCATGATGATCAGTCGGGCCTCGTGGGAGAGCGCCCGGGCCATGCTGACCACCTGCTTGCCGGCCGCCGGCAGGGCCCGGACCATCCGGCTCGGGGGGATCTCGCCGTGGCCCAGCCGGCCGAGGATCTCCCGGGTCCGGCGGGCCATGTGGCCGCGCCGGACGAAGCCGAGCCGGCGCGGCTCGTGGCCGAGGAAGGCGTTCTCCGCGACCGAGAGGTCCTCGACCAGGTCGAGTTCCTGGTAGATGGTGGCGATGCCGGCCCGCATCGCGGCCTGCGGGTTGGCGAAGGAGGCCGGCTCGCCGCGCCACTCCACCCGGCCGGAGTCCGGTCGGTGCACCCCGGCGAGCACCTTGATCAGGGTGGACTTGCCGGCCCCGTTCTGGCCGAGCAGGCAGTGCACCTCGCCGGCCCGCACCTCCAGCTGCACCCCGTCCAGCGCCCGTACGCCGGGGAAGGTCTTGACCACGTCGGTGAGGCGCAGGACCACCTCGCCCGGTACGGCGTCGGCGGGCGGCTCGACCAGCGGCGCGGCCGGCGCGGCGCCCGGGTCGGCGGGCGTCGGGACGGTCACTGCGTCGCCTCCGTTCGCGACTGCGGGGCTCGCAGACCCGGCTCACTCCTCGCGCTCACGACGCCTCCCCGAAGGCGATGTCGCTGGCCAGCACCGCAGCCCCGGCCACGCCGGCGCGCGGGCCGAGTTCGGAGAGGACGACCGGCAGGTTGCCGGTGGCCAGCGGCAGCGACCGGCGGTAGACCACGCTGCGGATCTCGGCGAGCAGGATGTGGCCGAGGTGGGCCAGCCCACCACCGATCACGATCATCGACGGGTTGGTGAAGCTCACCAGCCCGGCCAGCACCTGGCCGACCCGCCGGCCGCCGTCGCGGATCAGCTGGATGCAGGTGACGTCCCCCTCGACCGCCCCCTCCGCGACGTCCCGCGCGGTGAGCACGCCGCGCGCGGCGAGCCGTTCGGCGAGCGCCGGCGCGGTGCCGGCGCGGACGGCCGCGATGGCCTCCCGGGCCAGTGCGGCGCCGCTGAACACGGCCTCCAGGCAGCCGGCGTTGCCGCAGGAGCACATCGGACCGTGCGCGTCGACCTGGATGTGCCCGATGTCGCCGGCGCAGCCGTCGGTGCCCCGGTAGACCTCGCCGCTGAGGTAGATCCCGCACCCTATTCCGGTGCCGATCTTGATGAAGAGGAAGTCGTCCACCGAGTGGGCGACCCCGCCGTGGCGTTCGCCGATCGCCATGATGTTGACGTCGTTGTCGACCACCGCCGGGCAGCCGTGCTCCCGGGTGAGCAGCTCACGCACCGGGAACCGGTCCCAGCCAGGCATGATCGGCGGCGAGACCGGCACCCCGTCGCGGAAGCTCACCGGCCCGGGCACCCCGATGCCGACCCCGTCCAGCTTCTCGTACGCCCCGTCGACGCGCGCCTTGTGCAGCAGCTCGTTGACCCGGTGCAGGATGACCTTCGGCCCGGAGCGGATGTCGGCCGCCTCGGCGTACGCGGAGACCGGCTCCAACCGGCCGTTGACCACCTCGACGTCGATCGAGCTGGCGCCCAGGTCGACGGCGGCGAACCGGAGGCCGGGGTTCAACTCGACCAGGGTGGAGCGTCGCCCGCCCCTTGAGGCGGCCAGCCCGGCCTCGGCCACCAGACCGAGGCCGACCAGCCGCTCCAGCTCGGCGAGGAGCCGGGGACGGGGCATCTGCAACCGGTCGCCCAGCTCGGCCCGGGACGCGGGGCCCTCGTCGCGCAGCAGCCGTAGCAGCCGCAGATGCAGGGGATCTGCCGTCCGCACGGGACTCACCTCCGCCTCGGGTTCACACCGACATGACAGCGATGTGTTGTGTCCGACACAGTAGGAGACTTCCGCGCCATCTGTCCATAGCTTCGGTCGATCCGACACCAACTTTTGTCTGATCGAGCAAAAGATCGGACGCCGCCACATCGCCGCCCGGAGTCGATCAACGCCGGGCTGGCCGCCGAAAAGGTCCGCCCCACCGCGGGAGAGCGGCGGGGCGGATGGCGGAACGGGCGGGCGGTGGAACGGGGTGGCGGTCAGCGCCTGCCGGCGGCGTTGCGCTTCTTCTTGAGCTTGCGGTCATCGCGCAGCTCCACGTACGGCTCCTCCTCCGGCGGGTGCCCGGCGGAGATGGCCCGGCTGCGCTCCAGCTCCGCGTCGAACTCGGCGCCGAGCAGGATCGCGATGTTGCTCAGCCAGAGCCAGATCAGGAAGATGATCACGCCGGCCAGGGCGCCGTAGGTCTTGTTGTAGGAGCCGAAGTTGCTGACGTACAGGGCGAAGAGGCCGGAGATCACCAGCCAGATCACCACGGCCAGCGTCCCGCCCGGGCTGACCCAGCGGAAGCCGCCGTGCTTGGCGTTCGGCGAGGCCCAGTAGAGGATCGCGAACATCAGGCTGACCAGGAGCAGCAGCACCGGCCACTTGGCGATGTTCCACACCGCCAGCGCCGTGGAGCCCAGTCCGATCGCGTTGCCGACCTGCTCGGCGAAACCACCGGTGAAGACCACGATCACCGCGGCGGCGAGCAGCAGCACGCCGATCACCGCGGTCACCCCGAGCCGGATCGGCAGGGTCTTCCAGATCGGCCGCCCCTCCGGCACGTCGTAGATGGTGTTCGAGGCGCGCATGAACGCGGCGATGTAACCGGAGGCCGACCAGAAGGCGGCCAGCAGACCGATGATCGCGGCGATGCTGGCCAGCCCGCCGGACTGGCCGGCCTGGGTGATCGCGCTCTCGATGATGGTGCGGATGTTGTCCTGCGGCACCGCCTGGCCGACGGTGTCCTTGACCCCCTCCTTGGCCTCGGGACCGAGCAGACCGAGGATCGAGATCAGCACCAGCAGGCCGGGGAAGATGGAGAGCACGCCGTAGTAGGTCAGCGCGGCCGCCCAGTCGGTCAGGCTGTCGTCCTGGAACTCCCTGACGGTGCGCTTCAACGCCGCCTTCCAGCCGGAGGCCGGGAGCTGGGTGGGGCTGTCCGGCCCGCCGTCCGGGCCGACCGGCCGGCGGCGGGCGTCCGCGTTCCGCCGGTCGCCGGAACGGTCCCGGTCGTGCTGGGCCGCGGTCGCTGCGCCCACGTCGTCGCGGTCGCGCCCGGCGGACGTCTCGTCGGAGGCCATCGCCCCTCCTCGTGGTCGGCGTGTGTCGCCCTCGACATGCCCGCCGGAGCCGACACCTAACCCCTCATTTGTAGAGCAGGCCCACCATCCGCCGGGAGGCCACGACCAGCCCGAGGACGGTCAGCGCCAGCAGGTAGAGCACGTCGAGCAGCCACCACCAGCCGGAACCGCCCACGCAGATGTCCCGGACCAGGTGCACCGAGCGGTAGAGCGGGGTCGCCTCCACCACCCAGCGCAGCAGCGCCGGATAGGACTCGGCGGGCACGAAGGTGCCGGAGAAGAGGAAGAGGGTGAACTGCGCCGAGCCCATCAGGTCGAAGTCCTGCCAGCTGCGCATCAGGGTGGCCAGCGCCATGCCCGCCGCGCCGAAGGCGAAGCCGACCAGCACCGCCGCCGGGAACGCGACGACGGCCCGCCCGGCGGTGGTCAGGTCCATCGCGACCATCACCGCCAGGAAGGCCGCCGAGTACGCCGAACCGCGCACCATCGCCCAGCCCAGCTCCCCCAGCGCGATCTCGAACGGCCGTACCGGGGTGGCGATGACCCCGTCGTAGAGCTTGAGGTACTTCATCTTGCCGAAGAAGTTGAAGGTGGTCTCGGCGATCGCCCCGGTCATCGCGGAGGAGGCCAGCATCGCCGGGGCGACGAACGCGGCGTATTCCACCACCCGGCCGTCGGGCAGGGTGAACCCGTCGATCAGCCGGCCGACCCCGATGCCGATCGAGAAGAGGTAGAGCACCGGCTCGACGAACCCGGAGACGAGCAGCAGCCAGTAGACCGGCTTGAGCGCCGCCACGTTGCGCTCGACCACCGAGGCGGACCGGCGGGACGTGCCGGACACGTCGAGCAGCCGGGGCAGGACCAGAGTGACCACGCGAGCCTCCTAGACCACGAGCCGGCGGCGGAAGACGCGGACGGCGAGCAACCAGCCGGCCGCCGCCCAGGCGGCGAGGTAGGCCAGGTGGCCGAGGGCCGACCACTGCGGCGCCGTGCCGAGCGTGGCCGCCCGGCACAGGTCGACGGCGTGCCAGAGCGGCGTCGCGTACGCCAGCCACCGCAGCGCCCCGGGCAGCGACTCCACCGGGAAGAAGACGCCGGCGAAGAGACTCATCGGGATCACCGCGAAGCGGAACAGCATGGCCAGCCAGCTGTCGCTCGTCACCGCCGCGGCGTAGGCGAAGGTCGGCGCGGCGACCGCCAGGCAGAGCAGCGCCACCACCGGCAGGGTGGCCACCGCCCAGCCTGTGCGCAGCGCCCCGAACAGGCCCGTCACCAGCAGGAACGCGGCACTGGTGGCGAGCACCCGGAACAGCACGAAGGCCAGGTGGCCGGCGACGATGTCACCGACCCGCAGCGGCGCGGCGCCCTGCGCGAAGTAGGTCTTGATCCACTGGAAGTTGCTGAACACCGGCCAGGTCGCCTCGCCGACCGCCACCTGCAACGCGGTGGAGGCGATCAGCCCGGGCACGATCCAGTCGAGGTAGCGCACCCCGTCGACGCCCTGGTCGACGTAGGCCCCGACGCCCAGCCCGAAGCCGACCACGGTCAGCGTCGGCAGCAGGAAGGACGAGAAGATCCCGGCCCGCCAGGTGCGCCGGTAGCCGGTCAGATAATGGGCCAGCACCGCCAGCGCCGGCACCCTGGGCAACGCCGGCCGGGACCGCTGCGTCACGCTCACCCCTGGCCTCCCCTCACCCGCCGTCCACCACGGCCTTCCTACCCCGGGGGTACGACAGGCCGCCGGCCACCCTACGACCGGACCGGGCGGGTGTCGCGGCACTTTCCGCTGGACCGCCCGAGAACCCGTAAGCCGCCGGGGCGGGAACAGCCCCCCGTACCGGCGGTCCACGGCGGGGTTGCGGGCGCCGACGCAACCCGACCGACGGCAGCGGTCCGGCCCGTGTCAGTCGATCAGGGTGCGCCCGGTCAGGTGCAGGAAGACATCCTCCAGGCTGCTGCGCCGGACCAGGACGGCTGCCGGCGTCAACCCACGCGCCTCGACCTGGGCGACCGCCGCATCCCCGTCGGCCACGTAGAGCAGGATCCGGTCGGGCAGCACCTCCACCCGCTCCCCCAGCCCGTCGAGCTTGCCGGCGAACGTCTCCTGCGACTCGGCCGCGAAGCGCAGCTCCACCACCTCCCGGGTGGAGTGCCGCTCGATCAGCACGCGGGGCGAGCCCTCGGCGACGATCCGGCCGCCGTCCATCACCACCAGACGGTCGCAGAGCTGCTCGGCCTCGTCCATGTAGTGGGTGGTCAGCACCAGCGTGACGCCCTGCTGCTTGAGCCGGAACAGCCGTTCCCAGACCAGGTGACGGGCCTGCGGGTCGAGCCCGGTGGTGGGCTCGTCGAGCAGCACCAGCTCGGGCTCGTTGACCAGCGCCCGGGCGATGGTGAGCCGGCGTTTCATGCCACCGGAGAGGGGCTCCACCTTGCTGTCGGCCCGCTCGGTGAGCTGGACGAAGTCGAGCAGCTCCGCGGCGCGCTCCCGGGCCACCCGGCGGGGAATGCCGAAGTAGCGGGCGTAGGTGAGCAGGTTCTCCCGGACGGTCAGCTCGGGGTCGAGGTTGTCCAGCTGGGGGCAGACGCCGAGCCGGGCCCGGATCGCCGTGCCGTCGCGCACCGGGTCCATGTCGAGGATGCGCAGCTCGCCCTCGCTGGGCGGGGAGATGCAGCCGATCATCCGCATGGTGGAGGACTTGCCGGCGCCGTTGGGGCCGAGGAAGCCGAACGCCTCGCCCGGTCGCACCTCGACGTCGATGCCGTCCACGGCGGTGAAGTCGCCGAACCGCTTTACCAGCCCGCGCGCCCGGATGAGGGGTTGAACAGTGGTCACCGGCCGACCCTAGCCACCCGGTCCGACACATTCGAGCGGATTCGCCCGCCGGCACCACCGGCACCCCCCCGATCACGCGGAGTCACATAGACTACCGACCGTCACCGGCGGGCCCGGCACGTGAACCCCCGTCCGTCGCCCGGCCGGCCGCCCGACGGGCGACGACGACGGGCGATGCCCACCCATAGTGGACAGATCGTTTTCGGTCACTCCGGTCGGTCGGTAATTGTCAACCTCTACCGTCGACACATGTGTCAATTCCGCTCGCCGCTTCGATTCCTCTGTGTGATTGGCGGGCCGCTGCCATCACCGCGCGCAATGACAAAGAGCAATGTTCCCTGGGCAGCCCGGTTCGCGTATCGTGCCCCCTCGTGTCGTCCGTGCGTTCCTCCGAAGGTCCCGCGCCGCAGCCGCCCGCCGGCTCCAGCGACCCAGGACCCGCGCTGGACAACGCCGCCGTCCCGCTGCCGCCGGAGCGGGCGGGCACGACCGGCTCCACCGGCGTCGGGCCGGATCCGCGCGATCTCGCCGCCCAGTTCGAGGACGAGAAACCGGGGCGGACGCTCTCGGGTCCGGTCGGCATCCTGCTCACCGGCGTCACCCTGGCGATCGCGCTGCTCGCACTCCTGCAGGTCTTCCGCCCGCTCCCGCAGGGCAGCAAGTACTACCTGATCATTTTCCTGGCCGGCGTACTGCCGACGGTCTTCCTGGCGTACCCGTCGGATCTTCGGCTGCCCGGCCGGGCGCGACCGGTGGCGGACCCGGACCGGGCACGGACCCGGCCGACCCTGGCGGACTGGGTACTGGCCGCCGCGGCCCTGGTCAGCTGCCTGTACCCGGTGCTGCCGGTGCCCCTGGGCGCCGGCGGTGGCGGGTACGACGCGTTCCTCGACCGGCAGGGCCTGCTCGTCGGAGTGGACGTGGCGATGGGCACCGTGCTGCTGCTCCTGCTGCTGGAGGCCTGCCGGCGCACCACCGGCTGGATCCTGCCCGTGGTCTGCCTGCTCTTCCTCGGCTACGGCTACTACGGCGGGCTGCTGCCGCAGTCCTGGCCGGTGGCCCACGCCGGGCTCGACTTCGGCCAGCTGGTCGACGCGTTCTACAACTCCGACAGCGGCTTCTACGGCACCCCGCTCGACGTGGCGGCCTCGTACATCGTGCTCTTCACCATCTACGGCGCGGTGCTGGACCTCTCCGGCGCCGGACGGTTCTTCGTGGAGCTCTCCGCCGCCGCGTTCCGGCGCTCCCGGACGGCCGCCGGGCGCACCGCCGTCGCCTCCGGCTTCCTGCTCGGCACGGTCTCCGGGTCCGGTGCCGCCACCACGGTCAGCATCGGCGCGGTCACCTGGCCGATCCTGCGCCGGGCGGGCTACCCGGCCGAGCGGGCGGGCGGCATGCTGGCCGCCGCCGGCGTCGGGGCGATCCTCTCCCCGCCCACCCTCGGCGCGGCCGCCTTCATCATCGCCGAGTACCTGGGCGTGTCGTACCTCCAGGTGCTCGGCTGGGCGACCATCCCGACGGTGCTCTACTACCTCGGCATCCTGCTCTCCGTGGAGATCGACGCCCGGCGCTCGGGGGTGCGCCCGGTGGTGATCGAGGCCGGCTCCGCCGGGCGGCTGCTGCTCCGGTTCGGCTACCACTTCCTCTCCCTCGCCGTGATCATCGCGTTGCTGGCGGTCGGCGTCTCCGCGACCAGGGCGGTGGTCGTCGCCACCGTGCTGGCCGCCGCGCTGTCCTTTCTGGACCGGCGGCACCGGCTCACCCCGGCCCGGCTGGTCACCGCGCTCAGCGCCGGGGTGCGCGGCGTGCTCGCGGTGAGCGCGGTCTGCGCCGCGGCCGGCATCATCACCGCGACCACCACCAAGACCGGTCTCGGCCCGCAGGCCGCGGCGCTGCTGGTCGGCGGCGCCCGGACGGTCAGCTCGGACCCGGCCGTGGTGCTGGCGCTCACCGCCCTGCTCGCCGCCGTCGCGCTCAGCCTGCTCGGGCTGGCCGTGCCGGTCACCGCCTCCTTCGTCATCGGCTGGGTGATCATCGGCCCGGCCCTGCTCGACCTGGGCGTCGCCGCGCCCGCCGCGGCGATGTTCGTCTTCTACTTCGCGGTCCTGTCCGAGGTGTCCCCGCCGACCGCGCTCGCCGCGGTGGCCGCCGCCGCGGTCACCGGCGGCCGGCTGGTGCCGACCATGTGGCAGACCCTGCGGTACGCCCTGCCGGCCTACCTGATCCCGATGGCCTTCGTGATCACGCCGGCCGGGCTCGGGCTGCTCGGCATCGGCGGGCCGGGACGGATCGCCGTCGCCGCGTCGGTCTCCGCGCTCAGCGTGGCCGTGCTGGCGGTGGCGGCGGGCGGCTGGCTGCCCGGCGTCGGCCCGGCCGGCGTGCCCGAGCGGGTCCTCGGCGTGCTCGCCGGGTCGGCCCTGCTCTGGATCGAACCCGTACCCGTCACGGTCGGCGCGGTCCTGGCCGCCGCCGTGGTGGCGGGTGTGCTCGTACGACGCGGCACCGCCGGCCGGACCGGCACGCCGTCGGCACGACCATCGGGAAATCTCGGGGAGGAGAAAGAGTGAGACGGATCAACGTGCGGATCGCCGTGGGGGTGGCCGCGCTGGCGCTCGTCGCGGCGGGCACCGCCGGATGCGGGGGCCGTCAGGACGGCGCCGCCAAGGACGACGCCGCCAGCGAGATCACCTGCAAGGTCACCGACAGCACCCGGGTCGGCATCGCCACCGGCAACGCCACCGGGGTCTACTACGTGGTCGGCAACGCGCTCGCCGGGCAGCTCTCCGGGGCCACCGACGGCAAGCTGACCGGCACCGCCGCCGAGACCGGCGCCTCGGTGCAGAACGTCGAGCAGTTGGTCGGCGGCCAGTACGACGTCGCCTTCTCGCTCTTCGACACCGCGGTCAACGCGGTGCAGGGCAAGGGCACCTTCACCGCCCCGCAGCCGGTCGAGGCGCTGGCCCGAATCTACGACAACTACACCCAGGTCGTCGTCCGCGCCGACTCCGGGATCACCTCGGTCGCCGGCATGAAGGGGAAGAAGATCTCCACCGGCTCCCCGAAGTCCGGCACCGAGGTCATCGCCAACCGGCTGCTCACCGCCGCCGGCCTCGACCCGGCCAAGGACGTCCAGGCGCAGCGGCTCGACCTCGCCAAGACCGTCGAGGGGATCAAGGACGGCAGCGTCGACGGGTTCTTCTGGTCCGGCGGGGTGCCGACCGGCGGGCTGACGGACCTCTTCACCACCGCCGGGGACAAGGTGAAGTTCCTCGACATCAGCCCGCTGCTGCCGAAGATGGCCGAGCTCAACCCGGCGTACCAGGCCGGGACGATCCGCGCCGACGTCTACAAGACGGCGGCCGACACCCCCACCATCGTGGTGCCGAACGTGCTGCTGGTCCGCAAGGACCTCGACGCCGACGTGGCCTGCGCGATCACCAGGGTCGTCTTCGAGAAGAAGGACGCCCTGGCCCAGGCCAACCCGGCGGCGAAGGGCATCAGCCTGGACAACGCCCGCAAGACCGACCCGGTGCCGCTGCACCGCGGCGCGGACAAGGCACTGCGGGACCTCGGCGCGAGCTGATCCACGGCGCCGGGTCCGGGCCGCGGTGCCCGGACCCGGCGCCCCGACACAGGGAGACCCGCGTGCCGCTCCCCAGCCCCCGCGTCCGCCGGCACAACCGGTCCACCGACCACACCGACCGGCTCTGGTCGGTCCGCACCCAGCTGCTGGCGCCGATCCTGGTGGCCACGGTCGGCCTGGTGGTGCTCGGCGCCACCCAGACCGACACCGCCCTGGACGCCGCCGCCGACGCCGACCGGGCCCGAGTGCTGGCCGGCACCGCGACCGCCACCGTCCGGCTGGTGCACGAGCTGGAGCGGGAACTCGGCGAGACCGCGGCCCTGCGCCAGCGCGGCGGCTCGTCCGGCCGGCCGCTCGTCGACGCCCAGCGGCGGCGGGTGGACACCGCCGCCGACCGGTACCGCGCCGCCAGCCGGGCCGCCCGCCGGGCCGCCCCCGACCTCGATCGGGTGCTCGACGGCGCCGCCGACGAGCTCGCCCAGCTCGAGCCGACCCGCAAGCTGGCCCAGGACTCGGCGACCGTCGACCCGACGTACGTGGCGCTGGTCGAGTCGTTGCTCGCCGTCGCCGACGCGCTGCCGGCCCAGCTGCGCGACACCGACCTCGCCAACGGGGCCCGGGAGGTGGCGGCGGTGGCCGCCCAGGAACACCTCGCCGCGCTGGAGCGCGACCTGCTCCGCACCGTCTTCGTCCGGGGCGAGCTGGCCGGCGGGGAACTCGTCCGGCTCGGGCAGCTGCGCGGCGCGCAGGACCAGCGCCAGGCCGAGTTCTCCCGGATCGCCGGAGCGCGGGCGGCCGCCGCGTACGCCCGGCTGGTGACCGGCACCGACGTCTCCACCGCCCGCCGGATGCGGGACGACGCCCTCGCCGCCGACACCGAGCCGGCCGGGGCGAAGACCGACGGCGACGCCTGGTACGTCGCGCAGAGCGGCACCATCCGCCGGTTCAACCTCCTCGGCCGGGAACTCTCCGAGCAGCTCGACCGGCAGGCCGGCGCGCTGGCCCGGGACACCCGACGGCGGGCGCTGGTCACCGCCGGGGCGACCACGACGGTGGCGCTGGCCTCGCTGGCCGCCGCGGCGCTGCTCGCCGTACGCACCAGCCGTCGGCTGCGCCGGCTGCGTGTCGCCGCCCTCGCCATGGCCCACCGCGAGCTGCCGGAACGGATCACCGCGATCGCGGCCGGGGACGGTGGCCGCGCCGAGGGGGCGGCGACCCGGCTCACCGCGGGGATCCGGCAGGGCCGGGACGAGGTCGCCCAGGTGGCCGAGGCCTTCGACATGGTGAACCAGGCCGCCCTGCGGCTCGCCGGTGAACAGGCCGAGCTGCGGCTGGACGTCACCCGGATGGTCGAGGCGCTGGCCCGGCGGATCCGGACACTGATCACCCGGCAACTCCGGCTGCTCGACGAGTTCGAGCGCGAGGAGACCGACCCGGACGCGCTGGCCCGGTTGTTCGCGCTGGACCACCTCGCCGCCCGGATGCGCCGCAACGGGGAGAACCTGCTGGTTCTCGCCGGCGGCGAGCCGGGCCGGCCGAACGAGGGCGCCCACCTGCTCTCCGACGTGGTCCACGCGGCCGCCTCGGAGATCGAGGAGTACCCCCGGTTGGAGGTCGACGTGCCGGCCGCCGCGGTGCACGGCGCCGTGGTCGGCAACCTGGTCCACCTCCTCGCCGAGCTGCTGGAGAACGCGACCGTCTACTCCCCGCCGGACGCCCCGGTGCAGGTGGACGGCCGGCGTACCGTCGACGGGCTGACGCTGCGCGTGCGCGACCAGGGCATCGGCATCAGCGAGAGCCGGCTCACCACGATCAACGAGCGGCTGCTCGCCCCGGCCACCCTCTCCAGCGCCGCGGCCGGCAGCATGGGCCTGCACGTGGTGGCCCACCTGGCCGCCCGGCACGGGGTGCGGGTGCAGCTGCACCGCAACGGTGGCGGCACGGTCGCCCAGGTGGAGGTGCCGGAGGCCGCGCTCACCCGGGTCGAGACGGTCACCCGGCGACCGGTGGCGGGCCGCCGCCCGGCGTCCTCCCACGCCGCCTGGTTCCCGCCCCGAGCCGACGCGCCGGCGGCGACGACCGTACCGGTGGTGGCCGCGCCGCGGGCGGCACCCGGCGGCGACCCGGCACCCGGCATCCACCGGGCCCCGGCCGTGACGCTGCCGGTGGTGTCCGCCGGTCCTCCGGCGGCATCGGGCGCCGACACGCCGCCGCCCGGGTCGGGGGCGACCACCGGGGCCGGCCTGCCGCGCCGGACCCGCGGCGGGCAGCTCCCGGCCACGCTGCACCACGCCTCGCCGGCCCGGCCGGACGGCGACCTGCTCGACCCCGAGGTGGTGCGGGCCCGGCTGTCCGCGCTCGCCCAGGGAGTGGCCACCGCGATGCGACGCAACCAGCACACGACACCCATCGGGAGCACCGAATGACCCCATCCGTGAGCGCCGGCCTCGACTGGCTCCTGGCGAACTTCGCCGAGCAGGTCCCGGACGTGTCGCACGTCCTCGCGGTCTCCGGCGACGGGCTGCGACTGGCCGCCTCGCCCGCCCTCTCCCCCGACCAGGTCGACCAGCTTGCCGCCGTGATCTGCGGCCTGGCCAGCCTGACCGTCGGTGCTGCCCGGCTGATGTCCGCCGGCCGGGTACGCCAGCAGATCGTCGACATGGACGGCGGGGTGCTGCTGGTGATGGCGGTCGGCGAGCGGGCGCTGCTCGGGGTGCTGGCCGCGCCCGGCTGCGACCTCGGGCAGATCGGCTTCGAGACGGCGACGCTGGTGCAGCGGGTGGCGGAGGCGCTGGAACCGGCGGTGCGGGCGTGACCGGCCGGCCGCTGCGGGCGCTGGCCGTCCTGCTGGCGGTCGCGCTCGCCACCGGCGGCTGCGGTGACGGCGACCCCGCGCCGCAGGCCTGGCACGACGGCCGGATCTTCCTCGCCACCGGCAACACCACCGGGGTGTACTACCAGCTCGGCGGCGGCTACGCCGATGTGATCAGCCGCCACCTGCCCGGCTACGAGGCGCGCGCCGAGCCGACCGGCGCCTCGGTGGAGAACATCAACCGGCTGGCGGGCGGCGACATGGAGATCGCCTTCAGCCTCGCCGACACCGCGGCGGACGCGGTGGCCGGGCGGGGCGCTTTCCGCCAGCCCCAACCGGTCCGGGCGCTGGCCCGGGTGTACCGCAACTACACCCACGTGATCGTCCGGGCCGACGCGCAGATCACCACGTTCGCCGGGCTGCGCGGGAAGCGGGTCTCCACCGGGTCGCCGAAGTCCGGCACGGACGTCATCGCGGGACGGCTGCTCACCGCCGCCGGCATGGACCCAAACCGGGACGTCCGCCGGGAGACGCTGTCGCTGCCGGAGACCGTCAAGCGGATGCGCGCCGGCACCCTCGATGCGATGTTCTTCTCCGGCGGGCTGCCCACCCCCGGGATCGCCGACCTGCTCGCCAGCGCGCCCGGGAGGTTCGTGCTGCTGCCGATCGCCGACCTGACCGAGCCGCTGACCGCCCGGTACGGCTCGGTCTACACCACCGCCGAGCTGCCGAAGGAGGCGTACGGCAGGGCGGCCGGCACGCCGACCGTCACGGTGGCGAACGTGATCCTGGTCGGCGCCGACATGCCGGACCAGTTGGCGTACGACCTGACCCGGCTGCTCTTCACGTACCAGGGGGACCTGATCGGGGTGCACCCGGAGGCGGGCAACTTCACCCGGCAGAGCGCGGCGGGCACGGAGCCGATCCCGCTGCACCCCGGAGCGGCCCGCTTCTATCGGGGCGGCTGACGCTCAGGCGTCGGCCGGGGCGGATGCGGCACGGGCCGCGGCGACCAGCCGGTCGGTCTCGGCCAGCACCTGCTCGTCGTCGACCGGGGTGCCGGGGTCGTAGCGGACCGTCCAGCTCAGGCCGTCCACGCCGGCCACCCGCCGGGCCGCGATCCGGCCCGCGCCGCCGGGCACCGGGTGGTGCTGGGTGTACGCCACCGACCGGGTGACCCGGGCCCGTACCTGGTGCGGCAGGTCGCCCGGCTCGACCAGGAGGTAGGTCTCGGCCGGGCAGTCGGCCACCACCTGGTAGCCGTCCCGCTCGGTGACCCGCTCGGCGGGGGTGACGGTCAGCTCGTGGCCGGACCAGACGGCCTTGAGGATGTCGTGCCAGCCGAGCCGGTGCCCCCGCCCGGGCAGCCAGAGCCCGAGGTTGCTGGCGACCACCACGCCGTCGCCCTCGCCGTTGCCGGCGGCGGACCAGGCCAGCACCCGTTCGTCGTCGGCCAGCGGGGGCCGGGCGGCGGGCGGCAGCTTCGGTTTGCGGCTGAACAGTCCCATTACAGTCCTCCCGCGGCCTGCTCGCGCAGCGCCCGCGCGTGCTGCTCCAGCGAGAGCAGTTCCCCGAACAGGGCGAAGTACTCGTCCTTGTTGTTCACCGGGTTGATCCGCTGGATCCGGGACTTCAGGTCCCGGATCCGGCCGGTGACCGAGCCCCACTGCAACCGGGCCATGGTGATCGAGACGTACCGCGGGTCGGGCTCGCCGTCGATCCGCAGCGGCTCCACGGCCAGCTCGCCGACCAGGGCCTGGGCGGCGAGGTCCTCGCAGGCGTCCCGGACCGAGGAGATCCAGACCGCGCCGCCGGCCGCCGCCGCGGCCCCGCCGGCCGCCGCGATCGCGGCCCGCAGGGCGACGTGCACCGGGTGCCGGTATTCCGGGGCCTCGACCGCGTCGAACATCGGCCCGGCCAGCACCGGCTCCTGGACGGCGAGCTTCAGCGCCTCGCGTTCGACCATCGACTGCGGGCTGTCCACGGCCGGCTCCGCCGCCCTGGCCCGGGCCGGCGCGGGCGCATCCCTCTTGCCGTTCGGGGCGGCGCCGGCGGCGAGCACCGCCCGCTGCACCGGTTCGATCTCCAAGCCGAGGTCGCCGGCGAGCTTGCGGACGTACTCCGGGCGCTTCTCCCGGTCCTTGATCTTGGCGACCAGCGGGGCGGCCCGGCGCATCGCCTCCACCCGACCGTCGACGGTGTCCAGGTCGTAGCGGTGGATCAGGTGGCGGAGCGCGAAGTCGACCAGCGGCTCGCGGCGGGCGACCAGGTCGCGGACGGCCAGGTCGCCCTTGGCCAGCCGCAGCTCGCACGGGTCCATGTTGTCGGGGCTGACCGCGATGAAGGTACGACCGACGAAGCGCTGGTCGTCCTCGAAGGCGCGCAGCGCGGCCTTCTGCCCGGCGGCGTCACCGTCGAAGGTGAAGATGATCTCGCCGGCCACCGCGTCGGTGTCCAG
This sequence comes from Micromonospora sp. DT47, assembly GCF_049844475.1. Classification (NCBI taxonomy): domain Bacteria; kingdom Bacillati; phylum Actinomycetota; class Actinomycetes; order Micromonosporales; family Micromonosporaceae; genus Micromonospora; species Micromonospora sp. DT47. Next base: position 10,927 of record NZ_JBNCLC010000013.1, on the reverse strand, counting down.
CAGCAGCCGGCGCAGCAGCCCGATGTGGTCCGAGCCGAAGGCGGTGCCGCAGGTCGCCACGGCGGTGCTGACGCCGGCCAGGTGGCAGGCCATCACGTCGGTGTAGCCCTCGACGACGACCACCTTGCCCTGCTTGGCGATCTCCCGCTTGGCCTGGTCGAGGCCGTAGAGGACGTGCGACTTCTTGTAGATCGGCGTCTCGGGGGTGTTCAGGTATTTCGGGCCGTCGTCGTCGTCGAAGAGCCTGCGCGCGCCGAAGCCGATCACGTCGCCGGCCAGGTCCCGGATCGGCCAGAGCAGCCGGCGGCGGAACCGGTCGATCAGCGAGCCGGAGCGAGCCGGCCGGGACAGCCCGGCGGTGACCATCTCGTCGTGGCTGAAGCCCTGCTGGCGCAGGTGCTTGGTGAGCAGGTCCCAGCCGTCCGGGGCGAACCCGCAGCCGTAGCGCTCGGCGGCGGCCCGGTCGAAGCCGCGCTGGGCCAGGAACTCCCGCGCCGGCCGGGCGGCGGCGGTGGTGAGCTGGGCCCGGTAGAACGCGGCGGCGGCGGCGTGCGCCGCCACCAGGCGCTGCCGCTGCCCCTGCTGCGGGCGGCTGCGCGGGGCGGCCTGGTCGTTCTCCACGTAGCGCAGCTGGAGGCCGGCGCGGGCGGCGAGCCGCTCGACGGACTCGACGAAGCTCAGGTGCTCGGCGTCCATCAGGAACTTGATCGCGTCCCCGCCGGCACCGCAGCCGAAGCAGTACCAGACGTTGCGGGCGGGCGAGACGTTGAACGACGGGCTCTTCTCGTCGTGGAACGGGCAGAGCCCCTTGAGGTTGCCGCCGCCGGCCGACCTGAGGGTCACCGTGTCGGAGATGACCTCGGCGATGGAGGTGCGCTCCCGGACCAGCGTGATGTCCTCGTCCCGGATCCGCCCAGCCATCAGTGCCACCCCCTCGGCCCTACATCCTGCCCTGCCGGACCGACGATCCGCCCTCCGGGGGACGGGCGTGTGGCGAAGGACGCCGGGCGGCGCCGGTGTCACCGCGGGCGACGGTGGAGCCAGCGGGTGACCGGCGGCGGCGGCTCCTCCTCCTCGTACGACCTGGCGGCGCGGATCGCGGCGGCCAGGCCGTACCGCCGGGGCCGGGCCAGGTGCGGGTTGACGGCGGGATCCTGGGCCATGTCCCGCAGCAGTGCCACGGCGAGGCCGAGCATCACCACCACGAAAGGCAACGCGACCAGGATCGTCGCCTGTTGCAGGGCGGCCAGGCCGCCGGCGAGCAGCAGGGCGGCGGCGACGGCGCCGATCAGCACGCCCCAGAGCACCACGACGGCCCGGTGCGGCCGCAGCGCCCCCCGAGAGCTCAGCGAGCCCAGCACCAGGGCCGCCGAGTCGGCCCCGGTGATGAAGAAGAGCGCCACCAGCACCGACGCCAGCACGGTGGTCACCGTCGCCAGCGGCAGCGCCTGGAGCAGCCCGAAGAGCGCGCTCTCGGTGCTCTCCCTCACGTCGGCGACCAGGTTCCGGGCGCCGGTGGTCTGCACCCGCAGGGCGGTGCCGCCCATGATCGCGAACCAGACGATGCTCGCCCCGCTGGGCACCAGCAGCACCCCGGTGACGAACTCCCGGATGGTCCGGCCCCGGGAGATCCGGGCGATGAAGATGCCGACGAAGGGCGCCCAGGAGATCCACCACGCCCAGTAGAAGATCGTCCACGAGCCCAGCCAGGCCGGGTCGGAGAACGCCCCGGTCCGGGTGGACATGATCGTCAGGCCGCTGAGGTAGTCACCGACCGAGGCGGGCAGCACCTCCAGCGTGTAGATGGTCGGCCCGGCAACGAAGACGAAGACCATCAACCCGACCGCGAGCACCACGTTGGTGGTCGACAGCCACTTGATGCCCTTGTGCAGGCCGGTGAAGGCGGAGACCACGAACGCCGCGGTGAGCGCGGCGATGACCACCAGCTCCACCGCGGTGCTGTCCGGCACGGTGGTCGCGCTGCCCAGCCCGGCGGTCACCTGGAGCGCCCCCAGGCCCAGGCTGGTCGCCGAGCCGAAGACGGTGGCGAAGACCGCCAGCAGGTCGACCGCCTGGCCGATCCTGCCGTACGCCCGCTGGCCGAGCAGCGGCTCGAAGGCGGCGGAGATCCGGTTGCCGCGCTTCTTGCGGAACGTCGAGTACGCCAGCGCCAACCCGGCGATGGCGTAGATCCCCCACGGGTGCAGCGTCCAGTGGAACAGGGTGTACTGCATGGCCACCTCAGCGGCGGCATGGGTCTGCGGCTCGACGTCGGCGGCCGGCGGCGGCACGGCGTAGTGCTGGATCGGCTCGGCCACGGCGTAGAACACCAGGCCGATGCCCATGCCGGTGCTGAACATCATGGACACCCAGGCCATCGTGCTGAACTCCGGCTCGTCGTCGTCGGCGCCGAGCCGGATCCGGCCGAACCGGGATGCGGCGATCACCACCGACAGCACCAGGAAGGCGTCCGCGGCGACCACGAAGAACCAGCCGAAGGTGTTGGTCACCCAGCCCAGGCCGGCCTTGCCGACGCCGGCCAGCGAGCTGCCGCCGAAGACGCCCCAGCCGACCACGGCCAGCACCCCGGCGACGCCCAACGCCAGCACCACCGGGTCGATCCGCCCCCTGGCCGGCCCGGTGGCCTGCTCACTCGCCTGCTCCGCCATGGTCACATGGTGCGGCCCACCAACCCCCCGTACCGCCCATATCGCCACACTTCACCAGGCCGGGCCGCCGGTCGGACCGCGGCGGGAAACCGGCGCGGTGGGCGAGGTTCCGACGGTCAGGCGACGACGACGGCCTCCTCGGCCTCGACCTGGCGGTTCCAGTCGGCCTTGGCGGAGCGCCAGCCCTCGTCGTCCATGCCCCGGCGCCAGTAGCCGGAGATGGAGAGCGCCTCCCGGGGGACGCCCCGATCGACGCGCAGCAGCCGGCGCAGCTCCTTGACGAAGGTCGCCTCGCCGTGGACGAAGGCGTGCACCCGGCCGGGCGGGAACTCCAGCGCCCGGACGGCGGCGACCAGCGCCTCGCCCACCGGCCGGTCGCCGCGGTGCAGCCAGGTCAGCGCCACCGTGCCGGGGCTGGCCAGCGGCAGTTCGTCCGCCGCCCCGCCCACCTCGACCAGGACGACGGCCGGGGCGCCGACCGGCAGCCGCTCCAGGGCGGCGCCAATGGCCGGCAGCGCGCTCTCGTCACCCACCAGCAGGTGCCAGTCGGCGGACGGGTCCGGGGCGTACGCCCCGCCGGGGCCGGTGAAGAGCACCTCGTCGCCGGGGCGCAGCCGGGCCGCCCACGGCCCGGCCAGCCCCTCGTCGCCGTGGTGCACCACGTCGACGGTCAGCTCACCGGTCACCGCATCCCCGGCCCGCACCGTGTACGCGCGCAGCCGGGGCCACTGCTCGGCCGGGTACTCCCGCCTGATGGTGGCCAGGTCCACCGGACGCGGGTAGGTCACCCCGTCCGGCGGGAAGACCAGCTTGATGTAGTGGTCGGTGTACTTCCCCACCGGCAGTCCGGCCAGCTCCTCGCCGCCCAGCACGAGGCGGATCAGGTGCGGGGTGGGCCGCTCGGTCCGCAGGACCCGGGCGGACGTGACTGTCTTGGGGCGCTCCGTCATACCAGTTAGGCTAGCCTAAGTCGCCGAGCCGCCCCCAGCCGGTGGACCGAGGGTCCCGCAGACCAGCCGGTCGTGCCAGACCACCGCCGCCGGGTCGGTGAGCGAGGCGACCTGGTCGACCACCACCCGCAGCCGGGCGGCGTCGTCCGGGGCGGCCCGCCAGAGCGGTGCGAAGACCGGGTCGAGCGCGTCCGGCGCGCGGTCGGCCAGGGCCCCGACCAGCTCGGTGAGGATCTCCCGCTGCCGCTCGTACCGGCTCCGGGCGCCCGGGCGGCGCATCACGTAGCGCAATGCGATGCCCTTGAGCACCGCGCACTGGGCCCGGATCCGCCGGGGCACCACCAGGTCGGCGGCATAGCGGCGGTGCGGGCCGGGCCCGAAGCGCTCCTGGGTGGCGGCCACCACGGTCGAGACGAACCGGCCGGTGAGCACGCTGGTGGTGGCCTTCAGCGCGGTCTGCGCCCGGTGGCTGCCGTCGTAGCGGGCCAGCGGGGCGAGCGCTGGCTCGGCGAGCAGGTCGACCAGCACCCCGCCCAGATCGTCCGGGGACTCCCCGGAGTACGCCGCCGCCACGTCGGCGCAGAGTGCCCGCCGCTCGTCGGCGTCCTCCAGCAGCGGGCGCAGCGAGACGTACCCGCCGTGGATGCCGTCCTCGACGTCGTGCACCGAGTACGCCACGTCGTCGGCCCAGTCCATCACCTGCGCCTCCAGGCACCGGCGGCCACCGCCAGGAAGGCCGTCGTCGACGGGGGCGCCCGCGCGCAGCCAGTCGAAGACCGGCCGGTCGTCGGCGTACACGCCGAACTTGCGCAGCCCCGGCTGACGGGGCCAGGGGTACTTGGCGACCGCGTCGAGCGAGGCCCGGGTGAGGTTGAGCCCGGCCGGGGTGCCGTCCGGGGCGAGCACCTTGGCCTCCAGCCGGGTCAGCACGCGCAGCGTCTGCGCGTTGCCCTCGAACCCGCCGCAGGGCGCGGCGAGCAGGTCGAGGGCGTCCTCGCCGTTGTGCCCGAACGGCGGGTGCCCGAGGTCGTGGGCGAGCCCGGCGGTGTCCACCACGTCCGGGTCGCAGCCGAGCCGGGCGCCCATCTCCCGGGCGATCTGGGCCACCTCCAGCGAGTGGGTCAGCCGGGTACGCAGGAAGTCGTCGGTGCCGGCCACGTGCACCTGGGTCTTCGCGGCGAGCCGGCGGAAGGCCGCCGAGTGCAGCACCCGGGCCCGGTCCCGCTCGTACGGTGACCGCCCGTAGCCGGTGTCCTTCGGTGCCTCCTCGACCCGACGACACGCGTCGGCCTCGACCCGACGACACCCGTCGGCCGGAGCACCGCCCCCCGGCGTCGGGGCCGGACCGTCGACCGGCACCGTCAGCCCTGCTGCCGCAGCACGCAGAACTCGTTGCCCTCCGGGTCGGCCAGCATCGTCCACCCGGCGTCGCCCTGGCCGACGTCGACGTGCCGGGCGCCCATGTCGACCAGCCGCTCGACCTCGGCCTCCTGGTCGTCGGGACGCAGATCGAAGTGGAGCCGGTTCTTGCTCTCCTTGGCCGCGGCGACCGGGACGAAGACGATGCCGGGCAGCCGCTCGGCGGACTGCCGGATCTCCACCTCGTCCGGCTTTTCGGTGACCACCTGGTAACCGAGCGCCTCGGCCCACCACCGGGCCAACCGGGCGGGATCCCCGGCGTCGACGGTCACGCTCTCCCAGACGCTGGTCATGCAGCCACCCTTCACCGGTCCAAATCCCGCGGGAGCCCAGGTTACGCCCGGATGACCGGTACGGCCCGGCGGCGAGGCCCGGAAGCCGGTCCCGCAACCGCCGATCGGACCACCGGCCGGGCGGCGGCGGACGGCGACGGCGGCGGCCCCGGGGTCCGGGGCCGCCGCCGAGGCGATGTCGTGCCGCGGGTCAGCGGCTGTCAGAGCCGTCCGTCTCGATGACCGCGCGGCCGGCCTCCAGCCGGGCCACCGGCACCCGGAACGGCGAGCAGGAGACGTAGTCCAGCCCCACCTCGTGGAAGAAGTGCACCGAGTCGGGGTCACCGCCGTGCTCGCCGCAGACGCCGAGCTTCAGCCCGGGCCGGGCGGCCCGGCCCTCCTCGGCGGCGATCCGAACCAGCCGGCCGACGCCGTCCCGGTCGATGGACTCGAACGGCGAGATGCCGAAGATCCCGAGTTCCAGGTAGCGCCAGAAGAACGCGCCCTCGACGTCGTCCCGGGAGAAGCCCCATGCCATCTGGGTCAGGTCGTTGGTGCCGAAGGAGAAGAACTGCGCGGCCTCGGCGATCTGGCCGGCGGTCAGCGCCGCCCGGGGCACCTCGATCATGGTGCCGATCAGCACCTCGACCCCGCTGTCCCTGACCACCTCGGCGATGATCTTCTCGGCCTCGGCACGGACCGTCTCCAGCTCCTGCACCGCGCCGACCAGCGGGACCATGATCTCCGGCTTGGCCACCGCGCCGCCGCGGGCGACCGTGACGGCCGCCTCGGCGATCGCTCGGACCTGCATGGCGAAGAGACCCGGAATGACCAGGCCGAGGCGTACGCCGCGCAGGCCGAGCATCGGGTTCTCCTCGTGCATCCGCCGGACGGCGGCGAGCAGCGCCTCCTCCTTGGCCACGTCCTCGCCGCGCTCCTGAGCGACCGCGACGTTGACCGCGAGCTGCTCCAACGGCGGCAGGAACTCGTGCAATGGCGGGTCGATCAGCCGCACGGTGACCGGCAGGCCGTCCATCTCGCGGAAGATCTCCTCGAAGTCGGCCCGCTGCAACGGCAGCAGCGCCGCCAGCGCGCCGTCCCGCTCGTCGTCGGTGCGGGCCAGGATCAGCCGCTCCACCAGCTCCCGCCGGTCGCCGAGGAACATGTGCTCGGTGCGGCACAGCCCGATGCCCTCGGCGCCGAAGCGCCGGGCCCGGGCGGCGTCCGCGCCGGTGTCGGCATTCGTGCGGACCGCCAGACGCCGCGTGGCGTCGGCGTGCGTCATGATCCGATGTACGGCCCGGACCAGTGCGTTGTCGATGTGCTCCGGGTCGACGCTGCCCTCGAAGTACTGGACCACCTCGGACGGCATGACCGGCACCTCGCCGAGGTAGACCTTGCCGGTGGTGCCGTCGATGGAGACGATGTCGCCCTCGGTGACGGTCTGCCCGGCGACGGTGAACTTCTTCGCCGGCACGTTGACCTCGAGCTCGTCGGCGCCGGAGACGCAGGTCTTGCCCATCCCCCGGGCCACCACGGCGGCGTGGCTGGTCTTGCCGCCCCGCGAGGTGAGGATGCCCTTGGACGCGATCATGCCGTTGAGGTCGTCGGGGTTGGTCTCCCGGCGGACCAGGATCACCGACTCACCCTCACCGGCCAGCTCGACCGCCCGGGCGGAGGTGAAGACCACCTTGCCGGACGCCGCGCCCGGCGACGCCCCGATGCCCTTGGCCACCGGCTGGAACTCGTGGTCGAGCTGGAACCGGGGGAACATCAGCTGGGCGAGCTGCGCGCCGTTGACCCGGTGCAGCGCCTCGTCCAGGTCGATCAGGCCCTCGTCGACGAGCTGCCCGGCGATGACGAACGCGGCCGCAGCGGTGCGCTTGCCGACCCGGGTCTGCAGCATCCAGAGCTTGCCGCGCTCGATGGTGAACTCGATGTCGCAGAGGTCCTTGTAGTGCTCCTCCAACCGGGCCATGAAGGCGAGCAGCTGGTCGTAGGACTTCTTGTCGAGCTGCTCCAGCTCCTGCAGCGGCACGGTGTTGCGGATGCCGGCGACCACGTCCTCGCCCTGGGCGTTGGCCAGGTAGTCGCCGTAGATGCCCTGCGCGCCGCTGCCCGGGTCGCGGGTGAACGCGACGCCGGTGCCGGAGTCCGGGCCGAGGTTGCCGAAGACCATCGCCACCACGTTGACCGCGGTGCCGAGGTCGGCCGGGATCCGCTCCTGCCGGCGGTAGAGCACGGCCCGGTCTGCGTTCCACGACTCGAAGACCGCCCGGATCGCCAGGTCGAGCTGCTCGCGCGGCTCCTGCGGGAACTCCCGGCCGGTGTGCTTGCTGAAGATCTTCTTGTACGAGTCGACCAGCCCGCGCAGGTCCTCCGCGTCCAGGTCCAGGTCGTTGGTCGTGCCCTTGGCGCGCTTGGCGTCGTCGAGCGCGTGCTCGAACTCCTCGCCCGGCACCTCGCAGACGGTCTTGCCGAACATCTGGATCAGCCGCCGGTACGAGTCCCAGGCGAACCGGTCGTTGCCGCCGGCCTGCGCGGAGAGCCCGACCACGCTGCGGTCGTTGAGACCGACGTTGAGGACGGTCTCCATCATGCCCGGCATGGAGAACTTCGCCCCCGAGCGGACGGACACCAGCAGCGGGTCCTGCGGGTCGCCGAGCCGCTTGCCCATCGCGCTCTCCAGCGACGACAGGTGCGCGGCGATCTGGCCGGCCAGCCCGTCCGGCTCCTCGCCGGTGGCCAGGTACGCCTTGCAGGCCTCGGTGGTGATGGTGAAGCCAGGCGGGACCGGCAGACCGAGGTTGGTCATCTCGGCCAGGTTGGCCCCTTTGCCGCCGAGCAGGTCCTTGAGGTCCATGTTGCCCTCGGCGAAGTCGTAGACGTACTTGTGGTCCACCGTCTCTTGCGCTGCCACCTGGAGCCTCCCACGCGCGCCGGATTGACACTTAACGAAGGTTCAGTCGCTCTCATACCCCGGGGTCGACCATCGGTAATCCCGGGTCGACGCCGATCGGTGGGCGAAGGTTAAGCGAACATCGGGCGGCTCGGGACCGTTCGGTGACAATAGGCACAGCCATCACGACTATCCGCGTTCGTGGTGGTTCCTGGGAACGCTTCCACGCGCACGATCACGCAATTCCCCCTCCCCTCGTACCCTTGACGGCACCGGTACCTGCTGAACCTGACTTTTGCCATATCCCTCGCGAATACACACCCCGGAGCCGCTGCCGTGCCGCCCACCCCGTCCCGCACCCCCGAGACCGGCCAGGAACCGCTCGGCCAGGTCGTCCTGCCCGGCCACGAGCCGGCGGCGGGCGACCTCGCCCGGGCCGCCGCGCGGGCGGCCGGCGACCAGCTCGCGCCGCCCGCCCCGGTCCGGATCGGCGACGTGGTGCCGGCCCCGGAGCGGGTCGCACCGGACCCGGCCGCCGACTTCACACTTTCCGCCGACGCGGCCGTCCGGGTCAGCCCGGACCCGGCCGCGCGGGACGTGGCCGAGCAGCTTGCCGAACTCCTGCGCCCCGCCACCGGGTACGTCCTGCCGGTCACCGAGGTGACCGACGCCGGGACCGACGGCCACCTGGTGATCACCCTGTCCGGCACCGCGGGCCCGGTCGCCGTCGCCGCCGCGGGCCCGGTCGCCGTCGCCGCGGCGGGCCGGGTCGACGGTGCGGCGGGCCGGGTCGACGGTGCGGCGGAGCCGGCTCCGGCGGGGGACGCCCTCGGCGACGAGGGCTACCGGCTCGACGTCGGCCCCACCGAGGTCCGGATCACCGCCGCCACTGCGGCCGGCCTCTTCCACGGCGCGCAGACGCTGCGTCAGCTGCTGCCGGCGACCATCGAGAGCCCGACCCCGGTGACCGGACGCTGGGTGGTGCCCGGCGGCGTGATCGTCGACCGGCCCCGGTTCCCGTACCGGGGCGCGATGCTCGACGTGTCCCGGCACTTCTTCGGCGTCACCGACGTGCTCCGGGTGATCGACCACCTGGCCCGGTACAAGCTCAACCACCTGCACCTGCACCTCACCGACGACCAGGGCTGGCGGATCGCCGTCGACTCCTGGCCCCGACTGACCACCGTCGGCGGGACGACCGCGGTCGGTGGCGGCCCCGGCGGCTGGTACACCGCCGCCGACTACCGGCGGATCGTCCGGTACGCCGCCCGCCGGCACGTCACCGTCGTCCCCGAGGTCGACCTGCCGGGCCACACCAACGCGGCGCTGGTCGCGTACCCCGAGCTGGCGCCGGGCAAGGTCGCGCCGCCGCCGTACACCGGCACCGAGGTCGGCTTCAGCTACCTGGACCCGGCCGACGAGCGGACGTACGACTTCGTCGCCGACGTGCTCGGCGAGGTCGCCGCGCTCACCCCCGGCCCGTGGCTGCACATCGGCGGCGACGAGGCGTTCAAGGTGAAGGGGGAGGCGTACACCGGCTTCGTGGAACGGGTGCAGCGGATCGCCGCCAGCCTCGGGAAGACCGTGGTCGGCTGGCACCAGATCGCCCCGGCCCGGCACACCGACGGGCGAGTGCTGCAGTGGTGGGGCACCAACGGCGACGACCCGGTGGTGGCCGACGCGGTACGCCGGGGTGCCCGGCTGATCCTCTCCCCCGGCAACCATGCCTACCTGGACATGAAGTACGCCCCGGACACCCCGATCGGGCACGACTGGGCGGGGCTGATCGACGTGCGGCGGGCGTACGACTGGGACCCGGGCACGCACCTGACCGACGTGCCGGCGGAGGCGGTGCTCGGTGTCGGGGCGCCGCTCTGGACCGAGTCGGTGACCTCGCTGGCCGAGGTGGAGTTCATGCTCTTCCCCCGGCTGCCCGCCCTCGCCGAGCTGGGCTGGTCGGCCCGGGGCACGCACGACTGGGCCGGGTTCCGGGACCGGCTGGCCGCGCACGGCCCCCGCTGGGCCACCGCCGGCATCACCTTCCACCGCTCCCCCGAGGTGCCCTGGCCAGCCGAGCCGGCCGTGCCCGCCCAGGCGGCCGAGCGGCCCGCCCCGGCCCAGCCGGCCGTGCCCGCTGAACCGGCCGCCGGGGCGGCGCGGATCCCCGCCCAGACCCGCCCCGACGCCGCCGGAGCGCCCGGACCAGCCCCGGCCGCCGAGGGAGCGTGACGCTCCCTCCCGCCCACAGCGGTCAGCGCGCGAGGCGCGCAGCCAGCGCCGCTCGGCCCGCTCAAAATCCGCGCACTTTCGGAGAAAGTGTGGCCTCAGCGCGCAGGGAGATCACACTTTCCGAGAAACTGCGCGGATCTTGACGCTGGTGGCCGGCGTCGGGATCGGGGCCGAGCGGCGAACAGGCCGACCTTGGCGCGCCGGATGTCCAGTCCGGCTAACCGGGCCGGCGGATCCGGCCCCGGGATCCGGTTTGACCTGCGCCGTCCCGTGGCCGGCGCCACCCCGGCGGCGGAATCGCCGGGGGGTGCGGGTCGTTGTACATGGCACACCGCTCCGGCACCCCCGACCAAGGCGGCGGCCCGGCAAGCCAGCGCCGATGGAATGCGCACCCGGCCGGGCCGGTTACACCCCCCCGGACACCCGAGCAGGCCCCCCGGCCGCCGGGCAGATCCCCCCCTTTGACTTTCCCGCGGCACACCGCCCCCG